>NZ_JBQPRB010000006.1:0-172873 GCF_052266715.1 Jeotgalibaca sp. A122 | reverse complement strand
AAAGTTTTTGGTTGTCTTATGCAGGGCATCCTGCAGCTGGCGGGCGCTCTTGGTGCGGACGAAGTTTTTGGCTTTTTGGTATTTCTTCCACTGGCGCGAGCCTTTCTTGCACTTCGACTGCAGCCGTTGCAGTTGAGCCAGCTTCTTGTTGCGCAATTGGTGGATACTGCGTGCCTTGCGTCCGCTAATCAGGACGGAAGAACCGCCTTCCGCAAAGGAAGCAATACTGTGGATTTCGCCCAAGTCAACAGAAGCCGCCTGTTGTTGCCCCAAGGGCGGATTTTCTATCCCATCGTCGTAAGTAACGGACAAATAATAATGGATGTCGTGGCATAGCTCCACTTCCTTGATGGTTTCGACAGGAATGCCGTCTAATCCGGATACCCGCAATTTCAGTGGTGGTTGTCTTTTGCCGTTGCGGATGCCCAATGAGAGGGTGACGACATTACCTTCTATGGAAAAAGCCTGTCCGACCCATTTGGTGTTGAAGAAAAACTTTTCCTTGTAGGGGTAACGGACATCCTTGCGCCCTGCGGTTTTGGCTTCCTTCGCCGCCAGACGGGCGTTCAGGTATTTGTGGGCGACGGCTTGGATGCTTTGACTATGCAATGCGACCGTTTGCTTGGTTTCGCTTTGCAGTTGCGTCTTGCCTATCCACTTGCCGGTGGCAAGATGATGTGCCTTGGACTTCCGCAAGCACAGGTTCCACACTTCAGCGGAAGCTTTGTTGCAGGTATCCAATGCCGGTTTCAGCTTCGCTTGATTTCGAATCATCAATCGTTTTCCGTGGTACATAACCTTTCCTCCTTCCTTGATTATAAGGATATTATATAACATGCCTTCGTCTTAAGTCGATTTTTATTGACGTAAATAGGAACTATCGTTCCCCATTGGGGAACCGAAATTCATCTCCCGCTTTCACTGGTGCCATGCACCGAAACGTTTAGAAGCGGGAGACTTCTTTCGGAAGCCGTTAAAAAAAGAGGTTCTTGGTTATCTGGTGTTGGTGAAGGAAATGCCCTTCGGCCTGCGGGTTTGCTTGTGTACTGCCGTGGGACCGCCCTGAGCCTGTAGTCTCCGGGCTTGCAAGCCTCAAAGGGACCGTAGACGCTGAAGCATCAACGGTCCCTACTTTCGCATTGCATCCTTGACACGGCCACAAGCAACCCCACCGTCCTTCGGGATTTCCGAGAAGAATACCTACCCACACCATAAATAATAGAACCAAAAAAGAGACAAAAGCTGTTTATGATAGCTTTTGTCTCTTTTCTTATTTAGTTCTTCTAGAAAGTATTAACCCAATAACAAAACCAATAAATGATGGGATCAGCCAGCTCATTCCGTAATTAAATAACGGAACCGTAGCTTTCGCCCAAATAGATACTTGCTCCAGAATGAGCCCGCTTCTCCACTCTTCTGGCAAGGCTTGGATAAAATCAAGCAAGGCAAATGGGAGGGTAAAAATCGTGGTCATTCTGTAAACAATATCCTTATCCTTAAATAGCGGACTCAGTATCGCTGTAAAGATAAGCGTAATCGCTAATGGATACAGGAACATCAATACAGGAATAGACAAAGTGATGATTTGTTGCAATCCCAGGTTTGCTACTCCAAATGAAATACCTGTAAAAAGATATACAAATTGGTTGTAAGTTAACTTATTAGGGAACAAGGTCACGAACATCTCACTGATGGCAGTCAGTAACCCTACTGCTGTTTTGAAACAAGCAACGGTAATAATAACGGCAAGAACCACTGCTCCAAAAGCTCCGAAATAATGATCAGAAACGATTGCTAAAGCAGCTCCCCCGTTGGCACTAAGACCAAAAATACCTTGACTTGTTGCTCCGACATAAACCAGACTTGCATAAATGATGGCCATCAATGTTGTACTGAACAATCCAGCAATCACGGTGTCTCTTGCTATTGCGGATGGTTTTGTTACCCCTAAACTTTTGATGGTACTGATAACAATAATACCAAATGCTAAAGCTGCCAAAGCATCCATCGTGTTATACCCTTCTAGAAACCCACGAAAAAATGCTCCTGCTTGGTAAGTCTCCTGAACAGGAATCGTCCCTACCTCTCCCATAGGTTTTAAAACGGAAAAGATGACTAGTCCTGTTAATGAGACCAAGAATATCGGATTTAATACTTTACCTACCCACGTTAAAATTCCTGAAGGTCGTAATGTAAACCACAAGGAAAAACCGAAGAATAAAGCTGAAAAAATAAGAAGTGCCAGTTGCAAAATCCCTTTATCTAAATATGGTGCAAATGCTGCTTCGAATGATACAGTCGCAGTTCTGGGAATCGCAAAGAATGGCCCAATCGTCAAGTACAAAGCGATGGTATAGAATAATCCATAACCAGGTGAAATCTTGCTGGCTAATTCGTACAAACTGTCCTTGCGTGCTAGCCCCATTGCCACGATGCCAAGGAATGGTAGCCCCACAGCCGTGATGATGAATCCCAATGTTGCTTCCAGCATATTCGATCCGGCTAGTTGTCCCATTTGGACAGGGAATATTAAGTTCCCAGCTCCAAAGAATAATCCGAACAACATCGAACCGATAAACAGGTAATCTTTGAACGTTAATTTTTTGTCCATGAAATTCTCCATTCCTAATAATTTTTGTCTATTCTATCATGAATTGATGTGAACCTCCATATGGTATAATCATATTGCGAGATTTTTTCCGAAAGGAGGATGTTTATGGATAAAGCAGACATATTATTAACTAATTTAACGATAAAGGGAAACTTTTATGATATTTCGTTATATAGTGGTTTTTTATATTTATGGAAGGATAGATCAAATGTTTCTATTTATCATTGGCGAAAATGGATTGAACACTTAGGCCTTCAGGATTTGCCTATTTACCAAGAACCAATTGTAAATCAGTCACTTTTTCTGGACGAAGCGGATCTACAACCTTTTTTGTTCAAAGCACTACATTTTGATCGGCCTATTCGGGGGAATTATATTTATCGCCATCGTCTCTATTTTATAGATGAAACAGGATTTTATGTCCGGTACCCCGAAAAAGCAAATACATCTGAAACACTATTGATGAAAGGTGATTTCCATAGTCTAGATATTAGTTCATCCAACCGGATAATTTTGGTATCAGAAACGGATGGTATTTTCGAATGGCATATGGAAACAATCATTCCCTGGGATGATACACCAACTGCTTCAATCGTTTTGCGAGGTAATGATATCCTTCAGTTAGATGAAAATGATGAGCCTATCCAGCTAATGGTCTTTGGCATGAAAAAGAGAGAGCCCTATCTTATTGAAAAGATAGCGAAAAATAAGTTACAAATAAACACAACATATTATAAAACATCATTAAACTTCGATAGTGATGCAGAAGCCGTTCAGGCCATCAGTCTCTTCCACTTTTTACCTGATGTCGATAGAACCACAACCCAGATAATTGGTGATCCAATTAAGATAAGAATGATTCCTCATCCTAACTTAGCCAGTGAAACACTTGATGACCAGTATCTTTCGCTCTCTGAAAACAGTAAGGGTTTAACGATGCGATTGGGAAATGATACTTATTTTTCTTATGATGAGTACCTTTCATATCGCCTGTATCCCAAATCACTTGATTATCAGAATCATCTTCATCTCATTTCGGATGAGCAAATAAGTTTATTTATGTTTAATAAACTGCTTTAATCATGGTTCGAAATGCTTTCAATTTGAAAAGATTGTGTTAGAATGTGAAAGGACAATATTAAATGAATTGAGGAATGCCAAGAATGATTACTGTATCAAACGTCAGTTTACAATTTTCTGATCGTAAACTTTTTGACAATGTAAATATTAAATTCACTCCCGGCAACTGCTATGGTGTAATTGGAGCAAATGGTGCTGGAAAATCCACTTTCTTAAAGATTCTTTCTGGTGAAATTCAACCTTCAACCGGTGACGTTATTCTAGATCCAAATGAACGTTTATCTGTTTTGAATCAAGATCACTTTGGTTTTGAAGACAAACAAGTACTCGACACCGTTATCATGGGTAATAAACGCCTTTATGCAGTACGTCAAGAAAAAGACGCTATTTATATGAAGGAAGAATTTACTGATGAAGATGGCATTCGTGCTGGTGAACTTGAAGGTGAATTTGCGGAACTAAATGGTTGGGAAGCTGAAGCAGATGCTGCGAGCTTGTTGCAAGGTTTAGGAATTTCCGAAGATTTGCATTACAAAAATATGAGCGAACTGATTGAACCACAAAAAGTTAAGGTTCTTTTAGCACAAGCTTTGTTCGGTCAACCAGACGTTTTACTTCTGGATGAGCCTACTAACGGTTTGGATAAGCAATCAATTGATTGGTTATCTGAGTTTTTAATTAACTTCCCTAACACTGTTATTGTTGTATCCCATGACCGTCACTTCTTGAATACGGTTTGTACACATATGGCAGACGTTGACTTCGGTAAAATCCAACTTTATGTTGGTAACTACGACTTCTGGTTGCAGTCCAGTCAATTAGCTTCTAAACTGGCAGCAGACCAAAACTCTAAAAAAGAAGAAAAAATCAAGGAATTACAAGATTTTATCGCCCGCTTTAGTGCGAATGCTTCTAAATCGAAACAAGCAACGTCCCGTAAGAAAATGTTGGATAAAATTACCTTGGATGATATTCAACCATCTTCACGTAAATATCCATTCGTTGGTTTCTCACCGGAACGTGAAATTGGAAATGATTTATTGATTGTTGATGGTCTATCTAAGTCTATCGATGGTGTGAAAGTATTGGATAACATTAGTTTCACATTGAACCGTGAAGATAAAGTGGCTATTACAAGTCGTCGTGATATTGCAACAACTACCCTATTCCGTATTTTGATGGGTGAAATGGAACCAGATGCTGGTACTTTCAAATGGGGTGTTACAACTTCACGTAGCTACTTGCCTAAAGACCACTCAAGCGAGTTCCCAAATCCAGACATCAACATTCTGGAATGGTTACGTCAATTTGCTGGTCCAGAAGAAGACGATAATACTTTCTTGCGTAGTTTCTTGGGTCGTATGCTCTTTACTGGTGACGACGTTATGAAGAAAGTATCTGTATTATCCGGGGGCGAAAAAGTCCGGGTTATCCTTTCTAAAATGATGTTCTCCAAAGCAAACGTTCTAATTTTGGATGATCCAACAAACCATTTGGACTTGGAATCAATCACTGCTTTGAACGATGGTATGATTGCATTTAAAGGCGCTTTGTTGTTCTCATCTCATGACCACGAGTTTATCAATACAACTGCAAACCGCATTATTGAAGTAAGTGCCAATGGTGTTGTTGACCGCTTGGATACAACTTACGAAGAATTCTTGGAAGATAAAGACGTACAAGCACGTGTAGCAGCACTGTACGAATAAAATAAAAAACAGGAAACGGGATAATTTTATCCCGTTTCCTGTTTTTTTATTTCTCATCTTCAAAAAACATAAACCCCAGTCCATGATTAACTATCGAGAGCGAGTTTACTTCTTTTTTAGAAAATTCCTTCTCAGAGATATTGAAATGTGTGATGTCATCATCAATAAGTGTTGGAATGAGTTGTTTAAATTCATCGTTATCAACAGTATAGACTTCTATAAATGTATCTTCATAGCCCAGGTCAATTTCGATTTTTTCATCAGTTATTTTTTTCACCTGATCCATAATACGATGTTCCCAGGTAATGTTAGCGATACAAGCTCTGCCACCACCGTTTTCGATAATGTGGGCGGTCTTAAGTTGCCCATCTCCCATTTTTTCAACAGAAACATGACTTTCGATAATACTACCGAAACCTACTTCTTTTTCATACTTTATGGTTACTGCCTTGATTTTGTAGGCTTCCAATATCTTAACATCCACGGAATTGATGATCCAATCGAAATATTTCGCGTTATTAACGTGCATATTTCCGTCAATATCCAAATAGCGTACCCGATACGGCATACTCGTAGCTGTTTCAGGATTCACAGGTTGAATCTTGGGAGCACGTACCATGGTCCGGATTTCTTCTGCCTGATAAGGCGCCACCAACTTCTTGTCAACCTGTGTAAGTTTACGCGTCGCCATATCCATGACACTAAAAGTTGTAATAGCTTCCACCAGTAAATTATCCTCTTTATCAAAAGCCCTGAAAGCACGATAAGTAAAGAAACGATTGAAACTTAAAGCTTCTGTTTCCAATATGATTTCTTCCCTACGTTTGGGCATGCGATTCACATTAATATCGTATTGTATAATAATCCAGGCTAGTCCTTGCTCTGTCATTTGCTCTTCGGTATTTCCAAGCGCATGACTTTGCAAACCTGATGTTTCTACCATCGCATTAATTAAAGCGGGTAAAGTCATATCCCGCATATTGTCACACTCATAAGTAGCAACCACATGCTTATTCCGAAATTTTAATCCACTCATATTTTTTCCCTTCGCCTCTTCTGTTAACTGATTACTTTTGCCATTCCGCCATCAACGAGGATGGTTGAACCGGTTATATATGTATTGGCATCGGATAACAAAAATGCCACTGCTTTTCCAAATTCCTGTGGCCGACCCATTCTGCCCAAGGGAATTTTAGCAGCTGTTTCTTTTTCGATATCTTCTACGGATACGCCCTGTTTTTCAGCATTGTTTTTATTTAGCTGTGCAATTCGACCAGTACCAATTGTACCAGGTGCCGCAACATTGACTAATATATTATCGGGACCGAGTTCCTCAGCGAGGGATTTTGACAGCCCCACAATTCCATTCCGGAATGTATTGGAAAGAATTAAATTCTTCATCGGCGTTTTTACTGATATGGAAGCGACATTCACAATTCGCCCACCCTCTTTACGTAAATCAGGCAAAACTTCGCGAATAATTCGGATATAGCTTAACAAGTTTAATTCAAAAGCTCGTTGCCAGGCTTCATCCTCGAAGTCATCAAAAACGCCACTTGGTGGTCCACCGGCATTGTTTAATAAAATATTAATCGTACCCAAACGTTTTTGAGTTTCTGCGACTAGTGCTTTTATTTCTTCTGGCTTGGTAATATCACATGGAAAATAAGTTACCCGGCCTTCACCCAACAACTCTAATTCTTCTTGGACCTCACGTAACGCGTCCTCACTACGACTCGTCAACATAACATTTGCACCCTCTTTGACGAGTTCAGTAGCAACAGCCTTTCCTAATCCTTGGCTAGATGCAATAATAAGTGCATTTTTTCCTTTTAAACCTAAATCCATTAAAAACCCTCCTTTTACGAACAAACGTTTGTTATAATGAATGAAAAGTTCTAATCTTATTTTAGCATAAAGGAGTGATGATAGTGAGACTATTACACACGGCAGATTGGCATTTAGGGAAAATAGTCAATGAATTCTCAATGATTGAAGATCAACGCTATTTATTAAACCAGCTCATCGATCAAGTAAAGAAGCAAAATGTGGATGTTGTGATCATGGCTGGAGATCTTTATGATCGCTCACTTCCACCCAAGGAAGCAGTGTCTTTGGCAGACGAAGTATTAACCCGCATGGTAAATGAAATTGGCGTTCCTGTGCTGGCCATTTCAGGCAATCATGACAGCAGCGAACGCTTGGAGTACGGTTCGCGCTTATTCACCCAAAACAACCTGTTTATCGAAGGAACATTAAAAGATGTTACGCGTAAAGTGACGATTGATAACGTAAATTTCTACCTTGTGCCTTTTGCAGATCCAGCCTTCGTACGTGAGAAGATGCAACAACCCAATATTCGAACCATGGAAGATGTCGCAACATATCAGATTGAAGCTATTAAAGCTGGTTGGGACCCTTCTGAAATCAATGTTTTAGTGGCCCATGGATACGTTATAAATGGAACCGCTGAATCAGTTGAATCTTCCGATTCCGAACGTCCTCTTAGCATTGGAACCGCTGAATATGTTCCTGTAGGGATATTGGATGGATTCGATTACGTTGCCTTGGGGCATCTGCATAAACCCCAAAAAGTTAAAGATGATCATATCCGTTACAGTGGTTCATTGTTAAAATATTCTAAATCGGAAGCTAATCATAAAAAACAGGTCTCACTCGTTGAATTGGAAAAAGATAAAGTCTCGCTAACACCGATTTACTTAAAACCCTTACGTGATATGAAAATATTACGCGGTTCATTTGATGAACTACTCGCGCAACGCTCCGATGATTATATTTTCTTTGAACTTATGGATGATGACATCATTTTTGACCCCATGAATCAATTGCGGAAAAAATTTCCCAATGCGATGGGACTGGAATATATTAATCGGCAAACAATTACGGTTTCTGATATTGCTCTTACGCGTTCAGACTTGAAAACAAAAAAACTTCCGGATTTATTTACAGATTTCTATGAGAATTTTACGAATACCACTTTACCAATGGATTTACGGTCATTTATCGAACGAGAATTCCATGAAGCGGAAAGGAGCACCCCATGAGACCCATTAAATTAGAAATGAATGCTTTTGGCCCTTATAAAGACCATACCGTACTTGATTTCACGCAATTAAATAATCAAACTTTATTTTTGATCAGTGGACCTACAGGGGCTGGAAAAACAACCATTTTTGATGCGATTGCTTATGCCCTCTATGACGATGCCAGCGGTGAGAGCCGCAATAAAGACGCATTTAAGTCAGATTTCGCGACAGATGAAAATTTATGTTTTGTTGCCTTTACATTTGAAGTGAATGGGAAAGAATATTTCATCAAACGTAAGCCCGCTCAAAAAGGTCCGGGAAAACGAGAACCAATCGACCATAAGTCGTCGGTCGAATTTCATCACGATGGAAATGTTACAACCAAAATTACCGACGCAAACAAGGAAATTACGGATTTATTGTCATTGACCTATGAACAATTTAAGCAAATCGTGATGTTGCCACAGGGAGAATTCAAACATTTGCTGGAGTCGGACAGTAAAGATAAAGAAGCCATATTCAGAAACATTTTTGGTACCCAGGTAATATTGCGGTTTCAGGATAACTTAAAAGCCCAAGTATCCCAGTTGACTAAAGAGGTTAATAATAATCGGACTGAGTTAAAGGCCTCTTTCAGCTATTTGGCTACTTTAAATGATGAAATATTGCAAGCTCACCAAGACGAAGAAGATACCGAAGCTGTTCTCCAGCGATTGAATGAACTAAAGCATGAATATAACGTGATGGCTCAAGAGACCACAAACAACCAAAAAGAAAAAAACAAGACTATGAAGGAATTGGAGAATCAACAAGCGCAGTACCAAAAATTACACGAACTCATCGGTAAAAGAGACCTGTTGGCAAAAGACAAAGACTACTTTGATAAATTGGAACAAGACATTCAGAAATTTGAGAATGCCCAGATTTGTGTCGATGCCAAAAAAAGTCTTCAGAAAGAAGTCAAGGCGCAAGCTGATTTAGAATTGTCTCTTCAAAAAACAATGGATAACTTGGTACTTCAACAGACTGATGTTGACAAGCTAAAAGATGAGTTTTTGGAATTGGAGCTTTCTTACCATAATATTACAAAATGGCGCCAAGAATTGGATGCGTTGAATAAGCAGATTGAGATATTTGCGACGGTTGATAAATTAAAAAACGCTATTAAAAAACTTGATGATGCACAACGTAAAGCCACTGAAGAATTGGTGGTACTAGGCGAAGAATCGCAAAAATTGCTGGAAGAACATTCCAAGATAACCACTCAATTAGAAGAAAGCCGAGTCGCACAAGCTGAATGGGCAAACTTAAAAGACGATGCACACAAACTCAACCAAGAAGAAAGCGCCCTGAATGCCAAGCTAGTCAATGTGGAAACCATGCAGAAGCTTATCGATTCTCACCAAGCAGCATTGGATTTAATGATTCAAGCACAGGCTCGTTCAGAAGCCAAGAGCCATCAATTGATCCAATCTCGTCGATTGTTTAATCAAAATATGGCGGGTCTCCTCGCTACCAACTTATCAACGGGAGAAAGTTGTCCCGTTTGCGGTTCAATCGAACATCCTTCTCTCGCTGTTAAAATTGAGAATGCACCAACTGAAGAAGATTTAGAAGCTATTCAAAAGGAAAGCGCCCAAGCTGATAAAGACTTTACGCAAGCTTCTGAACAAGTGCGTCACTTCAACAATCAAATTGTTGGATATGAATCTCAGACTGGCATTAATCGTGATGAGTTAGCTTTTCAGTATGATGTATTAGCGAAAAAAGTGGCTGATACTTCAGCGGCTATGGTTGAACTTCAAAATCAGCTGGTTATTCTCCAAAAAGTAGCGAATGAACAGGATAGTAAAAATAAAGAATTAGTGACTATTCAAGAGTCACAAAAAACACTCTACTTGAACCAAAAGGAATTAGAAACACTTTCCTTAACCCGAACAGAACAAATTCAAGAGCACGAAAATGAATTAGGGGATTTAGCTCAAAGCGTTCAGGGATTGGATTCATCTCGAATAAAAGAAGAAGCGGAAAATTTATCTGGAAAAATAGCCAGTATTGAAAAACTATATCCTCTCAAGAAGCAGGAAATGACCGATGTGGAGAAAGATATCGCAATCCTTGGCAACACAAAAGATTCTATCCAGAAACAAATAGATGTGGCTTATTCACGCATTTCCGAAGCCAAGGCTCATTATGAAGCAAAACTACTGGCAACAAAACTAGAGGATGATTTTGAAAACACATTAATGCCGGATTCTGAAGTGGAACCTACTAAAATCAAGTTAGTAGCATATCAAGATGATGTCACGGTAACCAATCGTAACCTGGACGATCAAGAAAAAATAGTCGCAAAGTTCTCTGAAAAACATGATATTCCAACGATTCAGGCTTTACTTGATGGGCTGCATAATGAACTTGAACAAATGGAGGCAATAAGTAAACAGCTTTCTAACAACCTTCAGGTTATTGAACAAGGCACAAAAAATATTTCTCTTATATACGACAAGGGAAAAGAAGCCCTCGCAAAATATGGTTCCGTGAAACGTCTGTCAGATATTGCGAATGGCCAATCAAGCGAAACAGGTCGTCTCTCTTTTGAACGTTATGTTCTGGCAATTTATTACGAGGAAATAGTTCTTGCGGCAAATAAACGCTTAATCCAAATGACGGATAACCGCTATTTACTGCAACGATCACAAAGAGAAGTAAAAGGTACTGGTGCCAAGGGACTGGAACTGGATGTCTTTGATCATTTCACAGGTCAAATAAGAAGCGTCAAAACGCTGTCCGGTGGTGAAAGTTTTAAAGCATCGTTGGCTCTGGCCTTGGGATTGAGCGATGTCATGCAGCAACAAAGCGGTGGTATTCAAATCGATACGCTATTTATAGATGAAGGATTTGGAACTCTGGATTCGGAGTCCTTGGAACAAGCGATTCAGACGCTTTCCGAACTAAATGCCAACGGCCGTATGGTAGGAATTATTTCCCATGTCGAAGAATTAAAAACCAGGATACCTGCCCATATCAAGGTGACCCATTCCGCTTCCGGAAGCCATGCCGAGATTGTCGTTTAATTATCGGTTCTTGGTTATCAGATGTTGGTGAAGAAAATGCCCTTCGGCCTGCGGGTTTGCTTGTGTACTGCCGTGGGACCGCCCTGAGCCTGTAGTCTCCGGGCTTGCAAGCCTCAAAGGGACCGTAGATGCTGAAGCATCAACGGTCCCTACTTTCGCATTGCATCCTTGACACGGCCACAAGCAACCCCACCGTCCTTCGGGATTTCCGAGAAGAATACCTACCAACACCATTTATTATAGAGCCTAATTATATCGATAAAAAAAGCCAACCTAGAACCGAAAATAAACGTTCAGGGTTGGCTTTATTTTGTTTGGTATTAGCGAGCTATCAAAACATCACAACGAGCATGTTTGGTAACATAACTTGTAATTGATCCAAGTACCACTTTCGCGATATTTCCTTTTCCGGTTGCGCCCATTACGATTAGGTCGATATCCCAATCTTTTACGAGCTCCTCAGCAATTAACTTTTTAGCATTACCAAATTTCACAATTTTCTCAAGGTGTTGATCCTCACGTTTTGCATAAGTCTCCAACGCTTTGAAAAAGCCTTCACGATCACGGTCTATTTGCTCGGCTTCTTTTGCGTCATCTGCCTTATCAACAACGGTAACCAAGTGTAATTTCGCATTGTTACGCTTCGCAATATGAACAGCTTTCTTAAAAGCTTGAATAGATGATTCCGAACCATCAACAGGTACCATGATATTTTCATAAGTTTGTTTCATGACTTGACCATCTCCTTCCAAACACGGCTGAAACCGCTTCCTACAATTCTATTGTACAAGATTTATGTTAAAAGGGAAAGATATTATGATTCTAGTTTTTTGAATTCAATTTCACCGAACGCTTTGATATCTTTTTCCAACGTGGATTGCGTTAAATCTTCACGAACTTTCTTAAGGGAAGTAGCGGTCATGGCAGCATTCACTATTCCAGTCGTCAGAACATCCACCAAGTTTTTGGTGTGTAGATAACGATAGACAATTCCAGATATCAAAGCCTCATGTGTTCCCCAAACATAGCTTTGGGAATCCTTGTTTTGTAAATCAAAGCGGATTAACCCATGCTTTTCACTCCCATAATCAATACTGCGACTGCGATCTGAAATGATGACATGCTCCGCTCCCATATCCAAAAAGCGATGGATGGCATCCACTACTTGTGCATCTGTAGAGACTTTCATATCAAAAAATATTTCTGCATCTTCTCGACTTACCACCAGTAAATGAACACCTCTGAGGTCATCAGGAATGTTATATGTCTTTAGTACTGACGCTGTCACTAAAGATAACGGCGTTTTATTTTTCAAAGCAAAATCAATCACCGCTTCAGTGGTATTCTTGGGTAAGTTGGTATCTATAATAATTGCCTTCGCTTGTTTCAATAATGAAAGGCGCTTAACAAACCAATTTGGCGTCATTTTATCATAAATATCCATTTCGGAAAGAGCCAATGCCAATTCCCCATCTCCGTTGACAACTTCGGTGTATGCTCCCGTTGCCTGCCCAGGAATTGTATCTATCTCGTTTACTTTTACAAAAGTACGCATGGAGTCTTTAATAGCTTCTGCTTCGCGATCATCCCCGACCAAACTCAATAACACTACATCCTGTTGCAGTCGGCCCAAATTTTCGGCGATACTCAAAGCTACCCCACCACAAGTCGTTTCTGATGTCACATTCTTTGATGTTCGCTTGATTAATTCGTCTTTAATGAAAAACCTTCTATCAACGGCAGCTGCCCCAATACAGACTATGGGACGGGTTTCATTGACTACATACGCTTTTCCAAGTAGATAACCTCTTTTGACCAATCCTGAAATAATATTTGCAACAGCTGGACGTGATAAGCCAATCTTATCCGCAAGAGCCTGTTGGGAAATGAACGGATCTTCCTTAATATATGTAAAGACTTTGGATTCTTTCTCATTTAGTGCCATCTGACATACCCCTTCTCAACAAACGTAATGGACCTTGATAATTATCCATTTCCACTTCATACATCATTCAATTATTTGTTGTTTGCTTTTTCTGTATAATAACGAGCTTTTTCTATCATTTTCTCAAATTTGCTTTGTTTTTCCCACAATTTATAAATTTTTGCCGCTTCCAAATAAGCCACAGCAAGCCCTTCGAAATCGTCTGGCGCTTGTTCTTTCCGGTAACTAATTTCTTCCATGCTCAGTACCTCAGCTGCTTCATATTCCCCTGATTCACGCATAATAACTACCAATTGGTGATGCATTTCCAACTCATGAGGAATATTTTGCGCTTTTCGAGCGTTCATGCGTCCTTCTTCAAAGCAACCTCTTGCGCCATCATAGTTCCCTTGTTTCGCATAGTTAATCCCTAAACCATAAACAATCATTTGATAAAGGTTATTTTCTTTATCATCCAAGAGATACAAGGCTTCAAGAAATAATATCTCCGCAGATTGGAACTCTCCTGCTTCATGCTTGGATAGCGCCTGATATGCTAATGCTTGTATTTGGTCAGTTTTCATTTTCTCACCCGTTTCTGGTTCTCTTTACAATTATTTTACATGATTCCATTTTTTTAGTAAACAAAACCTGTAATCAATTGTTTAAGAAACAAGCATTTGTTTTTCAGTTTGCTATTTCCACCATATTTCCGAAGAAAGTTTATAACCCATGTAACAGACAAGTGGCATGGCATAACAAAAAAACCAAAGAAATCGGCATCAAAAGTTGGAAGCAATAATTGGAAGTTGTAGAGTTACATTTGGTAGGTTTGGTGAGAGAAAATTTTTTCGAGGAAGTGGAAAATAAAAAAACGTGGAAAAATCTCCTTACTTAACGCTATTATATCGGTAATGAGCGTTTATCGCAACAATAATGCAAACATTAGTTGACCATTATTCCATTTTCCAAATAAACACAAAAAGCGTGCATAAACCTCTTCATCGAAAAGGTGTCTGCACGCTTATCTATTATAAAACATTAGTTTTTATGAGATATAAATATTCAGTTTTACTGCAATAAATATTCATCCGGAATGACTGCATCCACTTGTGCCTTATAATTAGCTGGTGATACTAGAACACCATCTTCATTCAGGCCATGTTCAGAACCAAGTTCATCGGTATAGTCATCTAAATAGTAAATCTTAAATTTACGTTTCAAGCGTCCATTATCATTATAATGGTATGTAAAATGAGAAACGGTCGGGCGGAAAACGACATTTTCAATCTGGGTTTTTTCTTCCGTTACAACAAAATCGAAGGAAACCATGCCACCAAGTGTATTAATATCATCTAAGGCATGAGCTAATAAATTCCCTAATGACCATACGACCAAAGTCTCATTACCACCTTCCCCTTCTAACCATTCGATAGGTTGAATAACATGGGGATGCGTTCCGATAACAACATCTACGCCTAAGTCGGCAAATAACTGACCATAATAACGTTGGAACTCATTCACTTCATTTGTATTTTCGTCGCCCCAGTGTGCAGAAACGATGACAACATCGCTCAATTCCTGTGCCTTGGCAACATCATTGCGAATTTTTTCTTCATCGAAATAATTAACGCGCCAGTTTGTATCAGGCTCGATACCATTTGTTCCATACGTGTAGGCTAGAAATGAAAAAGTAACCCCATCACGTTCGATGGTTGGAATTTCATGGCTCTCTTCTTCGGTTTCAAAAACGCCTGTATACAATACCTCATCAAACTGATTCCAAAAATTAAGAGCATAAGTAGCACCATCCGCGCCAAAGTCCAATGTGTGGTTGGTAGCGCCATTGATTAAATCAAAGCCCAAATCGACCATATTATCACCTAATTGCTCAGGTGTATTAAATGAAGGATAGCCAGCGTAAGGATAATCAGGTCCCGCAAATATTGTTTCTTGATTTAGAAACGCCAAGTCAGCATTTGCTACATCGTCAGCAATGTTATCGTACATATGGGAGAAATCATAAGATCCATCCGGTGTTTCAGCAGCCCAGATGACATTGTCATGAATTAAATTGTCCCCAACGCCAATAAAAGAAATTCTTTTTTCTTCTGGCTCTGCCACACTTTCTTCTACAACGGGTTCTGTTTGCATACTTGATTCTTGAGAGCCTTCAACTGTTTCTGTTGAACCTTCGGAATCTGTCGATGCTGAAGTACATCCCCACAAAGCCAATACAGATACTAAGCTAAGCCACTTTTTCATTTTTTTCCTCCCATTTTTTTCATTACACTATTATCGTCCTATCTAGCAAAAATAACACGAAAAGAGAATACGCACAACCCCCTTTTAAAAGGGGATTGTGCGCAATCTCTATTTTGGAACGACGATTGTTGCAGGGTCAATACCGATTGCCTCTGCCATTTCTTCATTAATTATCAATTTCAGATTATCTGAAGATTCCACTGCCATTGTAGCAGGTTCTGCGTCATTTTCGATAATTTCAAGTGCCATTTCTCCTGTTTGACGCCCTAGTTCATAATAGTCAATTCCATAAGTAGCTAAACCACTGACTGTATCATTTTCAGAGAATGCTGTAACCACAGGAAGTTTATTGGCTTTTGCAACATCCGCTACAGTTGCCATCGTACTTGCCAATGTGTTATCGGTCGGCACATAGACCCCATCAACATCCCCTGCCAGTGATTCCATTGCTTGTTGCACTTCATTGGTTGAAGAAACAGTTTTCAAAACAACCTCGGAACCAGCTGCTTCAACAAACGCTGTTGCTTGGTCTCCTTGAATAACGGAGTTTGGTTCACTCGAGTTGTAGATGATGCCTACTTTTCCACCTTCAGGGATTAAAGAAAGCAACAACTCAATTTGTTCTTCTATTGGACCTGCATCTGTTGTTCCCGTTAAATTACCACCTGGTGCTTCCAAACTGGTGACTAAGTCCGCATCTACAGGATCCGTAATAGCTGTGAAAAGAATCGGTGTTTCTTGATCCATGTTTGCCAAAGAAACCGCTGCTGGCGTTGCAATCGCCAAAATTAAATCACTATCTCCGGATAAACGTTCTGACATCGTTTGTAGATTTGATTGATCCCCTTGCGCATTTTGATAGTCAACAGAAATATTTTCTCCATCCACATACCCTGCTTCTTCCAACGTATCCAAAAACCCTTCGCGAGAGGCATTCAGCGATTCATGATCCATCAATTGCAGAATACCGATATTGATTGTTTCCTCGCTCGCCGTCTCACCATTTCCACATGCAGCCATCAATAGTCCTGCTCCAATGGTTAAGCCTAGTTTAGTCATCCAATTTTTCATTTTTATTTCCTCCTATTTATTATGTGCGGTTCAAAAAAACATACAAAAAACCCATCCAGATAACGAATAATCTGAATGGGTCTACATACAAAATGTAAAAGAAATTAATTCCTTTTGCAATCACCACTCAGATTTTCATCTATGGGCAGTTGCTCATGCGAACTAACTTTAGCCTCATAGATACAAACAACGTTTGTGTGTTTGTATCCATCAGTGATGTCTACAAACACTATCTAAAGAAGCTAAAGAAAAAGTTAGTATGCAAAAGAATTGATTTCTGTAGTGTCATTTTGTATTCCCTCACGATTCATTTATTTAATAAGTGTATGTTACACGGTTTTAGATTAAAAGTCAATGAGATTTTTAATTATTCTGGAAGCGTGATGGTTTCTGGATCAATACCCAACGATTCCGCAACTTCTTCATTAACAACCAAATTCAATGCTTTGGATGATTGGACTGGCATTGTTGCTGGATCAGCCCCATCTTCGATAATTTCCAATGCCATCTCGCCCGTTTGACGACCTAATTCGTAGTAGTCAATCCCATAAGTTGCCAATCCACCTGCTTCTACTTGGTCAGCAGATGCTGCCACAACTGGTAATTGATTCGCTTCAGCAACTTGTTTTACAGTCCCCATTGTACTTGCCAAGGTATTGTCAGTTGGAATATAAATACCTTGAACATCACCTGCTAATGACTCCATAGCCTGTTGCACTTCATTTGTGGATGAAACTGTCTTCAAAACCACTTCCATCCCAGCCGCCTCTAACAACTCAGTGGCTTCATCTCCTTGAATGACCGAGTTTGGTTCACTCGAGTTGTAGATAATCCCGATGTGGGTCGCATCTTTGGCCACAGACAATAATAAATCAACTTGTTCTTTGATTGGACCAGCATCCGTGGTTCCCGATAAGTTTCCACCCGGAGCATCCAAACTCGCCACCAAATCCGCATCCACAGGATCAGTTATTGCAGTAAAAAGAATTGGCGTTTCCTGGTCGACGTTCGCTAACGACACTGCGGCTGGGGTTGCGATAGCTAAAATCAAATCGTTATTACCTGATAATCGCTCAGACATCGTTTGTAAATTAGACTGGTCCAATTGCGCATTCTGGTAATCAACGTTTAAATTTTCGCCTTCCACATACCCTGCTTCTTCCAACACATCCAAGAATCCTTCACGTGAGGCATTTAACGACTCGTGGTCCATCAGTTGCAAAATGCCTAAATTCACTTCCTCCTCGGAATTGTTATTTGAAGATCCCGTTCCAGTCTCACCTTCAGCACAACCCACCAATGTTAGAGCCGTTGCTACCGATAAACTTGCTTTGATTAACCAACTTTTATTCATTTTTACTTCCTCCTGTTGTCGTGTTATTTACACATTTGACAAAAATAAAACCCCATCCAGATAGTAATAATCTGAATGGGGTATAAAAATCATACTGTAAAAAAGAAATGCATCCTTTTTTGCAATCACCACTCAGATTTTCATCTATGTGGCAGTTGCTTACGCAAACTAACTTTAGCCTCCATAGATACAAACATTGTTTGTTATGTCTGTATCCACCGGTAATGGGTACAAACATTATCTAAAGTAGCTAAAGTAATAGTTAGATTGGTTTAGGCATGCATTTTTGTTTGTCATTGTGAAAACCTCACTGTTTTGTTTTTTGATGATGCCTGAATCATAGCTCACTTTTTATGAGAAGTCAATTACAAAGTTAAAATTAAATGAGATTCGTTTAATCGATAATAACTTCCAGTTTAAGCTGAGACTCTGTTGTCAAAAGTGATTTTACTTCTGATGATGGAACATCATGATTTAAATACAACGCTTCATTTTCCGGTTTTAGGATAACCGGCATACGATCATGAATCTTAGAAAAAGAAGGTGTTGCATCGGTTGTAAGGATGGAAAAAGTCTCAAGCACAGAACCATCAGATTGCGGATATGACTTGCGAATGCCTGCTAACGAAAAGATTGGTAATCCTTTGATCGAGATACGGCGTTTGATTTTTGTATCGTCCTTTTTTTCCCATTCAAAAAAAGCAGTAGCTGGAACTAGGCAACGGGCACTCGTAAAAGATTCACGAAAAGTAGGTTTTTGCAGTATAGTTTCCTGGCGAGCGTTAATGAGCGGTCTTTTGGCGAATGTTTCTGTAAAACCCCATTTCAACTGGACTATCCTTTGTCCTGGTATTACAACCGGACAAATATTTGTCGGAAATATTTCCTCGCGGGCTGTGAAATCATCTTTTGATTCTGTCACTTGGTATCTTTCCCATAAATCTTTTCTAGTGGCATCCAGTTCATATCTTCCACACATCATATACCCTCCTAAGGATAAGTAGCTAAGGTTTTTGAGACGCTTTTGACGACCACAACAGCAAGCAAGGCTTTTAGTGCATCACCCGGCAGAAACATAATGATACCGGAATAAAGCACTTCCGTTGTGCTGAGGTTTAATTCCATCACACCATTTAAAATAAAGGCCATGTACGGTGTGCCAATAAAGTAGCTGACAATTGTTCCAACAGTCACTAATAGTGTATCACTTTGTATCTTCTTGTTCACTTTTAACCACGCAATCAAGGTCGCAACAACAATAAAAGCAACTAAAAAACCGAAGCTCGGACCCAAAACGATTTGCGGACCTCGCACTAACAGGGTCAGAATAAGATTTAACAACTGAGTATAGAATGCCAGTTTCGGCGTGAACAATAATCCCGTAAGTAATACAAATAGTGTTTGTAAGGTAATCGCCACCGGACCTAGTGGAATAGAGATAAAACTGCTGACTAAAGTTAAAGCAGCCATGATACTGATTCTGGTCATTTCACGTGTGGTAAGCGTCATGATTCGTTCCTCCAGTTTATACTTATTTCCCCATATGATATTTTTGTGATGGTATTATCAGTCAGTTGGATTTCCAGAGCACCTGTATCGTCTATGCCTATGGCCAAGCCTGAGTATGTTTCATTATTTTTTACGAACGAAACATTTCTGCCTAAAACAAAACAGCGTTCGCGGTACTCATCCAAGTATTCACGCGTTCCCATCGTTTCATAGATGCGGAAAAAGTGATTAATAATACTGGCAGCTAAATGATTACGGCTGACCGGGCTCTCTTTTTTGAACAAGGACCCCACTATTTGTTGTAGTTCAGCCGGTAGGTTCTCATCTTCCAATACATTCAGACCGATACCCAAAATGATTGATTGGATGGTTTGGGTCTCCAGACTCAAAGTCCCTTCAGTCAGAATACCGCAAATCTTTTTGCCATCGATAAAGATGTCGTTGACCCATTTAATTCGTGGTTTTAAGTCTGTCAGTTCTTCAATTGCTTGGCAAACAGCCACTGCTGCCGCCGTAGTTACGAGGGTTGCGTCATTTTGCGGATTTAAATCGTGCAATGTCAGACTCATATAGATGCCATTCCGGGACGGTGAATAAAATGTCCGCCCAAGTCTTCCCCGCCCTTTTTCTTGGGACTCTGCCAAAATCAGGATATCTTCATGCGGATTGTCGTTTAAGCGACGTTTGGCTTCGGCATTGGTAGAATCAATTGTTTGGTACGTTTCAACAATCAGCTTTCGATCCAATAATGGTTTGATTGCTGCAGTGTTCAGTGAATCGGAAGGATTAATCAATTTATAGCCAGCATTTGTAGTTGAACTAATAAGATACCCATCTGCTTTAAGGGTATTAATGGCTTTCCAGACTGCTGTACGACTCACGCCTAATTCATCCGCAATCTTTTGACCGGATATTTTATCTACTCTTCTTTGTTCTAAAATAGCTAATACTTCATCTTTCGTAGACATCTCATCACCTGTTTCTTTACTTTGTGGTATTAACCATACAAAATTAACCGTTTCATGTCAACTTGTTTTTTTATGGGTTGACAATCGACTTTGTCGTTGTGCGTATATGTGACAAACTGATTTGTTGAAGCTATTAAACCATTTGGGACTTAATTTTTAACTAAAATGGTTTAATTATGGAGAATTAAACCATTTCGTTTTATTTTTTTGCTTCAAATGGTTTAATTAACCGTTATTAGACCATTTCAATCTGAATTTTTGGGCCAAATGGTTTAATAAAGCCAAATTGGCATTTTATTTAATATCTTCAACGCAAAACAAAAAAACCGGAAGCTCTCGCTTCCGGAATAAATGTGGGATTATGATGCTGGAATAACTGTAATTGTCATTCCTTGGCGACCAAATGCCAATGCTGCATTCAAGTCTGTGATATGTACGTCGATACGGTTTCCGATGATAGCTGAACCTGTATCTCCTGCTATAAATGTACCGTAACCAGGTACGATAATTGTAGATCCTAGAGGAATGACACTTGGGTCAACCGCGACAACGTTAGGGTTTTGACGTAGGTTAATTCCTGTATATGTAAAATCACTTAATGACGGTTGGTTTGTTGAGTAAGCTGTTGCTTCTACTGTAATTTGGTAGCCAGCAGTTGATGCTTCTTGAGCTGGAGCTACTTCTTCTACAGGAGCTACTTCTTCCACTGGAGCTGTTTCCACTACTGGAGCTGTTTCTTCTACAACTTCTTCGTAATGCTCAACTGGTGTTTCAACTTCTACAACTTCTTCTTCAGAACTTACATCGTAAGATTTTTGTTCTGTACCTTCACCAACTGTTACAACTTTATTGTCAGCTGATAAACGAATAGAATTTCCAACGATAATCATGTCTGCATTAGAAATATTGTTAACTTCTACTAATTTGTCTAATGAAATTTCTGTTGCTTGTGCGATCACTGATAATGTATCGCCCCATACAAAAGTATATTTACTTCCGTTTTCGTTTTCTTGGATATCTTCTTTAATTTCGCTTGCTGTACGCGCGCTCCATTCTGCTGCACTTGCTTCCGTTGGGCTAGCAAAAGCCAAGATTCCTGAAAATGCGATTGATGCACCTGCTACAAATAATTTGTTTTTAAAGTTCATATTATATTTTCTTTCCTTTCTTTTCTTGCTTGTATCTTCCGCAAGAGTCCAGTAGATTCTGACCGAGTGACTTTAGTGGGTCTTTTCTTCTAAGCCTCGTAATACTAACATGAAAAAAAAGGGTTGTGCGGAATAACATCGTTTTGTTAATACCCCTTAACACTTCTGTATTAAAAGTAAGCATTAATTACAAACAAAAGGCAATTGTGACGAATGTTACAACAAACAATTGTTTTTTGTAATATTATGATAAGGCTTTTTTAAGTGTAAAAGGACGAAAATAGTGCAATATACACCTTCACCAAATAAACATTTGTTAATAACCCGTCAATTGTATAGCTAATACGATACCCTTCTAATGTTTCAGGCACAAAAAAACTGCTGACACATGGTCAGCAGCAAGCAATATTATTGAATTTCGGCGACTGTGAATTTAGTTTCGGACAAAGCTTTTGTGTACTCTTCCTTTGAAATTTCACGTTCTGTTTCCACATTGGCCATTTTAGCTTCGAGGTCCACGATAACCCGGTCCACTCCTTCTAATGCTGTAAAGAGGCGACTAACCGTTTTGGAGCAACCTTCACATTTCATTCCTTCTATTAACACTGTTTGTTTCATATATTTTCCTCCCCTTTTATCTATTTGATGGTTTAAATCTCTTTAATCTTAACGCATTTAACAAAACGGATACAGAACTAAAGCTCATCGCTGCACCTGCAATCATCGGATTCAATAACGGACCACCAAATAAATGGAGAATTCCCATTGCTACTGGAATACCCAAGATATTATAGGCAAAAGCCCAAAACAGGTTTTCTCTTATATTGGTAATGGTTGCTTTACTCAGCTCAATGGCCGTTGGCACATCCATTAAATCGCTATGCATCAATACGATATCCGCCGATTCAATTGCCACGTCAGTCCCTGTTCCAATTGCGATTCCAATATCTGCTTGTGCCAGTGCCGGCGCGTCATTAATACCGTCCCCAACCATCGCTACCTTTTTGCCTTCTTTTTGTAACAATTCAACTTGACTCGCTTTGTCTTCCGGCAGCACATCACTTAGTACGCGATCGATGCCGACTTGACGAGCAATCGCTTCAGCAGTCCGTTTGTTGTCGCCAGTCATCATGACAACACCGATACCCATTTTCTGGAGTTTGCGAATGGCTGCTTCACTGCTCGCTTTTAGCGTATCTGCAACTGCAACAATCCCTACCAAACGGTTATCCATCGCAATATACATCGGTGTTTTACCTTCTTCAGCCAAACGATTTGAATTTTCTTCAAGTTCAGAAAGATTAATATGATGAGTCATCATAAGTTTTTTATTTCCAAGCAGTAAAGCTTTCTCTTCAATTGCCACACTTATACCGTGTCCCGGTAAAGCTTCAAAATTGGTGGCCTTCAATAAAACCATCCCTTTTTCTTCAGCCGCTGTTACTATTGCTTCACCCAAAGGATGTTCAGACCCTTTTTCAGCAGATGCCGCCAAAAGAAGCAATTCGTTTTCTTCTATCCCATTTACAAGAATATCTGTTACTTTCGGTTTCCCTTCAGTTATCGTCCCAGTTTTATCAAATACGACCGTTTGGATGCTATGGGTCGTTTCAAGTGCAGCACCACTCTTTATCAAAACGCCATTTTCAGCACCTTTACCTGTTCCTACCATAATAGCAGTTGGTGTGGCCAACCCCAAAGCACAAGGACAGGCAATAACAAGCACTGATATAGTAATCGTTAAGGCGAACACCCATGACTCTTGTCCCAGGAAATACCAGGCCAATCCGGAAAGAACCGCTAAAACAATAACAATCGGAACAAAGATTCCAGAAATTTTATCCGCTAATTTGGCAATTGGGGCTTTCGAACCTTGCGCGTCTTCGACTAACTTAATGATTTGCGCCAAGGCGGTATCTTTCCCGACTCTTGTAGCGCGATATTGGATTGTCCCATTCTTGTTAATACTCGCTCCAATGACAGAATCCCCTGGTTTCTTCTCAACAGGCATACTTTCTCCCGTCAACATTGCTTCATCTATGGCAGTTAAGCCTTCGATCACAACCCCGTCAACAGGTAATTTTTCACCAGGTCGTACGACGATTACATCATCAACTTGAACGGCCTCAACTGGAATTTCGATTTCTTTATCATTACGAAGGACGTGCGCTGTCTTGGGTGCAAGCCCCATCAACTTTTTAATCGCTTCTGACGTTTTACCTTTCGATACTGCTTCAAAATATTTTCCCAATGTAATTAAAGTTAAAATGACTGCAGCTGATTCGTAATAGAGTTCCATGGCAAAACTTGTTTCGCCCATAAATATTTTAAATGTTCCATAAAGGCTATAAATAAAAGCCGCACTCGTTCCTAACGCAACCAAGGAATCCATGTTGGGATGTCCTTTAGCAAGGGCTCGGAAACCACCCGTAAAGAATTTTTCCCCCAGCACCATTACCGGGATGGTTAGAACCAATTGTGTGATAGCAAAATTTGAAGCGTTATGCATGGGATCAATTAGAGACGGAAGGGGCATCCCTACCATATGTCCCATCGAAACATATAACAAAGGAATTGTGAATACCGCCGAAATCCAAAATCTCCGCCACATTTCTTTAATATGCGCTTCTTTCTTTTCGCGGTCCAGATCTACTGATTCATTGGATGTCACTTGTTCGGTCGCTTCGTAACCAGACTCCGCAACTGCTTTCGTGATATCGGATATACTGATTGATGCAGGATCATAATTAACGACCATTTTTTCGGTAGCTAAGTTCACCGAAGCATTGCCTTCACCTACTAATTTTAAAGTCGCATTTTCCACCGTTTGTGCGCAACTAGCGCAAGACATCCCTTCAATAGCAAAGGTCATTGTTTGCAGGGGTTTTAACACTTTATATCCCGCATCCGCAATAGCTTGTTCTATTTTAGAAATTTCAAAATTGCTATCTGTGTCGAAATCAAGCTTTTCCGTGGCTAGATTGACGGAAGCATTTTTGACACCAGCCACTTTACTTGCGGCTTTTTCTACAGTTTGGGCGCAGCTCGCACAAGACATCCCTTCTACTGATAATGATTCATGTTTCATATAACATGCCCCTCCTCGTGGTTATGGTGACAGTTACACTGCCCTTTTAAGCACTGACAATGAATGACATCGACTGCGTCATTTACTTTAGCTGCAAGTGCTTCTTCTAATAATTTTATGTCATTTTTACTTAATAAAGAATTTGTGATTAATTCAGCGATGGTGCTTCCGACCTTTGTTGCACAGACATGGTCAAGCACTGTATTCGTTAGTTCACGCACGCTGTCTTCTTCGGAAATCACTGCAGAGTACAAAAATCTTTTGCCATCAGCTACTGTCGAAACAAATCCTTTATCTACCAAACGCCCGATTAAAGTTTTAATCGTCGCTGCTTTCCAATCCATCTTTTCACTTAAAACTTGCGTTATTTCCCGACTGGTCACTGGTTGATTGGTCCAAACGACGCGCATGATTTCCCATTCAGCATCGGATATTTTAGGTGTTGGTGCTGTTTGCATATTAAGCATCCTTTCCTTTTTATGTTTACATGTGTAAACTTGTTTATACCCAATAGTTTACACTTGTAATCGAACGGTGTCAAGCAAAGGAATATAAAGTTTGTAATTTTTGACTTTTTTATCGACTAATCCTATACTTCAATTGTATTGGTTGCGTTTACAATAAAGAGAAAGGAATGGTTGAAGATGTCCAAAATCAGTATATTTGGTAGTGGAAATATGGGTTCCGCTTTGAAAGCTCGGTTTGAAGACGCTGGTAATTCGGTAGAATTTATTGGGCGTGAGGATGAAGTGAAACCGCTTGGAGATATTGTTGTTTTTGCAGTACCTTACCCTTCTGTAAAAGATATCATCAAAAAATACAAAGCAGAGTTAACAGGAAAAATCATTGTAGACATCACTAACCCTTTGGACTTTAATACGTTTGATGATTTAGTTGTGCCTGCAGATAGTTCAGCCACAGCTGAAATCGCAAAAGAACTGCCTGATTCTCATCTATTGAAAGCTTTTAATACCACGTTTGCGGCTGTATTAGCAAATAAGACCGTGGGCGATAACGTTAAACCGAGAGTACTGGTAGCAGGCGATAGTGAATCCGCCAAAGAAAAATTAATCGATGCAGTAGAGGGTTCAGGCTTAGATATCCTGGATGCCGGCAAATTAAAACGTGCTCGTGAACTGGAGGCAGTCGGCTTACTTAACATCTCGCTAGCGGCTGCAGAAAAAATCAGCTGGTCACAAGGATTCCACTTATACAAATAAAATAAACTGAGCAAGGCACCTAGCCTTACTCAGTTTATTTTTTATGAATTGGTTCAGAAGTTAATAAACACTTATTAGATTCTTCCTTATAATTGCCCCATATTTCTACTTGCCATAGCCCAGTGTTCACTTGAACAGGACAGACTAACCTACCTTTTGTTAAAGGAAGGTCTAAATAAATACTCCCATTATGGTATATCTTGACCCTTGCCGGTTCAGCATGGGCTTCAGTCAAAGCACGCGTAGCAGCGCCAATATAGGATGCTGCTGAATCATAGATTGGATCATTGGCATTTTTTATTTTTGCTATAATAAGATTTCTTTCCTTTCTTTAATATCAATTTCAATATATAACTTGCAATTTACTGCCTCCATTTTAAACGTTTGATTCAATTGGAGGTCTTTAACGATAATCAATTAACTTATACACGTTATCATCAAAAATTAAATTTGTCAACCAAACAAAAACCAGCCATAATGGGCTGGTTTTTGTTTATTCTGCCAACAAGGCTTCAATAGTGTCCAACAAACTTGTTGAGTCATTGTCCCCTATCTCATATGTAGCCACCGCTTTAACAGAGGGCTCCGCATTTCCCACAGCATAACTGTGAGTGACTTGTTTAAGCATCTCAATATCGTTGGGGCTGTCTCCGAAGGCGGCACACTCATCCACAGTAATGCCCCATTTTTCTTGCAACATTTTCATGCCCAGGCCTTTATTGATATCAGGTAAAAGAATATCCACAAATCCAAAACCACTACCCACAACAGATAGGTGACCGCCTATTTTTTCTTCTAAATATTCCAGGACGTCCGGCACTTCGGTAACCTGGAATACGGTGGTAAAACTCAAGATTTCATCTTCAATTTCATGTAAGTCCTTCACTTCTTCTATGTTTAAATAATACTCCTTGAAGATATCAGCGTATTTTTGATCTGCTCCTTTAGGCAAATAACTCCCTTTTACCCCACACAAAAGAAATGGGACATTACTATATGATTGGAGCGCACTAATTCCTTTTTGGACCATTTCTTCTTCCATTACTGCCGAAAGCAGAACCTCATCACCATGAACGACATAGGCACCGTTTTCTGCTACAAAAGTTATCCGGTCTTCTAGATTTTTAAAATAGTATTTGAGCTTAGGTAATTGATTTCCACTTGCACATACAAATCGAATCCCTTTTTCATCCATGCGATCCAATAATTTTTCAAAACGCGGACGGTCATACGTTTTCTCTGAATTCAAGAATGTTCCATCCATATCCACTGCGATCAGTTTAATTGCCATACATGCACCTCTCAATTATGATGCTTCTATTTTAACAATTAACTGCCCAAATAACCATTTTTACAAAAAAAGAACATGCAGTTATTTTGCATGTTCTTTGTTATCTTCGCTAGACATTAATTTTTCTGCAATCATCAATAGAATAGGGATGAGCACATCATCCGCGTATCCCGCCATTGGAATGACATCCGGAATAAAGTCAACAGGACTCACTATATAGAGGATAATCCCCAGAACCATCAATTTCCTGCGTCGTTTTACTTTCGTGTCGAACAAGGAAGTGACGAGTGATTTCACTTTGGTAACAGGGGTACGTGTCTTTTTCGCTCTCATTTGCATCAGGCATCTTCCTTTCCGTTCAATTCTTTGATGCATAGTCATTATAGTAGAAATTGTTTTTCGATAAATCAGTCTTAAGGATGAAAAATGCCTGATTCGATTTGGCAATCGAATCAGGCATTAAACTAAATTTTAACCGCGTACTCAGAACGTGCTTCTATCAGGGCGTTTTGGATTACTTCCATCACGCGCTCTGCGTCCTCTTGGGAGTTCAGAATATCGTAATCAGCAATGCTTATTTTAATTTTCGCACTGTGATTATAATTTTCAAACCACGCCTCATAATTATCAAACAACAAACGATAATAGGCTAATAAATCTGGATTGTCCTTGATTTGTTCGAAATCGCGTCCACGCTCTTGGATACGTTCCAAAATCATTTCAAAGGGTCCATCTAAATAAATTAATAAGTCCGGAGCTTTTTTCGGAATTCCTTGTAGTTCTTCCATCATATTTTCTAGCAAATCGTTATAGATATCCATTTCTTCTATAGAAATGTTACCTTGCAGGTGGTTTACATGGGTGAATAATGCATCTTCATAAATGGAGCGATCCAACACGTTGTTATCGTCCACCAATGCATCTTTAATACTTCTAAAACGTGCATTTAAGAAGTAAATTTGTAGGCTGAATGCCCATTTTTTTGGATCATCATAAAATTTATCAAGGATGGGATTGTAGTCAACACTTTCGTAGAAAGCTTGCGTTCCCAACTTGTTAGAAATCATTTTTGTATAGGTAGATTTTCCTGCACCAATCATCCCCGCTAAAACTAACACACTCATCATATCCCTTCCTTTTTGTCTTAATTCATCAAGGAATTACAACATGTTGCATCATACCATAAAACCTACCACAATATGTAGCCACAATAATATTTTATTTTAAAAAAAGCTTTTAAGCATTTTTTGCTTATATATGTAGGAGGTGTTAGTAAATATGATGAAGAAATCAGAAACATTGTTGCTGTTGGAATCATTGGCGGCGAGGATGGCAACAAATACTGAACTACAAAAACAGCTTTCCATCAATATGAAAGGATATTTAGGAGAAATTAATTATCGAACCTTATTGTCAGGTTTTTTTACCCTTTCAGATTTATATCTTGAACCAAAAAACGGTCAAAGGTTCCAAGTCGACCATTTAGTATGTGTTGCTGGATTCATCTTCATTTACGAAGTTAAGAATTATAGCTTTGAATGGGAATACAATGAAGAATATTTTTCCAGAAGTGAAAAACTTGAAATCCCAAATCCCCTGATTCAATTAACCAGAACTAAGCATAATTTTAAACAGCTATTGAAAGAAATGGGCTTTGGCCACATACCTGTTAAAGCAGCTGTTGTTTTTGTTCATTCAGAATTCACCCTGTTCAACGCTCCACGAGGGAAAGCTCTTATATTACCTACACAGATTCCTGAGCACATTGAATATATAAAACAATTCCCCAAGCCAACAACAGAAATTATTGATGCCGCTGAGGTTATCCAAAAGTTGGCTTTGAAACCTGAAGTATTCAGGAAAAACATTCCTGATTATGAATATCATGATTTAAAGAAAGGTCTTCGTTGTGTCCAATGTGGGTCTCTTGATTTAATTGTCAATTCTAAAAAATACAGTTGTTCCGATTGCTTGGCTTCAGAAAAAGTCTCACTCACCATCCAAATCGCAGCCGAATAGCTTTGTAGATTGTTTCCCGATATAAAATTAACAAGTAAGATTTTACAGGGTTTTTGTGGGGCATCGGTCAGCCAACAACACTGTTCCAGGGTCTTGAAGGAAAATTTTAAGGTTATCAATAAAAAAAGAGGAGCCTATTACATATAATCAAGGATTTAAAATGACTAACATCGCAATTTTCTTCAGTAAGTCACTTTAAAATTATTTAAAGTGAATTGCTCCATCATTTTTGGTAGTAAGTCACTTTGTTTAAATTAAAAATGACTTAGTCAGCTTAAAAACCGACTAAGTCATTTTAAATTCAGGTTATTCTGCTAGATAAGCTTCGTAGAATTCTTCTACTTTAGCTGGATCAGCCACTAACTCATTTCCAGTATCCACTAATGGAGAAACTGTTGAGTATGCTGGTAGTTTTTTACCGTCGTAAGCAGAGTTGATTTCTTCTTGGTTAATTGAGAACAATACTGCTTTACGCAAGTTTTCGCTTTCGGAAACTTCTCGTCCAGATGTGTTGAACAGCATGTAAGCTACACCGTTACTTGGCATGCTTTGCAATGCTAGAGACTCATCTTCTTCAACGATTTCATATTTAGTTTCGTTCAATCCATATAGCAAGTGGATTTCGCCTGCACGTAGAGCGGACAAAGCACTGTCAGCATCTGCTATGAAACGAACGGTAACGTTTTTGATTTGAGCAGTTTCTTCTGTTTCTGGGCGGTAGCCAGGGTTTGCTTGGAAAGTTGCTTCGTAATCGTCTTTTGAAGTCATGATGTAAGGGCCGCTTGTATACAAGTGATTATCGCCATTGATAACTGCACGTTGGTCACCATATGCAATATCAGTTGCCGGGTCGAACGACGCAATATCGTAAGTGTTGACACTTTCAACTTGTTGTTTTGAAACAATACCAGCTGATTGGTGGGCCAAGTAGTTCAGTACTTGCGGGAAAGCCTCAGTTGTCGTTAATTTAACAACTTGATATGAACCTTCATCATTGTTAACTTCTTCTGCCGCTTCAACTGTATCAGAGATCGGCGCATCCAATCCTTCTTCCAATGCATCCAAAACATTTCCTGAACCATCAGATAACTGAACGTCTTCCAATTCAGTAACATCAGATACTAATTCTACCGTATCGATATGTTCGTGCAGAGAATAAGTACGGTGATCTGGAACAGAGTTTGCATCTTTAGCGCGTTCCAATGAGAAAATAACATCTTCACCACTTACCATCAAACCAGTATCAACCGCTTCTCCATTTTCAACAGCCGCAAAGTTGATATCATCACGTAATACGAAATAAAATTCAGAATTACCTTCAGCGATAACGTGATTATATGAAAGTGAACCATCAGAAACGACTTTGTCGTCGTCAGTCAAGTTAACCAAACGCACATACATGTTTGTATTTAATTGGTTGATGGAACCGTCATTTCCTTTGATTGGATCTAGGGAAGTAAGATCGCCCATTGTTTGTGTCAGCATCAATGTGTCTGTTTCATTTTTCGCTTCATCCACGAAAGAAACAGGTTCCCAAGCGAATGCACGTGATTTCGAAAGACGGATAGAGTCACCGTTTAATACTTCTTTGTTATAAGCCTGTGCTTTTAAGGATGTGTAAAGTGGTGCAATATATGCTTTTTCAGTAACCAAAACATCTTCCAACTCTTTATAGGTTGCTTGGTATTCTTCCGGTGTTTCTACAGCAGCTTGATTGATTAAAGCATCCACTTCTGGATCAGACATGATACTGTAATCACCATCAGTGATGAACAATGAACGCACTGCGTAGTCTGGGTTACCTGTAACAGTCGTCCAGCTTGAAATGGCTAGGTCATAGTTACCAGCTTCTTTTTGAGCCGAGAAGCTTGCGTAGTCCGGTTGTGTGTTTAATTTTACGTCAAAACCATTTTTCATTAATTGGTCACGAACGATATTCATGTCCGTTTCGTTTGCACTCGAACCCAAAATTTCAATGGTTGTTTTCTCTGTGGTTTGCGAAACATTCGATTCAGCATTTGACCCTGTATTGGCATCATTTTCTGTTTGCACGGAGCAAGCAGCCAATACCAGTGCAGCGGATGTAGCCAAGAACGGTAATAATTTTTTCTTCATTATATGTAAACCTCCAATTATATTTTTTCTTTAATTTAATTTCGGATCGGTCGCATCACGCAATCCGTCACCCAAAAAGTTGAATGATAAAACTAATAAAATAATCGCCAACCCTGGATAAATAGCCAGGTATGGGTTGGTTTCTAAATATTGACTACCGATTCTGAGGATATTTCCCCATTCCGGTACGTGGGCTTCAACACCCAAGCCCAGGTAGCTCAAACTACTTGTTGAAATAACCGCCGTACCGATTGTCAATGTGGAACGGACAATCATCGGCGCCATTGCATTAGGGATGATATGTTTCAAAATCAACGTTTTATTATCTTGTCCCAATGCCCGCGCTGCCTCTACGTATTCATAGTTGGCCACTTGCATCACGTTGGCGCGCATCGTCCGTGCGTATGATGGAATTGATCCTAGACTTAAAGCGATAATCAAGTTCGTTGTGGAAGCACCAAAAGATGCCACAATCGTAATTGCCAATAGCATACCTGGAATTGCGTATAAAACATCCAGCAAGCGCATAATCACATTATCGGTCGTATTTCCATAAAATCCAGAAATAGCACCTAACGTCCCACCAACGAAAAACGGTAAGAGCGTTGATAACAAGCCAACCGATAAAGATATTTGTGAACCAAAGATGATTCGTGAGAAAACATCGCGACCGTAATTGTCTGTTCCAAATGGATAAGCCAATGACGGGGGTTGCAAAATATTACCGTAGTTATTTTGAACGGCAAACGATTCGCTGAAGGAATAGTTACTGGTCAGAGCAATCGAAATCAAGAAAGTGATGAATGATAATCCCAGTAATGCAGCCTGGTTACGGGTCAGTTTCTCCCGGACGCTCGTTTGCCTTCTCTCACCTGCTAAATCTTGATTGGTTTTATACATCGAAACAGCCACTAAAATGGCCATTACATTTCCAACCAAAGCGGTGAGCCCTAGCAAACCCAACACAGCAATTTTCACATTCCTATTCCAACCATACCACTTTTGCCCCATCACCACGATTAAAATGTGGAATAGCAATATTGCAAGCAATAGGTATAAAGTCGGTAAAAAAGTATTGGAAACAAAGGGTTTGAATAAATTCAGGGCCGTGAGGGCAATGAGCATCACATCAACCAAAACCATATATATGGAATAAAGAAAACCGACATTCGGATTTTTCTTCAAAGCGACCATGCCTGATAAATAAGTGAAGATATTTCCAGCGAATAGCCCTACCACCAAAACGATAGTCATTATTTTGAAAGCCAGAGGTTGGTTGTCCGCATCAATACGCGTCTGTTTGATTCTACCTAACATCAGGGAATGAATTACACTTAAGGCAGCATGGACCATCCCTAAAATAAACAGCGGCACCTTTAAGGTAAAAGGATTTAAATCAACACTCAATATCAGAAATAAAACCGTCATTCCCCAACTCAAACCGCTGTTAAATTGAAAATAACGTAACATCTGTCTGCCGCGATAACTTTTCATCATGGTTATCACCCCCTACCTTTCTGGATTCGGGAACGAATACGTGGATCCAGGAAACTATACAAAACATCGATGAACATATTTACGACTGACAAGATGATGGCGATATAAATGACGCCACCCATCACACTCGGAATATCCGGAATAAATTGCTTATCAACAATGTAACTTCCGATTCCGTTAATGTTAAACACTTTTTCCGTTACAGAGGATCCACCCAACATGCCCCCGAATTGCAGACCTACAACCGTTACGATCGGAATCAAGGCATTTGGAACAGCGTGGCGCAGAATGACACGCGTATGCGATAATCCTTTGGCACGCGCGGTTAATATATAGTCTTCATTGATGACTTCCAGCGTGGATGAACGTGTCATCCGTGCTACCGATGCCATCAAGCCGGTCCCCAGAACAACGGCCGGCATCAAAAGCGACCAAGTGTTGCTTGTACTATATGTAGCGGGTAACCAACCGAGGTTAATCGAAAAGTTCAAAATAAAAATCAAGCCTTGCCAGAAACTCGGGATTGAAATACCGATCAAAGCAACCAACATGAACAAATTATCGAAGGTTGAGTTTGCTTTGACTGCCGCATAAATGCCGGCTGGTAAAGCAATGGATAATGACAATGTCAAAGCCATGAGTGTTAATTGCAAGGTAACCGGGAAGCGTCGCATAATGGTGGATACCACTTGCTCGTTTCCTTGGTAGGCATTGCCTAAGTCAAAAGTGAAAATACCTTTGATGGTCCTGCCTAACTGAACCAAGTAGGGATCATTCAAACCATGAAGTTGGCGGAAAGCTTCGTACTGCTCTTGGGTCGCCTGATCACCCAGAATATTTACTGCCGGGTCTGATGGCGAAAAATACAACAGTGTGAAGACAATCACCGTTACGCCAACGATAACAAATAACATCATCACCAAACGATTCACGATATAGTTTAAGGTTGGCAAGGAAACCACCAACAGATAGAAATACATCGGCCATCCCAAAATAAAGGATAAAATAAACCCTGGCCACGAATCAAGTATATCAAGCGTTGTCTTCAGATAACTTTGTGGGTTTATAATTTTTTCAGTGTAATAAGTCTCTTTCATCCGGGTAATTTCTTTGCCGGATTCCAGTTGGAAAATCTTTTCCACATCAGCCTTCACCTGTGCAGCTGATTTTTGGATATTTAAATAGCTATTTTTATTTTTTTCTTGCTTTTCAAGCTTGTTTCTTAGTGCCTCTGCTTGACCACTTTTTAAGAATTCCGCTTGCCAATCGGGTTCATTAACGTGTTTGCCCCCTAAAAAATGCTTAGCCGCGACAACAATATGAAATAAAATCCCAAAAAATATTAATCCAAAACGCCAACTTTTTTTACGGTAGGCCCGCTCATAATAATAGTGAATGGATTTTAATAAACGAGCATCTTCTGCCACAATCGTTTCCTCCCTTTTCCATAAAAATAAAAAATGCCCTCAAATAACCGGCTAAACAAGCCTGGCTATTTAAGGGCAAAAATAAATTTGCGGTTCCACCTTAACGAGACACCCTGCAGATGGGGTATCATTCTCAATCAGTACACTAAAAAAGGATACTGCTTTGCTATAACGGGCAAACCCGTTATGGGCTGATAAACACTCACCCATACGACTCCAAGATGCACTTCCAAATATTGTCCTAGTTCCCCTCACACCAAACGGGACTCGCTTTGCTATTACGCCACTTGTACTTTTCTTTTCATAGTCATTCAATATTAAAATATTCAAATCTGTAATGAATAATATATCAGAGGGGTTTTTTTTCGTCAAGCATTTTAACTTACTTTTTTTCAGTCCAATAATAATAAAGACTTTCATTTTTTTCAAAGTCGTGCTATTTTTTGATAAGCTAAACAGATAACCAAGAAAGGACAAAATCATGACCAATATATTATCCGTAAATAATTTATCCGTTTCCTTCACAACGGGTTCCACAGTCCAGAAAGTCGTCTCTAATGTCTCTTTTGACGTTGCAGCCGGTGAAACAATTGGACTTGTGGGCGAATCCGGCAGTGGGAAAAGTGTGACAGCCCGCTCAATCATGCAACTTCTGGCACCAAATGCCCATTTACACCCTGAATCCAGCATCGTGTACATGGGGAAAGAATTAATGAATTATTCAGAGAAAGAAATGCAACGTATCCGAGGCAATGACATCGGGATGATTTTTCAGGACCCGATGACTTCCTTGAACCCAACCATGACCATGGGTAAACAAATCACGGAATCTTTACGTTTTCATGAGAAATTGAGTGCTAAAGACGCAGAAAAACGGGCTAAAGAAATCATGGCAGATGTCGGTATCAATAACGTTGACTATCGTTATACACAATACGCTCATGAATTTTCAGGTGGCATGCGTCAGCGGATGATGATTGCCATGGCTTTAGCATGTAATCCATCCCTGATTATCGCTGACGAACCGACTACTGCTCTGGATGTAACAATCCAAGCCCAAATATTACAATTATTAAAAGATTTACAAAAAAGATATGGAATGGCCATCATTTTAATTACGCACGATTTTGGCGTAGTAGCGAATATGTGTGATAATGTCGTCGTGATGAAGGATGGTAAAGTAGTCGAAAAAGGCTCAACTCTTTCCGTTTTTCGAAACCCGCAAAACACGTACACAAAAAAATTATTGGCTGCTATTCCAAACCTGCATAAAGAAAAATCAGTACAGCAACGTAAAAAATTGGCAGAAATCCACGCTGGCAAACGCGAACCAATTTTGGAAATCAGCCAACTAACGAAAGCTTTCCCTTACGGACGCAATCAGCAAGTCACTGCCGTCGACCATTTGGATTTCACTATTTTTCGCGGTGAGACACTCGGTTTAGTGGGTGAATCTGGTTCTGGAAAATCAACAACGGGCCGAACTATCTTGCGTTTACATGAACCTGATTCTGGCGAGACTATCTTTGAAGGGTTTAACATTAACCACCTTAAATCTAACGAACTAAAAGCCATGCGCAAACACATGCAAATGATTTTCCAGGATCCTTATGCTTCCCTGAATCCCCGGATGAAAATCCAGGACATCATTGGTGAGGCACTTGATATTCATGGTCTGGTAAAAACAAAAGAGGAGCGTAAAAATCGTATCCTTGCATTGTTGGAGTTAGTTGGATTAAATGCCTCTTTTGCGGAACGTTATCCGCATGAGTTTTCCGGTGGCCAACGTCAACGGATTGGAATTGCGCGGGCTTTAGCTGTTGATCCAACTTTTATTGTTTTGGATGAACCTCTATCTGCCCTGGATGCTTCCATTCAAGCGCAAATTGTGGAATTATTGGAAGAACTACAAGAAAAACTTGGTTTGACCTATCTATTCATTGCCCATGATTTGGCAATGGTTAAACAAATTTCCGATCGCGTGGCAGTGATGTACAACGGTAAAATTGTAGAGCTTGCTGACGCTGAAGAATTATTCGCTAATCCGGTTCACCCCTATACCAAAAAGTTATTATCAGCAATCCCCATTCCTGACCCAACTTATGAAGCGAACCGCGAAGCTGTGGTTAAGGTTGAAAGCGAACTGAAAGAATATCAAGGGGAGTCTTTCAAGGAAGTTTCCCCACATCACTGGGTATATTGCTAAAAAGGAGCGGTTAAATGTCTCTGACGTTACGAACTATTAAAATTAGCCTCGCGGCTTTTATTGCCATTTTGGTGGCAAATTTTGTGGGATTATCTTATTCTGTCTCCGCTGGAATCATTGCGATTCTGAGTGTCCTGGATACAAATAAATCTTCTTGGCTAACAGCTATACAGCGTGTTATTTCAACTGTTTTAGCACTGGGAACGGCAGGAGTTTTATTTCATTTCCTGGGATTCGAAACACATGTATTTGCTATTTACCTTTTAGTTTACGTTCCACTTGCGTATAAATTGGGCGTCGAGTCTGGTGTTGCCCCCTGTTCAGTTTTAGTTACCCATCTCTTGCTGGAAGAAAGTGTCGCTTGGAGTTGGATCAGCAACGAATTATTTTTGATGTTGATTGGGGCAGGTATCGCCATTTTAGTAAACTTGTACATGCCGTCGAATGAGGGAAACATTTTAGCATTGATGAATGCTTCTGATAAAAAAATGAAAGATATTTTAGTCGACATGTCGGATGCTTTACTGCGTAACAGTACAATGACCCCCACAGAACTAGATGATTTGGAAACTATGTTGGATCAAGCTTCAGATTTGGTGTTAGCAGAGTCTGAAAATCGTCCGTGGAAAGAATCCCATTACTATCTGAATTATTTCGAGATGCGCAAAAATCAAAATCGTGTATTACGTTATATCCAGCAAAATATCTCCCTCTGTACAATACCGGTTAAAGAAGGAAAAATATTGTCCGGTCTCTTGTATTTGACCGCTGACCAGTTACACGAATTTAATACCGGTGAATACTTACTGGAAGATATCAGATTATTACTAGAAGAATTTCGCAATAGTGAATTGCCACAATCACGGTCAGAGTTTGAGAATCGTGCTTTGCTATTTCAAATCTTAAATGACTTTACCCGCTTTATTCAGATAAAAAAATCATTTTATGATGAATACGGATTGAATACAAAAAAATAGAGAGCAGCGTCTGAAATGGCGCTACTCTCTATTTTTATTATTCAATACTTAAAAAGATAATTCCAATGATAATTGCCGTAATAGCCAGGTATTGCTTGGTTGTTAATTTTTCTTTCAAGAAAATGCGGGACAATATTACTGAGACCACAGAATACGCAGAAATCATGGGTGCTACAACCACTGCATTTGAGCTAATGGCATACACATAGAAGAATTGACCGAGTGTTTCGAAAACAGCCGCCAAACCACGATCTTTTTGATCCTTGAATTTAAATGACTGTTTCTTGATCATCACGACATATACAAAAGCAATAACAGCAACCAATAGCCATGTAAATTCATATGACAAGTTGGCTTGCATTTCCAATGTACCGTCATCCACTGGTGCATAAAAATCAAAGAACCAAGCGTCGGCGAAAGTTCCTAGTGAATCCAAAAGTGCATATAATAGCGGGAATATTAATGCCAAAGCACCATATTTATATTTACGATCGACCACTTCTTTATTTTCCAATCGCTCTTTTTCAGCTAATTGATGTTCGAAAACACCCAACAAAATAACGCCTACCGTGATCAAGGCTACTGCCCAGAATTGAATCGACGTCATTGTTTGTCCAAGGAAAATAAACGTCAACAATCCGGCAATGGCACCAGACGAATTTTGCACAGGTGATGAAATGGATAATTCCAAAAAGCGCAATCCGGCATAACCAACTGCCATGGAAACAATATAAAAGAATGAGACCGGTAAGTATTTAATTAAATAACTTGGATCGTATTGAATACCCTCAACCAGGAGTACATAGACGGCATGCAGTCCCATAACTAGACCGACCATGATAACCGTTTTTAGGTAACTGTATTTATCAGCTGGATCGGCACCTTTCTTATAAAATAAATCAGCTGTCCCCCATGCAACAGTGGCAACTATAGCGGGAATGAACCACCACATTCCTATCAACTCCTTTGAATTTTATTTTTAATACTGTATGAGTATACTAAAGGTAGGCCCTAAAGGACAACCATAAATTTCATTTTATGTATGCAAGCGTTTTAAGCATATCATTGGCTATTTTTTAAAATAGGTGTTACACTATTTGTATATTATGCGCATTAAATTAATAGCGCGTTATGGAGGGAAATATTTATGAAACTAAAAGCTCAAAAAAGAGAAAGACTAGGTACGTCTGCTTCTAAACAAGCTAGAAACGACAATAAAGTACCTGCTATCATTTATGGAACAGACGTGGAAACTACTCCTGTCTTGATTGACCGCAAGGAATTCGATGATGTGTTGCGCCAACTTGGACGTAACGCTGTTTTCAACATTGAATTAGATGGAAAGGAAAGACAAGTATTGATCAAACACGTTGATCACTCTGCTCTAAAACCAGAAATTTATAACGTGGAATTAAATGCACTTAAAAAAGGTCAAAAAGTTACTGTCCCAGTTACCATCATTCTGGAAGGTCTTGATGATGTTAAGGAAGGTGTCGTAACCCAAACCTTGAACGAGGTTGAAGTGGAAACTGACCCAGCCAACATTCCATCAGAAATCACGGTGGACGTAAGTGAATTGGTTATTGGAGATACAGTTCATGCATCTGAACTATCGGTTCCAAAAAACGTTACTGTATTGGCTGAACCAGAGGAAACAGTAGTGGTTGTTTCAGCACCGCGTGTTGAAGAAGAGACAGCTGAAGGAGACGCTGAAGCAGCAGAACCAGAAGTAATTGGTGAAAAAGAAGAATAATGTCAAAAAGCCTCGAGATTTTTCGAGGCTTTTTATTATGTCCAAAATTCATTGAGTTTTAGACATGATTGTGTCATACTTTTATTAGAAAATCCTCATTTGAAAAAGGAGTATCAATTATGGCATTAACTTATCACAGTACACGCGACAAACGCCTAACAGCTACCGCTTCACAAGCTATATTAACTGGAATTGCACCAGATGGCGGATTGTATGTTCCAGCTTACATCCCTAAACTGTCTTCAAATCTAAACGAGTTAGCTGAAAAGTCTTATGAAGAAATCGCCTTAGTAGTTTTAAAAGCTTTCCTCAGTGATTTTACCGAATCTGAGCTAAAAGAATGCATCACCGTTTATCGTGAAAAATTTGCATCGGATGTTATCACGCCGCTTGTCGAAGTAGGCAATAAACAGTATTTGGAACTTTTCCACGGGCCGACGATTGCTTTTAAAGATGTTGCACTGTCTATTCTACCTAAATTCATGACAATAGCTGCCAAAAAAAATAACAACGACAAAGAAATAGTCATATTGACCGCCACGAGTGGTGATACGGGAAAAGCAGCTTTGGTCGGATTCGAGGATGTTCCCGGGACAAGAATTATCGTTTTTTATCCTAAAAACGGTGTCAGCGAGTTCCAGGAACGCCAAATGCTGACTCAAACAGGGGAAAACGTTTCTGTTATAGCCATCGAGGGGAACTTTGACGATGCTCAAAGCCAGGTTAAGGCCTTGTTCGCTGACCAAGGGCTTCGCTCTAAGTTGGCAGATCATAACCTGCAATTTTCTTCGGCGAATTCCATCAACATTGGCCGCCTAGTCCCACAAATCGTGTACTATGTGCATGCTTATGCTCAGTTGCTGAAATCCGGTAAACTTAAAGTTGGGGAAGAAATGAATGTTTGTGTCCCGACTGGTAACTTTGGGAATATTTTAGCGGGTTACTATGCGAAACAGATGGGATTACCTATTGCGAATTTGATTGTGGCGTCAAATGAGAATAATGTCTTAACCGATTTCTTCAAATCTGGCTCATATGATCGCAACCGTGATTTTATTCTTACCACTTCCCCTTCCATGGATATATTGGTTTCCAGTAATTTGGAACGGTTGTTATACCACCTTACAAATGAGGACGCAGGTTTGATAAAGGAATACATGACTTCTTTATCTACAGAAGGACAGTATCAAGTGACTGCTGAGATGATGAGTAAAGCAACTGATTTTAAAGCGGGCTTTGCCACTGAAGAAAATGTACAAACACAAATTAAGGCTGTTTATGATGAATCAGGTTATACGATTGATCCACATACTGCAGTTGCCGCTTATGTAGCTGATCAGTTTCAGGATGACAAACCAATGGTGATTGCATCCACTGCCAGTCCTTATAAATTCCCAGAAGCGGTTCTAAAAGCTTTGGATCCAGAATTTAACATCACCAACTTGGAATCCGCATTAAACAAATTGCATGAATGTGCCAAGCAGCCATTCCCCCCTGCAATCCAAGAAGCGCTTCATGGGGAAATTCTGCATCATACCGTTGTGCCAGTGCAAGCCATGAAGCAAGCGGTAATTAATGAACTCGGGCTCTAAAGTCTGAATATTCGAATATCCATATTTATTCCTCTATAATGGGCTTAGAAACCCAAGGAGGAATTGATATGGATATTTTTATTTTGTTGGCCTTGTTGCTTATTTTTTCTGTTCTACTATTCATTCTTTATCGCATGGCTGCTAAGCATGTAAAATTCACGACCCGTGTTTTTACTGCCTTGATTATAGGTCTTGTTTTTGGAACGATCGTGCAGCTTAGTTTCGGTTCCGACAGCCAAACGACAACCACTTTCATTGATTGGATCAATATCGTTGGTTCAGGCTACGTAAGTTTATTACGGATGTTAATAATGCCGTTGATTTTTGTATCAATTGTCGGTGCCTTTACTAAAATTGAACAAACAAAAAATCTCGGTAAAATCAGTGGCTCGGTATTGTTTACTTTACTGGCTACGACAGCTGTTGCCGCATTCATCGGTTGGGCTTTTGTCCTGATTTTTAATCTGGACGGTGCGCAATTTACTCAAGGGGCGGCAGAAGCTGCTAGGATCGAGGCTTTGGCTGAACGCCAAACACAAGTGGAAGGATTAACCATTCCAGGACAAATTCTATCGTTTATTCCAACCAATATTTTTGAAGATTTCGCTGGCTTACGAGACACATCCACGATAGCCGTGGTGATTATTTCCTCGTTTACAGGTTTAGCGTATATGGGGATTAAACGTAAAGAACCTGAACATGCCGCTACTTTTAGAAAAGGTTTGGACGCTTTACACGCTATCGTTATGCGTATTGTAACATTGGTGTTGCGACTAACTCCCTTTGGTATCCTGGCGTTAACTACACGGATGATGGCGACCTCGAGTTTCCAGGCGATTATCAATTTGGGTATTTTTGTCCTTGCTTCTTATGCCGCCCTCATTGTGGTTCTGCTTGTTCATTCCGCTATTTTGATAAGTCAAAAAGTGAGTCCGATAGCTTATTTCAAAAAGGCCTTTCCAGTTTTGAGTTTTGCTTTTACGGCACGATCCAGCGCGGGGGCATTACCCCTTAATATTAAAACGCAAACGGAAGCCATGGGCGTCGATGATGCTTCAGCAAACTTCTCGGCTAGTTTTGGCGTTTCAATTGGTCAAAATGGCTGTGCGGGTGTTTACCCCGCTATGTTAGCAACCATCGTAGCTCCGACAGTAGGCATTGATGTGACAAGTATCGGTTTTATTCTAATTTTAATGCTTGTAGTCACAATCAGTTCTTTCGGTGTAGCGGGTGTCGGTGGTGGTGCAACGTTCGCTGCCCTTATTGTCTTGAGTACACTAAACTTACCGATTGCGATTGTAGGTTTGGTTATTTCGGTTGAACCTATTATCGATATGATGCGGACAATGATAAATGTGAACGATTCTATGGTTGCGGGTATTGTATCGTCCAATGTAATCGGAGATTACGATAGCTCTATCTTAATGAATCCCGAAGCGACAGTGGAAAGAGAAAGTCTATAATAGATTTAAGCCAGTCCTTGCGGCTGGCTTTTTGTTTGTTTATTGCATATATAAATTCTGGTATGATGATAGTGACTTATAACTGAGGAGAATGATGATGAGAGAAAAAGATATCCGTTACCTAGAAAAATTTTATCAAAAAAATAAAACGGGACGCTTGGAAGCTTTAATTCAATCAGGGTTCCTGGACGAAGAAAAAGCGGCTGCTTTCAATGATGATTTGGCTTTAGCTCCGGAAATCGCCGACAGCATGATCGAAAACCAACTTGCAACATACCAACTACCTTTTGGACTTGCATTAAATTTTTTAGTTGATGATGTTGCATACGTTGTTCCCATGGCCGTCGAAGAGCCTTCTGTTTTAGCAGCGGCAAGCTCTGCGGCGAAGCTATTTGCTGCTCATGGGGGCTTTCAAACAGCAGTTACTCCCCGAACGATGATCGGGCAAGTTATCTTAACGGAAATTCCTGATTGTCGAAAAGCGATTGCGGTGTTGGAAGACGAGGAAATCGAAATTATTCAGACCGCTAACCAAGCCCACCCTTCCATTGTCAAACGTGGGGGCGGCGCGGATGCGATTGGCGTGAGACATATTGAAGCGGACGTAGCATCAGGCTCCCCTGAATTCTTAATCCTACATCTTTATATTGAAACATTGGAGGCGATGGGTGCCAATATTATTAACACGATGATGGAAGCCAGCATTCCTTTGGTTGAAGAATTATCGGGTGGGAAGGCCTTAATGGGAATCCTTTCCAATTATGCGACTGAATGCTTGGCAACCGCGACTTGCCGCATTCCTGCTGATGCATTGGCAAAGGGAAACTGGAGTGGCGAAGAAGTTCGAGATCGCATCATATTGGCTTCTCAAGCGGCAACAGTCGACCCTTATCGGGCAGTGACACACAATAAAGGGATTATGAACGGAATCGACGCTGTGGTGTTGGCGACGGGGAATGATTGGCGTGCCATTGAAGCGGGTGCGCATGCTTATGCTGCTCGAAGTGGCCAGTATCGTAGTTTATCCAAGTGGACAAAAGGTGATAATGGCGATTTAGTGGGTGAGCTTACCCTACCTCTGCCAATAGGAACGGTCGGAGGATCCATTTCATTCCACCCAGGAGCAAAAATGGCGCACGAATTAATGGGACATCCGGATGCAGAAACACTGGAATCGATCATTGTCTCAGCTGGTTTGGCACAAAACTTTTCTGCCATGCGGGCACTAGTCACTGAAGGCATTCAACGCGGACATATGGGGCTCCATTCCCGTTCGCTTGCAATCAGCGCTGGGGCGATCGGCGAAGAAATCGCCATTGTCTCTGAACAATTGAAACAAGTAAAAAATATGAATTTGGCAACCGCACAAGAGATTCTGGAAAAACACCGGAACAGTCGAACCCTTTAACAAAAGAAAGGGAGTGTGACAAAAAGTGGTTCGGGGCTGCCTTTTGTCGCACGTTTAGAATACAGATATTCGTATACAGGAAGGAGGGTGAGACTTTTGTCTCACCCTCCTTCTTTTAATTAGTTTATTGGAATTTTTTTGCAAATTCAGCGAACGTTTCTGCAACTTCTTTCAAGAATGCAGCTGTGTCTTCGTTAGCAACTTCACCGCTTTCCCCTAACAATTCGCCAGCATTACCTATATAAACTTCTGGTTGTTGAAGTGTTGGCATATCCAGGAAAGTCAATGCTTGGCGTAACGCATGGTTTGCCAAAGATGCTGCTAGACCGGATATTGATTGCGAAGCAACCAAAGCTGGTTTGCCAGCCCATACATTTTGTCCCCACGGACGAGATGCAACATCCAGGGCGTTTTTCAAGGCTGCGGGAATACTACGATTATGTTCTGGAGTTGCAAAAATGATTGCATCTTGTGCAGCCACTGATTCACGGAATTTCGTATAGACTTCTGGAGAATCAGCATCATAATCTTGATTATAAAGTGGTAAATTATCAATTTCGAGATACGTTACCTCTGCATCCTCAGGTAGTCCTGCCACAATACCATTTGCTAATGTTTTTGAGAAAGAATTTTCACGAATTGATCCAACTACTACACCATATTTAGTCATCAAAAAACTCCCTTTCTAATGTCGTAATATTGCCTTACATCTATAACATTAACATTTCGAATTAGAAATAACAAGCATGATGATTTGCGATTAGCCAATACCGTAAAAACGTTTATGCTCTTTCACAGCTACTAAACGAACTGGTGAAGCATCTTCTTCAGCTGGTATTGTTAATTCACTGCCGTCTTGCGGTAGCACTTTAGAAAAAATATCCTCGTATTGGGATACTGATATTTGTTTGCGGTTTGCAAATAATTCTTTGATTTTAGTTGTTGGTAAATTTTTTAGATAACCATCTACTAAAGTACCACTAAAAAATTCCCCAACCGCACCTGAACCATAACTAAACAAACCAATCCGATCCCCAGCTTCTAATGCTTCACTTGCTGTCAAAAGCGAAAGTAAGCTTAGGTACAAGGAACCTGTATAAATATTTCCGACGTTGCGGTTTAGCACTGTACTTGCTTGATAGTGATTCATTAACGCTTGTTGCTTTTCATAATCAGTTTCTGTTAATACCTGGCTCAATGCTTTTTTACCCATCTTTGTATAAGGCAAGTGAAAACACAGTGCTTCAAATTCCGATAGCGTACGACCGGTTTTCTCTTTATAAGCTTTCCAGACTTCAGCGAAGAAGGCAACGTATTGTTCATTTGAATACTGTCCATCCACCATTGCATATTCTGAATAACTCGGACGCCAGAAATCCATAATATCGCGGGAATAGAAAGTAGCATCAGCTTCCAATGTTAAAATACGTGGGTTTGCAGTGATAAACATTGCAATAGCCCCACCACCTTGGGTAACTTCTCCACCAGTCGCCAAACCATAGCGCGCAACATCAGAGCCAATGACCAGGGCTGCACGATCTGGGTGAAGTGTTACATAATCTTTTGCCATCTGTAGTCCAGCAGTTGCGCCGTAGCAGGCTTGCTTGATTTCAAAAGAACGGGCATGTGGTTGAATTCCCAATAATTCGTGCACATAAACAGCCGCTGATTTAGACGCATCAAAGCCACTCTCTGTTCCAACAATAACCAAATCAATTTTATTCCGATCCGTATCATCGATAACTTGTAATGCTGCATTCACTGCCATCGATACGATATCTTGGCTCAGAGGTGTAACAGCCATCTGTTCCTGACCGATTCCAACTGTGTATTTGCCTGGATCATCACCACGCTCATTTGCTAATTCAACCATGTCTACATAATAAGGGGGTGCATAAAATCCTATTTTATCTATACCTATATTCATACATTTTCCTCTTTCTATAAGTATTTATTATCATGTTAAAGTGTTTTGGAGTATAAAACAAGCAACTTTACCGATATTTATACAATTTTCAATGTTTGCTATTTTAGATTTTGTTATCCATGTTAAAATAATGGATACGAAAGGAATGATTATTATTAAAATTGTTATCGATAGTGACGCAAGTCCAGTGAAAGATATCGTTATAGAAGAAGCTGGAAAACGCGATTTGATTGTTGTTCTGGTAGCGAGTTATGCCCACTTTTCCAATAAAGTGAATCCTTCACACGTTGAAACAGTTTACGTCGATTCTGCAAAAGAAGCTGCAGATTATCGAATCATGCAGCTTCTTAATAAAGATGATATCTTAATTACCCAGGATTACGGACTGGCTTCCTTAGCATTAGGTAAAAAAGCTATCGTCCTTCATCATAAAGGGTTCCAATTCGATAAAAATAATATTGTTGGTTTACTGGAATCTCGCTATTTAAGTGCACAAATACGAAAAAGCGGGAAGCGTACAAAAGGCCCAAAACCTTTTACTCAGGAAGACGCACAAAAATTCAGGTCACTATTAATTCATACGCTTGCTCAATAATGCCTCAAATTCTTTTTTGCGTTCTGCGAACAATTCCTGATTAAAATCATAGGTTTCAGCTTCTGAGACAGCCTTTAAGCGTTCCATTTTCATGGTCCATCCGGCCAAATCTTGCGCCAAGTTTTCAAAATTATAAGGAAGAAATTCTTGGAAATGAACGATTGTTTTGTCCGGGTCTACTTCCTTGAGATTAAAACTTACCCGTCCTGTAGCCCATTCATAACTGAGAATGGCTTCTTCTACATACTCCAGAAGCGGCATTTCTTCGTAAAAATCGCCTTGTACAAAGGATAGTTTCCCATCCTCTGGTAAATTTTCCGCCTGCATTTCTGGAAACCACTGGATAAGACCTTCTGTAGTAGCCAGTAATTGCCAAACGTTGGATTTTGCTACGTTAATTTCAGTATCAATTATTAATTGTGCTTCTTTACCATTTTCAAATCTATATAACATGACTATTCCTTCTTTCAGCTTTCGTAGGAAAAGAATACCATATATGGAAGGAAACTTCCTTTTAAAAGTATGCGACAAAAAGAGGGTGAGACTTTTGTCTCACCCTCCTTCCTGTATACGAATATCTGTATTCTAAACGTGCGACAAAAGGCAGCCCCGACGCCACTTCACGAATAATGCTCAGATGGCCTGCGACCATCTTGCGCTTATTCGCTCCAGTGATTCGGGGCTAAACGCCTTTTGTCCCACTCCTCTTTAGATTAAGCTGCAGTTTCTGCAACTTCTACTTCTTTTTCTTTCAGGATAATATTCAATAGCAAAGCTACGATTGTCCCAGCAGAAATCCCCGATGAGAATAAACCACTCAAGAAACCTGGTAACCCGGCCGTTACTTCTGGTCGGAAGGAGACACCTAGTCCAACAGCAATTGCCCCTGCACAAATCAGCATATTACGATTATCAAATTTGACACGAGATAGTGATTGAATCCCAGCTGCTGCAACGTTACCAAACATCAGTAATCCAGCTCCACCTAAAACAGGCATCGGCATGATTGAAACCAACGTTGCAAATTTAGGGAATAAACTCATTAAAATCATGATAAAGCCAGCTGCAATCGCAACTTTACGAGAAGCATTTTTTGTCATTGGAATCAAACCAGCATTTTGGCTGAAAGTTGCTGTTGGGCCTGAACCAAAGACAGGTCCGATCCATGAACCCACTGCATCGGCACGAACACCTGCAGCGATATCTTCATCTTTTAATTCTGTCTTAGTTACTTGACCAAGCGTTTGCATAACGCCAACTGTTTCAATAATTGTTACAAGATAGCCTGTCAAGAAAGGCAATGCGTATTCTAATTTGAATGAAATACCATATTTGAAAATCTGTGGCAATGCGAACCAACTTGCATCACTGACTTGTTGGAAATCAACCATCCCTAGCGGAATACAAATGATGTAACCAATAGCTGCCCCTAACAATACAGCTAGCGGTGCGAATTTTTTACCTGCATAGTGATTGATCAAAACGATAATCAAGAAAACAATAGCTGTAATTGCAAGGTTCATTGGTGCACCGTATGTTGCAGAGCCAACACCGCCTGCTGCCCACTCCATCGCTACTGACATCAACGTCATCCCCATCAAAGTGATAACGGATCCTGTTACAACAGGTGGAAAGAATTTCATTAATGGTTTAATGAAGTAACTCATGCCTAGTTCAAGTAGAGATGCCAACATTGTTCCGCCAAAGTAAGCAGCGATACCGCCTGTTGCAATAACAGAAGCAGCAGGACCAACAAATGCAAAGTCGGTACCCATGATTGTGGGCAGTCCAGCACCTACCCGGAACGCTTTAGGTCCAAATCCTTTTGATTGGATAATCGATACAATCCCTGAAACCAATAAAGCGGCACTTACAAGGTAAGCTGTATCGGTAATACCAAATCCGGCCATTCCAGCAATAATTAAAGGTACCGCTACTAATCCACCAAATGATGTAATGACATTTTGAAAACCAAGAACGGTTGTCGTCAAGAAATCGGGAGTGTCGTCCACCCCATAAATTAAATCTGTATTTTCTGTATTTTCAACTGTCGCTTTCTTATTAAGCATTACAGCTGGCTTCGTCAATTTCGTTTCCATAATTTCCTCCTAAATACGAACATTATTAATTATCAAGCCATCTTTATTTGTTATTATTAAGAATATCGTTATTATAGACACTAATAAAGGAATTGTAAATAGTATAAAACCGAACATTGCGGTTTTTTTATTAGATTTTACTCATAAAGGGGTTCCAAAATCTGAACAATGACAAATAGGTAATTTTGTAAGATAATGGTTACGAGGAATGGAGGAATGAAAGATGTTAGAAGAAATTAGACTTCAAGTTGAAACAGCTTTGCGTGAATTAATTGCGGTGGCTAAACTTGAAGATGGTGATATCGTCGTGATTGGATGTTCTTCCAGCGAAGTGAACAGTGCTAAAATTGGCACTGCATCCAGTGAAGAAACCGGTAAAGTTATTTTTGAAACCGCACAAAAAGTTTTACGTGAGAATCAGTTGCATCTTGCAGCCCAATGTTGTGAGCATTTGAACCGTTCATTAGTCATTGAAAAATCCCTGGCGAAAGAAAATCGTTATCCAATTGTGAATGCAGTTCCACATCTACATGCTGGTGGTAGCTTTGCTACAGCAGCGTATTACGGTATGGAAAATGCCGTTTTAGTTGAGGAAATTGAAGCCAAAGCAGGCCTCGACATCGGTCAAACTTTTATTGGTATGCACATGGTACCCGTAGTCGTACCCGTTCGCCTATCTATAAAAAACATCGGTGGCGCTATTCTTGCCGCTGCCCGCACCCGTCCGAAATCAATCGGCGGTGAGCGCGCACACTATGATGAAAAATTAAGCTAAAAAGAACCCCCAAATGAATCACGGAGTGATCATTCGGGGGTTCTTTTATTTGAAGTATTCTATAATACTTTCGACAAGAAGTTTTGTGTCCGTTCGTTTTGCGGATGATCAAAAATTTCTTCGGGTGTTCCTTTTTCAACAACCATACCGTCATCCATAAAAATAACCCGGTCCCCTACTTCACGGGCAAAGCCCATTTCGTGCGTAACTACAATCATGGTCATGCCGTTGTTTGCTAATTTCTTCATTACCTGCAATACTTCGCCAACCATTTCCGGGTCCAAAGCTGAAGTCGGTTCATCAAACAACATCATGCTTGGTTGCATTGCCAAAGCACGCGCAATTGCAATCCGTTGTTGTTGCCCACCTGAAAGAGACTTAGGATAAACAGCTGCTTTCTCAGCCAAGCCCATACTTTCCAACAATTCCATTGCAATTTCTTTCGCTTCAGTGACACTCTTTTTGTTGATTTCTCTTGGTCCGATCGTAATGTTCTCTAAAACCGTTAGATGAGGAAACAAATTAAAACTTTGGAATACCATCCCCATTTTGGTGCGAATGGCATCAATGTTTACTTTTGGTTGATTGATAATGGTTTCCTCAAAAACGATGTCTCCCGAAGTAGGTGTTTCAAGCAAGTTTAAACATCTTAATAAAGTACTCTTACCGGATCCTGAAGGTCCAATAATAACGACTACTTCGCCCTCTTTGACCTCTTCGTTTATACCTTTTAATACTTCTTTATCACCAAACGATTTAGTTAAGTTAACAGTCTTAATCACTTTGTTTTAACCTTCTTTCATAGATTTCAAGTAGTTTTGTAAAGATACTTGTCAATACAAAATAGAATACAGCTGCAATCAAGTATGGGGTAAATGGCATGAAAGTTGCACCTGCCACCACTTTCGATTTGAACATCAAGTCCTGCATGCCGATAACGGAAACGATGGAAGATTCTTTCATCAATGTAATAAATTCATTACCCAAGGCAGGTAATATATTTTTTAGTGCTTGCGGGTAGATAATTTTACTCATGGCCAAGTTTTGATTCATTCCTATGGAACGCGCAGCTTCCATTTGTCCTTTGTCAACGGCTTGAATACCGGCACGGATAATTTCAGCAATATAAGCCGCTGAGTTTAATGAAATCGTAATGACGCCGGACGCGAAGTCAGGTAAATCAATATTTAAAGTGTAGAGTCCGTAGTAAATAATGAATAATTGCACCATTAAGGGTGTACCACGTATCACTTGAATATAGGCATTTGCTGGTTTGCTCAATAACTTTTTAGGAGACATTTTTGCTAAAGCCAAGCCGGTTCCAAGTAACACCCCTAAAATAACCGAGAAAAATGATAGCGCAATTGTGTAACCAGCACCCTGGAAATATAAGGGCAAATATGTTTGTAGAAATTCGATAGACATAATCCGTTCATAGCTCCTTTTCTAAAAAAATAAATAAAAAAACCGTCCCTTGCATTTGCAAGAGACGGGTCAAAGTTCTTTAATCCGCGGTACCACTCTAGTTAATATACACTTGGTATACCCACCTCATTGACATAACGCTTGTTCTGCGGAAGAAGCTACTCAAGGTTCACCTCTTCATCGATAAAGTGCGCTTCAACCAGATCTTTCTATGAGGCTTACACCTTCTCCTCACTCGCTTTTAGAAAAAATTCTAATTTACTCTCTTTATCATTGATTTTTTGATATTTAATTTTGTATTACTTGAGTATTCTATTTATGTTTTAATTATTTGTCAATGCTTTATTTCCACTTAACTTATGAGCCACAATGAAATCTTCCAAAACAGCATCCAAATCTGGTGTTGTTACTTCTTCCAAATCATAATGAACACGTGTGCATGGTTTATTTATCGAGATGATACGAGACAAATCGATTGGGGTACCGATAATAACAGCATCACAATCAGTATTGTTGATGGTAGTTTCCAAGTCTTTTAACTGCTCATCACCATATCCCATTGCTGGCAGGATATTCTTAACATGTGGATACTTTTCAAAAGTCTCAACAATTTTACCAACGGCAAACGGATGTGGATCAACGATTTCAGCTGCACCATAACGTTCTGCTGCGACTGATCCTGCACCGATTAACATTTCACCGTGCGTTAAGGTTGGACCATCTTCCACTACCAGTACTTTTTTACCTTTGATTAAATCTGGATTTTCAACTGTTATAGTCGAATCAGCTTTAATGATTGTTGCCGTCGGATTAACGGCTTGAACGTTGTGCTCTACGGTTGCGATGGCATCTTGGGTGGCACTATCCACTTTGTTGATGATGGCAACATCAGCAGTACGTAAAGCAATCTCACCCGGATAATATTTTAATTCATGTCCAGGACGATGTGGGTCTAAAACTGTAATGCTTAAATCAGGCTCATAGAATGAAAAGTCATTATTTCCACCATCCCACAAAATAACATCACAGCCATTTGGATCCTTTTCCGCAGCAGCCAGAATATCAGCATAATCTACTCCTGCGTAAATAACATTTCCACGTGCTACGTGTGGCTCATACTCTTCCATTTCTTCAATGGTACAATGATGTTTTTGTAAATCATCAACCGATGCAAAACGTTGCACACGTTGTGCGTTAAGGTCTCCATAAGGCATCGGATGACGAATCGCAATCACGTTCAAGCCTTTGTTCATCAGTGTTTCGATTACTTTACGGGAAGTTTGACTCTTTCCTGCTCCAGTACGTACCGCAGTTACAGAGATAACCGGTTTATTACTTTTTAGTTGTGTTTTAGTCGGTCCAAGCAAGGAGAAATCTGCACCAGCAGCATTTACTATAGCCCCAACGCCCATTACGGTTTCATAATGGACATCGCTATAAGAGAAAACACACTCTTCAACTTGCAACGCTTTAATCAACTGTGGTAATTGTTCTTGTGAATAAATTGGAATTCCGGCTGGATATAATTCACCCGCAAGTTCAGCTGGGTATTGACGCCCGTCGATATCCGGGATTTGCGTTGCTGTAAAAGCTACCACGTTGTAGTTTTCATTACCGCGATAGTAAGTATTGAAGTTATGGAAATCACGGCCAGCTGCACCGATTATAATGATATTTTTTTTAGTCATGCTATTTTCCCCCTATTCAGCAGATACTTTCTCTTCCATCAATTTTGTATTTTTGTTGTAAAATTCTTCTTTTTTACCGGACTCTTCAAGTTCTGTAAGGATTTCATTGATTTTTTCGACTAACTCTTCATTTCCTTTTTGAACGGCAATTGCAGAAGCATTAGGTGTACTTTCGATTGGTGCTGTTGCGATTGCCAAGTCTGGATTTTGTTTCACATATTGTTCAGCAACTGCATCGACCATCAAAATGCCATCTACTTTTCCAGTTTTCAAAGATAGAATCGCTGTTCCCCATTGACCAACTGATTGTAAGTAATTATCAGGATATGTTTCTTTGATGAAATCTTCTTGGACTGTTGCTTTTTGAGTCGCCCATTTCATATCTTCAATACCTTCAAGCGTTGAATATTTTTCAGCGTCTTCTGCCTTGATTAAAACGACATCCGTTTCTTCGATGTAGATATCTGAGAAATCAACACTTTCTGATCTTTCAGGTGTAGGGTTCATACCCGCCATAATGATATCAGCTTTTCCGGTTGATACCGCTGGAATCAGGCCATCAAAGTCCATGTCCGTAATCTTTAATTCTACGCCAAGTTCATCAGCAATATATTCTGCGATATCAACATCGAAACCAACGATTGTATCTGTTCCGCCTTCAATCAAGTGCCACTCGTATGGCGGCCAGTCAGCTGAAGTTACCATGTGAAGAACGCCAGCTTCTTGAATTTGGGCAATTTTATCGCCTGTAGCACTTGATGCTTGCGAACTCTCGCTCGTTTCTGCTGTATCTGCTCCACATGCCGCTAAAATTGCTACACTCATAATTCCTACAAAACCTTTAATTAAATTCTTTTTCATTTTTATTTCCTCCTGGGGTATGTTTGTGTGTTTTTTATTTTCTCGATAAAATTATTAATTACTTCAATAAGCTACTTCGTCGCTTCATCATCATGGTTCATTTCCCCTTTGTCAGAAATTATATGCACAAAAAAACCGTCCCCTGCTATTTGCAAGAGACGGGTTCATATATTGGTTGAATCCGCGGTACCACTCTAGTTGACATGCTCATGGCATATCCACCTCATTGTAATAACGCATGATCTGCGGAAGAAGCTACTTAGGTTCACCTCTTCATCGATAAAGTGCGTTTCAATTGGTTTTTTATTGACAGGCTTCCACTCTACCCTGACTCGCTGAAATAAAACAATCCAATTTACTCTCTTTATCATTGATTTTTTCTTTATTAAGTTTTTGGTGTTGAATGTATATTATTAGATTCAAATGAGATTGTCAACATTATTTTTTTATTTTTTTAAATTATTTTATTTCTTTGGTCAATTCAATCATACGATTCACCGAACGGTCCAGGTAAGCTATTGTATCTTTCAATGGTTTATCTGTTGTGATATCTACTCCAGCAATTGCTGCAGCATCAACGGGAATATAGGTGTCCCCTGTTTTCAAAAATTCCAACCAACGGTCAACTGCTGGTTGGCCTTCTTCTTTAACCTTCAAGAATGCCTGTGTTGCAATTGTTAGACCCGCTGAGTAAGTGTATGGATATAATCCCATATAATAATGCGGTTGGCGCATCCAAGTTAGTTCTGCTCCAGCATTTATCTCAACAGCATCTCCCCAGAATTGTTCCAGTACACTGCGTTTCAACTCACTTAATTTTTGTGCATCGAAGCCCATACCGGCGTCAATTAATTTATATACTTCACGTTGATAGGCTGCTTCCAACAAGTGCGTCACAAAGTTATGGAAGTATGTATCAGACATCATTTTTGTCAAAGCAAAACGTTCCATCCGCGCATCATCGGTATTACGGGTCAAGGAATCTGTCAGTAATAATTCGTTGAAAGTGGATGGACCTTCAATCAAGTATAGAGAGGGACTATCCCCTACTACCGCGTTATTTTCAGATGCCATGATACCTTGGCCAGCATGACCAAATTCATGAATCAGGGTGTAGACATTACTTAAATGATTCGTCCACGACATCAAAATGTATGGATGTGCTTTATTCGCAGAAACGGTTGTACAAAATCCACCTGTTGATTTACCGGTGTTTTGAGCAAAATCAACCCAACGTTCTGGATATGCCTTCATAATCATCTCTGTATACTCTTTACCTAAAATGGAAATGGATTCTTCAACCATTTTTTTAGAATCTTCAATTGTCACTTTTGGTGAGTATTCAGGGTCCAAATCAATTTTCAAATCAGCATAAGTTACTTTATCCAGACCTTGGACTTCTTTCAAATGCGTAATATACTTGCGCATAACCGGTGCTAAATCGGACATAATAACGTCGATTTGGCGGTTATACAAAGATTGATCCACTTCTTGATCATATAAAAGATAATCAAAAATCGAATCGAATCCACGCATCGTGGCCAACGTTTTTTCCGTTTGTAGTTTTGTATAATACGTTTGGGCGATAACATTTTCATATTTTTTCAAAACTTTTGAGAAAGCATCGAATGCGGCACGACGAATCTTTGTATCAGTATGATACATGTAAAAATCTTCATACAAAACAAAACTCAATGGGTATTCTTCTCCATCAACAGTAAATGTACCGAAGTCCATATCTGCCAGTTTCGCTTGGTCGTAGATGCCTTCCGGTGCGGATAAGGTCGCAGAAAGTTGTGCCAACGCTTTTTCAACTTCTGGGTTTAATTGGATATGTTTATTTGCTTTTGTATGACGAACGAAAGAGGCATAACGTGGTTCTTTCATTGCAACGGCATCCAAAGTCACCTCTTCAACTTGTGTCAATTCAGAATCGTAGAACGACAGGGCTGCCGAAACATCTGCCATCACATTGTCAAATTGGCGTGAAATCTGCGTGTTGTCCGCATTGGTTAAATCAGTTGCTGCCGGTAGTGAAGCGTAGTGATATAAAACAGAAATTTGCGTCATGATGGCTTCATAAGCTTGAATCGATTCAATGATTGTGGATTCATCAGCCAATTTACCTGCATATGTTTCCGCAAAGGTAGCGACATCTGCTTGCATTGTTTTCAAAGCTGTATCGTATTCTTCGCGGGATGCAAATAAGACATCCAAATCCCAAGTTAATTCTACAGGTACTTCTGAGCGGTGCTTAAGTTCTTGTTTCTCCATGTGATAATCTCCTTCTAGTAAGTGGCTTCTATTTCTTTAACTTTATCGTATAGATAACGGTTTGTCGGTGTTTCAATATGATGGCGTGCACCTTTTTCCAATACAGTTCCGGCAAAAAGATCGACCTCCGAATAACGTCTAGCCAATCCGTCCTGACGCATGGATGGCATGTTGTTAGAGGATAAAGGATCAATCAGTGCCAAGTTATCTTTTAAATCCTGTTCGGTAAGTTGAACACCTTCTGCTTGGGCAACAGGAAGGACTTCCTTCATAGCCGCAATCATTAAGTCACGTTCTGGTCCGTCTTTTTTTACAGTCCCGTAAGTTCCTTCAGTGACCATCAAAACCTGGTTCACTCCCACATTCAGCATAAATTTTTTCCAGATGCGGTATTCAATATCTGCTTCAACAGTGTAGGGAAAGGCTGTTTGATCAAAAAATGCTGTCAAAGCATCCAAGCGGGCTTGTTTTTCTGGACTATCAGCCCCAATGCGTAATTCACCCATAAGTTTATAACGAAGTTCATTCCCTTCACGGACAGCATCCATACTTTGCGCCACACAGTGAATAATCTTGTCGTTACCAAAAGCCTTCGCTAATTCTTCTTCACTGGCAATCCCATTCAAGACAGAAATCAAAATGGTGTTGGAACCTACTTGGTTGCGTGCGGTTTCAATTCCACTTTCCAGACTGGTACCTTTGACTGCAAAAATGACCAGGTCAGCGGGTTCTCCTTCTAACGCTTCGTCAACGTAATTGAAGTCACAACGCTTACCATTCGAAAAAATGCCAGCTTTTTCATAGCGTTCTTTTCTTTCCTTGTTTACAACAACCCGAACATTCTCCATTCCAATTTTCTCAGTGAAATGATCGGCATACATAATACCCAGTGCTCCCAAACCTATAATAGCGACATTCTTTATCATAAGATTCCTCCTTCTGTTGTAAGATATCTGTCCATTTTATCATAGTGCTAGCCAAATAAAAGACTCAATAAAGGAATTGTCAGTACAGATAAAACCGTTGATATAAAAACATAACGCGTCGCCAAAGACGTGTTACCACCGTACAAAGTCGATAACGTAACAGCCATAGCGGGTCCCGGCATGCCGGCGATAATGATTAACACGCCCAGTATAAAAGTATTTGATATTACATTACGTAATACAAACCACATCAGAGCAGGAATGAGTAACATTCTTAAAATTGAAAAAAGATACAGACGTAGGTCCTTCATTGCAGACCAGATATCAATGCGTACCATTGACATCCCGATGATAAACATGGCCAGCGGCGATGTAATATTGCCCAGACTCGCGGCCGTTTTCATAATCAAGGAGGGCACGGGAATTTCAAATAAAAATATTAAAAGTGCAAAGATGGCTGATAAAATAGCTGGATTTAACAATAATTTCCTCAAATCAATCGCATGCGTTCTTTTTCCCTTGGAGATAAAATAAACACCCAAGGAATACACCAAAATGTTATTGGGAATATTAAAAATCGCTGCATAAAATAACCCACCCGATCCAAAAATTGCTTGAACGACAGGCAGACCCATAAAGCCGTTATTCGCAAAAACGGTAACGAATTGCAGCACCCCTACTTCATCCGGTTTTGCTCGGAAAAGTTTCGGTAAGCCCAGAGCCAAGAAAGCAAAGAACGCATATGAAGCACTAGAAACCACCAAGACCCAGATACTATCCATTTTGGACCCCGTAATTCCGGCTCCATCTGCGGATGAGAGTATCAAAGCTGGAACCGATACATAATTGATGAACGTTGCAAAATTCATTTCTGCGTGCTCATCCAGCAGTTTCATTCTCGCAACGATGTAACCCAGTAACATGATGAGCATCAATAAAAGCAATTGTTCAATAACAATAAGAGGATTCACTTAATTGCTCCCTTCGTGAACGTGGTGCATCAGAAATGGTAGATCCGTTTCAAATTGAACCCCAAATTTAGGGTCCACTCCACTGGTGATGGTACGCTCGATGACACGATTCACATATTTAACTGCCAGTTCAATTGCCTCTTCCAATGGTTTTTGCTGGAATAATAATCCTGCTACTGTACTGGAAAACAAATCCCCCGTTCCATCAAAATGACCTGGGTGCCACGTATCAAAACTATAAGCATATTTTTTGGAAATCGCATGATAGCTAGCCGCTCCCAAAACTTCCTCATCGTAACGAACCCCGGTTAAGATGGCTGTTTGATTGTTTAATCCGGTCAATTCAGCCAACGTTTCTTCGATGAAAGTTTGCGTGAAGGGGCCTTTTTTATAGGGCTTATCCAACAATAAACTTGCTTCCGTCATATTAGGGATAATCACAGATACTTCCTGACATAACTCACGCATTTCTGCAACATAAGCACTGTCAAATCCGGTATACAAAAAACCGTGATCCCCCATCACCGGATCTAAAATCGCAATACCTTGCGGTTTCATAAAATCATGAATAATGCGTTTCACCAAATCGATTTGTTCTTTTGAACCGAGGTAACCTATCAAAACACCATCGTATTTGATTCCCAACGATTGCCAATGATTTAGAATTTTCTTTATTTCCTGGGTTAAATCCAAATAAGTAAAACCTGAAAAACCGACACCCGTGTGAGTACTTAATAAGGCAGTCGGCAGTATATTTACAGCGTTATTCAAACAGCTTAAAACGGGCACAGCAACATTGGCTGAAATCCGGCAGCTGGCGGATATATCCTGAATTACTAAAATGCGTGGTTGGTGCATAGCCGCATCCGCCTCCTTTTTTTAAATTTCTTAATTATTGTACCAAAAGAAAGTCACCCATGGGCGAATATTATCTGTACCATCTCAAATAAAAAAATCGTAATGAAATAATCAAAATTCTGATTGTTTCATTGCGATTTTTATTTTGGACTGAATTTTGGTAAAAATATTCCGCTTTTCTTCTAGCCTCAAAGGCTATTTTTGTAAGATTCATGCTCAGGAGTATCAATATGAACGGCTTGCTTGGCTCTGATATGGGCGCTAACCGAAATAGGTTTCTACGTCATTTTTTCGTTGTACCTAGATTTCTTTACCCCAATCGCTTTCGAGGTTTTCTTTTACATGCTGATTGAAATCCATGTACTTGGGCACACCGTCTCGGCGCAGGAGGCCGCTAAAATTCTCGTTCTGCCATTTTTCTAAATCCGTTTATCTTAACGAGGTGGCGTCTTCTGATGAGGCATTGGCTATGCGGACCATGATTTCATTGTGGCGCAACAGCGGCAATGTGAACGGGGCATTGAAAGTGGCCACCATATAGTTGGATACTGGCTTGTAGTGTTTGGCATCCAGCCATTGGGAAAGTTTCTTGTTCATTTCTTGCTCCTTGCTATCATTCGAAGTCCCGCCGTACTGGATGACGGCGAAGAGTCCGCTGTCGAATTTCTTGACGGACAGCCATGGACTGGTGGGCTCGGGTATATTTTCCCAATGCTCTTTCGGGACCACGAATGCCATCTTCATCTGCTCGCCCGCCAGTTCTTGAATCACCGGGACGGTCATGCTGATTTTCTTTTGCTGCTTGTTTCCTTTTGATATATAGCGAAACAAGGTACCGAAGCCGCTATTGATGTCCGGATCATCCTGGTTGTCGTATTCCACGATATAAAAATCCTTATACTTCCTCAGTTCAAACGGTTCTTCCGACACTACTACCTCGTACTCCGGACGTTCATATTTGGACATTTTTCCCATCCCCTAGATAATCCATTTTCTATTCTTCGGATTCGCTTCCGAAATCTTCCATACCTATTTCCTTATAGCCTTCCGGCAATTCAAACATTTCCGCTGGTGGATTATTCGAAATTTCAGTAACCTCCATGGTTGTCACGGAAATACCGTCATCAAAAACCATTTTCTTCAATTCCGACCCGGAAAAATAGTAGGTAAATAGTTGGTCGTCCCTGCGATAAGTTTCAAAGTCGAGATTCCCTTCTCGACCGGATTCCAAAAATTCAGTATCTTCCAAGTCGATAGGATTCCAATTTTCTTCTTCCTCTACCACGATGCCAAGTTTCGAGACCATGATTTGTTTGGCCACTTCATCTATCATATATAAATTGCCGTCTTTCATTATGGTATGGGAGGTCACATTATCGGTAACTGTAATAAATGCCGCCTTATCATTGTCCACTGCTACTTTAGTTTGATAATCTGACGGGTCCGGTTCAACGCTATCTTCTACATGAACATCATAGGCGATAAAATATTTATCTCCTCTAATACTTTCAGAAAATTGTGTCAACAGTGGCCCGAATTCTCCAGCTCCGACAGGTTGTGAGGAAGATGCCATTTCACTGCTTTCTGAGCCACTTTCACTTTCAACAATACTGGATACTTCGGATTCCATTTGGCTACTTTCGCTCACACTGGACTCCCCATTAGTACCAGTGTCATTACCACCACACGCCACCAAGGTCAGAAAAGTACTCGCCAACAACAACGATTTGAATGTTTTATCCATCGTTATCCCTCCTAATTCACTCATCTTAATTATAAAAGTATTACTAGCCATTATCCATCGATAAGGTATAATGTGTTAAAAAAGGAGGGTTCGGATGAAAAGAAACAATACGCATCAAATGGTCATGTTTGCAATGTTTGCTTCTTTAACAACCGTCATGACACTTTTATTTCGGATACCAATCCCAAATGCACAAGGATATTTAAATATAGGGGATGCGGTTTTATTATTAGCGGCACTTATAATGGGTCCAGCAGCCGGATTTTGGGTTGGAGCGATTGGATCGGCTTTAGCTGACATGATTGCTGGCTATGCCATGTATATGCCTTTTACCTTTCTCGTAAAGGGATTGGAAGGCTTTTTCGCTGGTGTTATTTATAAAAAAACAGGTAATACCATTTTAGCAGTCTTCATTCCTGCCCTTTGGATGGCGACAGGCTACTTCTTTACTGACTGGCTCCTCTATGGAACAGCGGCGGCAGTGGCAGCTGTTTTAATGAATATCCTCCAAGGGATCGTGGGGGCTGTAATCGCCCTTATTCTCTTCAAGATTCTCAACCCTATTTTTTCTAAAAGATAAAAAACGTTTCCCCTCTACACGAGCGGGAAACGTTTTTTTAACTTATTTAAGTCAGATTGCTCTTGCTCTTACTCTTACGTTTCAAGTAAAAATACCCAAGCAAAACGATGAACAAGGACCCAAGCGAATCCACAATCAAATCTTGCATTGTATCCTTTAAAGCGACACGGCCCAACAATACGGTACCCTCATAGGTTTTATATTTTTGCATATTACCGTCCATAATACCATCACCCAGAAATTCAATAATTTCCCAAATCGCACCAACCATCACCGCAAAACAAAAAGCAAAAAACGAAACAAAACTGGGACTCAAACGTAAATTTAATTTCTCAATCCCGGTCAATAGATTGACTAATAAAAACCCAGTAGCGCCTAGCATACCGGCACTGAGAAAATGCAGAAGTGTATCCCAAAATGGGAAAATATAATAGAAATTCTGGATTTCCCCTAAGTAAATGGCCGCAAACAAAAAGATGATATAAATAATTTCAATAATATTAGGGATGTAAATATCAAATTTGTCCTGAAGTTTGATGGGCAGAAATATCATCACCCCTCCGATTATACTCTGGAGAGCCATCACCACGTAATCGCTCTTCATGCGAACGCCTTCATGTTCAGAAGAACCACTTGGCGCCTGAAAAAACATGTAAATGGCATAAAAAGTTGAGGCGATTAGGAAGAAAAGAACAATCGTGAGGAGGACATTTTTTCCTTTATCCGATTTTCTATCAGTTTTCATGGTCTATCTTCCTTTCCGGTTAGATGTTATTGCTATTTTGAGTTTTAAGGTTGCGGTGTAAGTAGAAATAGCCAATCAAAACGGCCACCAAGGCCCCCATCGTATTCACCAAGAGGTCACCCATTGTGTCAAATAATACGTTCCTTCCGGCCAACACTTCATGTTCATACGAAATATATTTTTGCATATTGGTTTTGAGGATACCATCTGAGGTATATTCATATATTTCCCATATTGTACTAGCAGTCATGGCGAAGCAAAAAGAAAAAAACGAAACGATTCCAGGACTTATCTGAACGTGTTTCTTATCCATGCCAGTCCAAATATCAACCAAAAAAAATCCAATAGTGCCGAGCATTCCCGCACTGAAAAAATGGAGAATCCTGTCCCAAATCGGTACACGATAATAAAAATTACTGACCTCACCTAAAAAAATAGATAAAAACAAGAAGATTAGATACATGATTTGAATGATATTTGGAATTTGCACTTGGAATCTATTTTCAATCTTTCTTGGCAAAAACACCAATATAGAAGCGACCCCGCACTGCAAACTCAACAGAAAATAGTCACTCTTCACACGTTCACCGTCATTTTCTACCCCAACCACGGTCGGGGCTTGAATAAACATATAAACGGTATAAAATATCGAAACAAGCAAGGTGACGAGAACAATAATAAGAATAATTTTTTTCCTTTTTCCCCACTTCCGTTCACTTTTCATGGCTTTCCCCTCGCATGAAATCTCTTATCTCTATGTTAATAATAACCCATTTTGAGCAATACAACCAAATAAAAGAATTCATTCGTGTACGTATTCCAACGAATAGAAAAGTCTTTTTATAAAACAGTCAAAAACTGCGTTGCAATGGAAAAATAAATTAACAAGCCTATTGCATCATTGATGGTCGTTATGAACGGGCCTGATGCAATGGCTGGATCAATTCTGAATTTATCGATTAACACCGGAATAAGAACACCGACAACGTTTGATATACCCAGTGCCAACAATAGTGAGATTCCAATAATGATAGCTAGTGCAATATTTCCATAGAAAATCGCCACAATCAACCCAAGGACTGATCCTGCCCCCAAACCAAGTATCAGACCGACCAATAATTCTTGTCCAACTGTTTTCCAAAATGCTCCTTTGAGCAGATTCCTGCCCGAGGATAGTTTACGGATTGAAACTGCTAAAGATTGGGTTCCGACATTCCCGGCTGAGTTCATGATAATCGGGATAAAAGCTGCCAACAATACAACTTCATTGAGCGTTTCTTCAAAGGAATTGATCAAGGTCGCACTAAACATTCCCATAAATATCAGAATGATGATCCACGGCATCCTTACTCGGGCGATTTCCCATGCCTTTCCTTCGTTAAAATCTTTCTTTGATGATCTCGTGATGGCCGCAAATGTTTCAAAATCTTCAATGACCTCTTCCGTCATGACATCCATCACATCGTCGACCGTAATTATCCCCACCATTTTACCTGTGGCATCCAAGACAGGAACGGCAACTAAATCATATTCCTGCAGTAATTTACCAGCTGCCTCTTGTGCGGTGTCCGTGTGGACGGCCGCGACATTTTTCACCATAATTTCTGCCAATTGCCTCTCCTCAGGTTCAATGATCAAGTCGCGCAAAGAGACTACCCCACGCAAAATCCCATTCCCGTCCAAAACATAGACATAGTAAACCATCTCCACTTTTTGGGCAGATGACCGGAAGCGCTCTGCCACTTGCTTTACCGTTTCGTTCGGTGAAGCAACCACGTAACTCTTGTTCATGATGGAACCAGCCGTTTTTGGTCCGAACTCCAACATTTCTTCTATATGTTTACGTTCGGTTGCATCGACCAGGGAAAGTAGTTCATCGATTTGTCCCGGTTCTAAATAAGACAAAAATTTGATGATATTGTCACTTTCCATCTGCATAAGTAGGCCCGCAATTGCGCGCGTAGAAAAAGCCGCATACACTTCCTTTTGGTTGCGTGGAGTCATCCATTCAAGTATATCTGCAAATTCATCCGGATTCAGGAACGCCGCAATTTCTTGCTTGTTTGTGGGGAAAAGAAGATGGAAGAGTTCCTCTTGGTCTCGAATATGAAGCTTCAAAAAGTATTTCCGGAATGTTTTACGGTCTTTATTTTTAACAGCTTGAAAAATAATTTCGTGCGTTCTCATTATGCTCACTCTTCCCTTCGTACCTGTGTCCCATTAAGCCTTGAAGTTGTAGACAGGTTTCAAGATAGCCTTGACCATGACGGTGGCTGCCGTTTTCGCCAAAATTTCCGCCATCGGTTTGTAAGCATCAGGCATCTCGTCCAAAGTAGCTTTACGAACAGAAGTCGTATAGATACCCTTCATTGCTTGTTGAAAAGCGTTCAGATGTAGCGTTTTACGGGCTTGTGTGCGCGACAGTAAACGTCCTGCACCGTGAGGAGCAGAATAGTTCCAGTCCGGGTTCCCTCTTCCAACAGCCAGAACACTGCCATCGCGCATGTTGATCGGGATAATCACTTCTTCACCTTTTTGGGCGGAAATAGCACCTTTGCGGATAATGCGATTGGCGATATCGACGTAATTATGCACCACATCAAACGTCCGGACGGGCTCCCAATCCATGGCGGTGGTGATTTCCTGCATCATCGCTTTTCGGTTTAGGTGAGCATAATGGTGAGCAATGCCCATATCATTTAAATAAGCCTGCATCTCTTCATTTTCAAGATAAGCAAAATCCATGTCAAAATCTGCATTTTTCTGATTCCAATACGAAACGGCACGCTGCTGGTGGTAGTTGGCAACTTCTTGTCCCAGTGAACGTGATCCCGAATGGATGACCAAATAATAGGAACCCTTTTCATCTTGGTTGACTTCTATAAAGTGATTCCCACCGCCCAATGTCCCAATCGAGCGTTGGACCCGGTCTATGTCAGAGAGCTTAACTGTCAAGGCTTCTAGATTTGCTTCATTCAGAAAAAAATGGGACTTCTGACGGATACCCGTTCCACTGGGAATAACCTTTCTAATGGCATTATCCAAGGCTTTGAAATCATTCTTTCCCAGGCCGATGTCGCCTAATTCCGCAACAAGCATCCCACATCCGATATCCACACCTACTACATTGGGCACAATTTTGTCCGTGAACGTCATGGTGGTCCCAACGACTGCCCCTTTTCCAATATGGGTATCAGGCATAATCCGGATTTGACTGCCTTCGGAATAAGGGTGATCCACCAGTCGTTGAATTTGTCCAATCGTCTCGTCGTCAATGTTCTTGGTGAACACTTTCGCCTGTGAGTACTTCCCGCTTACAAGCATTTCTTCTGGTTGGTTCATGATTCGCCCTCCATTCAAAACTTAATCCAGTATTTTGTCGATGATGGAACGCAAGACCTTTTCTCGCAATTCCACGGTTTTGATTTGATTCTTGATTTCATAACCACGAACCAGCGTCTCGGAAATATACATTTGTGATATTTTTCCTGCCAATGCCCCACCGTCAAAAAATTCCTCATTTGCCGTTTGAAGGACAATGTCGCCAAGTTCTGCAATTGGGGATGATTTAAAGTTGGTGATGGCAATAATCGGTGTTTGGTTTTCTTTGGCAATCAGTAGTGAATCATGGATATCTTTGGTCCTGCCACTCAACGAGAAACAAATAACCAAATCTTTTGGTCCCAATAGTGATAACGCTTGAGCCTGGAAATGAGGATCAGAAGTCTGATTTGCATGTACACCCACTCGCAGAAGCATTTGTTCCAAAGCTGCAGCCGCCAGCCCACTCGAACCTACGCCGATGATGTAGATATAGTTCGCTTTGGAAATAGCTTCTACCGCCTTAAGAAGTGTAACGGAATCAAGCAATTTCCGCGTTGATTCCAGGACTTTAACCTGGTTCTCCAAAATGCGGTCATAGTATTTATAGTCAATGTCTTCGTCGTACTGGCTAGTGAATTCTTTTTTGGCGATGGCAATTTTCAAGTCAGAAAAACCGCTGTAGCCTAATTTTTGGCAAAATCTTATCAAGGTAGCGTCCCCGACTTTTACTTCTTCTGTTATATCTTTCATTGTTCGATAGACAGCCTGCCCCTTGATTGCAAGTAAATAATCCGCAATCCTTTTTTCGGATTTCGTCAATGTATGGTATTTTTCTTGGATTTGATGCGCGAGTCCCATAATGTCATTCCTTTTCATGTTTATGAATGTATTATACATGAACATTTGCGGTTTCAAATTAACTATTTACTTACTTGGAAGCGTGTGCTATATTGCATTCACGGAGATATACTCCGGAATAAATTAATTAACGGAGGAATAATCCATGGATAAACAAGCCTTCATTGACCAAGTTCGCGGTGGTATCATCGTATCTTGTCAAGCACAACCAGGAGAACCTTTATATACCGAAGAAGGAGGAATCATGCCTTACTTGGCGCTAGCGGCGGAGCAAGCGGGAGCTGTGGGAATTCGCGCAGAATCAGTGAGAGACATCAAACAAATCAAGGAAAAAGTAAATCTACCTATCATCGGAATCATTAAACGGGACTACCCTCCTCAAGCCCCATTCATCACAGCAACCATGAAAGAAGTGGATGAGCTTGTAGAAACAGGCGTCGAAGTGATTGCCTTGGATTGCACGCTAAGAGAACGTTTTGACGGTAAAACAATCAATGCATTTATTAAAGAAATAAAAGAAAAATATCCGAACCAATTATTCATGGCCGATATTTCTACCTTTGAAGAAGGAATGAATGCCTTTAATGAAGGAATCGACTTTATAGGAACGACTCTTAGTGGCTACACCGAAGAAAGTGTCAAACAAGACGGTCCAGACACTGCGTTGATGAAAAAATTAGTCGCAGCCGGAGCTGATGTAATTGCTGAAGGTAAAATCCATACACCCGAACAAGCCAAACAAATACAGGAAATTGGAGTTGTCGGAATCGTTGTGGGTGGAGCTATCACCAGGCCAAAAGAAATAGCCAAACGTTTTGTTGACAGCTTGAAATAAGGAGTGAAAAATATGTTCAAAAAATTCTCACAAATCGGGAGAGCTATGATGCTCCCCATCGCCATATTACCGGCTGCCGGACTCTTGCTTGGTCTCGGCGGTGCCTTGACCAACCCAAGCACCTTGGCTGCCTATCCATTCCTTGATATTGCTTGGCTACAAACCATTTTAAGTATCATGAGTTTTGCTGGGAATGCTGTCTTTGCGAACTTACCGCTCATCTTTACTATTGGTATCGCTGTTGGCCTTGCCAATGGGGATAAAGGGACTGCCGGTCTAGCTGGTGGTGTTGGTTATGTCGTATTTGCTGCAACCATCAGTGGCTTTTTACAATTATTCTCAGCTGAAGGTGCAACGATTGACACTGGGGTCGTTGGTTCAATAGCAGTCGGTAGTACAGTTGCCATTTTACATAACCGTTATCGGAAAATTCAATTACCGCAATTTTTGGGCTTCTTCGGTGGTTCACGTTTCATTCCAATCGTTGGTTCATTCGCAGCCATTATCCTTGCAACTATTTTTTATTTAATCTGGCCCCCTATCCAGGGAGCATTGACATCCGCTGGTGAAGCCATCGCACAAATGGGAAGTATCGGGACATTCTTGTACGGGTTCTTGTTGCGTTTGACCGGAGCTGTTGGACTACACCATACGATTTATCCATTGTTTTGGTATACATCTTTAGGTGGGACTGAAGTAGTAGCGGGTCAATCTATTGCCGGGGCACAAAATATTTTCTTTGCGCAGTTAGCTGATCCCAACCACACCGGACTATTTACTTACGGAACACGCTTCTTTGCAGGACGTTTCGCAACCATGATGTTTGGTTTGCCAGCTGCCACTATGGCAATGTATCACTCGATTCCAAAACAGAATCGTAAAGAAAATGGTGGTTTGTACTTCAGTAGTGCCCTTACATCATTCTTGACGGGTATTACAGAACCAATTGAATACATGTTCTTGTTTGTGGCACCTTGGTTATATGTCGTTCATGCTTTTCTTGACGGTGTTTCCTTCTTCGTGGCCGACCTACTCAGCATCCGGATCGGAAATACGTTCTCAGGTGGTTTCATCGACTTCTTCCTGTTCGGTCCACTGCAAGGTAACAACAAAACGAATTGGCTTTGGGTTATCCCGGTCGGCATTGTTTGGGCATTGATTTACTACTTCGTGTTCCGTTTCTTAATTACGAAATTCAAAGTGATGGTACCAGGTATGGAAGAAACTGACGTTGATCCAAGCGTCCCAGTTGCTACTACCGGAAAGGCCTCAACCTTGAATGACGAAGCACATATCATCATTGATGCTTTGGGAGACGAAGCTAACATCGAATCAGTTACGGCTTGCGCAACAAGGTTGCGGATTTCCGTTAAGGATGGTTCGATTGTGGACCAAGCTGCTATCAAAAATCTCGGGGCAACCGCTGTCTTCGAGGTACAAGGCGGTATCCAAGCCGTATTCGGCGGTAAAGCGGATTTATTATCACAAGAAATCAATCAGATTATGGGAAATGAAGACTAAAAAAATGACCAAAGGAACGGTAATCGTTCTTTTGGTCATTTTTATTTTGTGGGCTTTTGTGGATATTATTGCCACAAATCCGATAATATGTCTTGGAAGGTTCTAATTACAACGATTATAAGCGGTGCTCAATGTCTGGATCTTATGGGCCGTCTTTCAATGTCGAAGCGTTAAAACTGATTTTCATTAGGGTTACTGATGATTACCAACCTTACAAAAATCCACTCATATCTGTTTTTTACTATTGCTTCTCATTCTCCAGCTCTTCAATTAAACGTTCCATTTCCGCGATTTCTTCTTCTTGTGCCTTGATGATTTCTTCTGCCAATTGCTTGACTCTTTTGTCTTCAATCGTTGCTCTTTCACTGGTCAATATGGCAGTGGAATGGTGAGGTATCATTGCCTGCATCCAATCAATCTGATCGACTGTTTTTTGACTGCGTACCAACCACAAGGAGACACCGAAAACCAGGACACTGACAGTGAGGATCGCCATATTCATTTTCTTATTGTCATACATTTTCCACATGAATCCCAGCATCACAATTGCCATGACAGACCCCATAATCAAGGCCATAAAAAGACGGGTTTCGCTGATCAAAACATGAGCCCATTCATAAACATTCAAATACATGAGGAAGTACATGATGATGGTGGATGTCAGGATCATTATTCCAAAACGAACATATTTTTTCATGAAAATTCCTCCTTCTGTTAACTTCATTTTAAGAAGAAAGGATACGAAGGTCAAAAATTTAGTCCTTATTTCAAAGAATCAAGGTTCTTCAATGCTACTAATAATCGTTCCAGATTTTCTGCCAGAGCCGTTGTCGGCAAAGCCAAGTTGATGCGTTCGAAACCATTGCCTTCTGCTCCAAAAATATAACCTTCATCCGTGAAGAACTGGGCCTCCTGGTGCAGGAATGTTTCCAACTCTTCAGTTGTCATCCCCAATCCACGAAAATCCAGCCACTGGACGTAGGTACCTTCCAATTTGGTCACGGTAACTTTAGGATAATGTTCAGCAAAAAATTGCTCAACAAGCTGGGCATTGTGGTGAATAACCTGAATCAATTCATCCAGCCACTCCCGAGATTTTGTATAAGCCAACTCGCAAGCTTTGTAACCCAGAATCCCCACCATGTCAATGCGCACTTCAGCCATCGCCTGGCGAAATTGTTCCCGTAACGCGGGGTCCGCGATAATGATATTGGAGAGCATCATCCCCGCTAGGTTGAATGTTTTTGATGGTGCGGTACAAGTGATCAACCGCTCTTTCAATCTGTCATCAACGGTTGCCAAAACGGTGTGTGTGTAACCAGGCATTACAAAATCGTACCAGATTTCATCACTGATGACATAAAGATTGTGTTCGATGGCAATTTCCGCTATCTTTTCGAGTTCTTCACGGCGCCATACGCGCCCCACTGGATTGTGCGGACTGCAAAAAAGCAGAATTTTATTTTTGGGGTCTGCGGCAGCTTCCTCAAAAGCTTCAAAATCGATCTCATAGGTACCATTTTTGTGAATGAGCGGGACATTGACCTCTGTCCGGTGGTTATCCGCAATTGCTTGGCCAAACGGGTGATAGACCGGTCTAAAGATTATGACGCCGTCATCTTCTTCACTAAAAGTCCGGATTGCCCCATAAAACGCCGTCACGACACCGGGCGTATTCACAAGCCATTCAGGTTGGATTTCCCAATCGTGGCGATCCTTTTGCCATTGTATAACCGCATCCAGGAAAGATGGATATGGAATTGTATACCCCAAAACCGCTTCATCCAGGTACCTCTTTAAGCCCTCCGTAATTTCTGGAGCAGTTTGAAATTCCATGTCCGCAACAGACATCGGTAAAACGCCCGTTTCTACGTTCGGATTCCACTTATACATTTCTTCCCATTTGGCCGAACCTGTACTTTTCCTGTCAACGCGTTTCGTAAAATCATATTTCATCACCTTCGCCTCCTTATTTTCTATTATAGTATATCAATGCCAATGACTAAAAACAGACTTTATGAATTTACTCATAGATTAAAGTGAAGCGAATAAACGAGATTGGGAATAATTCCCAATCTCGTTTACGGTTATGTCTTTGAACCAGACATAACATTTTTCTCTTTTTAAACGCCGGAAAGTTTTCCCGCAGTCACCATATCTTTGTATAACCCACGTCCCAATGTTCCTTCCCCTAAATCATAAGGGCTCGAGAATGGCAGTTTTTCTTCCATTAATTCCGGAATCTCTTCGAGGGTCCCATCCAAATAGGCAGACAAGCGGTCAATTGTTGTCGCAAAGCGCATGAAAATACCGCCATAACGGATATCCAACACTTCCCAGCCAAATGGTTTATTGTAGCGCATCCAGATTCTTTGATGTGTTAAACGCAAATCGTTTATGCTTTTTTTCAATTCTTTGGCTTTATCCAATTCTTTTTCCAAAGCCATTTTATCATCGGCATCGTAGGCCTGTTTCACCAACACACCAAAATCGGCTTTTGTACTCATCACTATCGCCAGTCGGTGATAGAAAGCAAAGATATCCGTAAACTCGCGGGAAACATCCGTAGCTAACGGTGCCAATTTTTCAGCCACTGTTTTATAGTGGGCGCTCAATCCCAATCCTTCCGTGTCCTTGTCGAACAAACCCAGTAAAGGATCGTTCCATAAAAGTACCTTCGAAGTTGCGGAAGTGTTCAAGTTATTTTTCATAACCCCCGGCGTTTCGTCCAGAGCGTTCAATGTGTAAAATTCTGTCATTGTATAGCCCGTGTTATGTAAAAATTCTTCCTCCAGGCGTGCTTCGTCGTAATGATCATGATAAGACATTTCCGCGTATAATTGCATTCCCGGCAAAGCAGAAAGAATAGGTGTTTCGCCACCGTCGTCCCCCCACATCGTGGCAAAGACTTCCTTTATGCCATTGCGTTTACAACTCGCCAAGCCGGATTTAGTTGTTTCAAACGTCTTGCCGTAATTCGGAGCAATCCCGTTCCAGGTCCAAATCCCACCAGCAAAGATGACTTTTTGTTTCATGGCGATATGTTTTTCTAGCAAGATGTCATACGTATTTTGATCTTCATGGTAATAATCCCATAAAACCATGTCCACTTGTGGGATTTCGTCAATCACTTCATTCGGTATTTCGCTATTCAAGTCATAGTAATCCCCTGTTTTAGACCCGAAACGATAATACATGTCGCTCCACATCATCGGTTCCAAGTCATGTTTTTCCGTAATAGCCACGACCTCCTTCAAATGATCGTTCATGATCGAGAAATTGTCGCGAATACCATGACGTGCTTTATACGCGCCTGAACCCAATCCAAACGCCTCGTCCATCCCGATATGAATGCGGTTGGAACGGAAAGGGGCCGAAGCGGTGCGAATCAAATTTTCTAAGAATTCGTATGTTTTTGGTTCCCCCACCAATACGACATCGGACGTATCCCGAATCGCGTTGGCATATTCATATTTCAAGGCCAAGTACAAATGCCCAAGAGTCTGGATACACGGCACCATTTCAATCCCCAAAGCGAACGCATAGTCATCCAATTCCTTCAATTCTTTCTGCGTATAACGACCACGTAGGTAACCGAAATAAGGGTATTCTTTCACTTCATATGTATCTTCCGTGTAAAGCATGGCCAAATTTAGACCCATTTTCGCCATGTGCAACAAGAATTCCTTCATCGTGGATACATTCATGACTGCATTCCGTGAAGCATCAATCATGACACCTGTTTTTTCGAATTGAACTTTTTCTTCTTTTTCAAAGGGTTTGGATTTTTTATATTCCATTATCCATAAATTCAGCAAGCGGAAAAAACTATTTGTACTGGTGTAAGTGATAGTACCTTTCTCACCGTCATAACCATATGTTTGATTTTGACAGGCTATATTTTTTTCTATCATAACTGGAATTCCTTCACTGCTAACCTCAATATCCAAAATAGAAGACACCAAATTTAAACCGCTTTCAATTTCGCTCTTATCGCCTAATATCCTAATTTTTAACATGTAGTTCCTCCTAAGTCTATTTATTGTTTCTAGCATAAAACACTTTGCAAGCATTTACAATCGTGCGTACTCCTATCTTTAAGAATATTGTAGAACATATTAACTTATTTCATTTGTAGAAAAATCGTCCGTTATATGCGCAATAAAAAGAACCCATTATGGGTTCTCCTAAACTTGAGTTAGACAATTCGCGTCCCATGCACCTCGTTAAATTCAAGTACTTTTTCAAGATCCGTCAGGTTGTCTTTCGTAATGCCACCGCCCGGCATAATAGTCATTTCCGGACTGATTTCCGTGAGTTCAGCGATGTGTGCGGCATTCTTGAAAATCGTGTTCTCAGTCGGGCCACCGTGAGTCAAGATTCGTGTAAAACCAATCTCTTGTAGCCAAAGCAGCGCCTCTCTTTGTTTTTCTTCCGGAATTACATCAAAGGCCATATGGAAAACCAGTTCCACATCATTTTTTCTTGCCGTTTCTGCAATTTCTTCCAAAAATGGTTTGTCCAATTCATTTTCCGCAGTTAGTGCACCTACAGCAATTCCATGACAACGCAAAGTACAGATTTCTTCCAAGTCACGCATCATCATCGTTTTTTCCATGAGGGAATAAACAAAGTCACCACCCCGGGGCCTAAGCATTACGATAACGGATACATTTTTTTCGTAGCAGTATTCTGTCGTGATTTTAATAACACCAACACTCGGTGTCGTCCCACCCACAGCCAAGTTATCACACAATTCTATGCGTTTGGCACCACGTTCGATAACTGCAGGAACATTGGTAAAATTTTCTACACAAGCTTCTTTTAACATAATCATCACCTCGCTTTAACTATACCCTTTTACATAATCCAGGTCCATTCTCTCATTGACTTTTAATTTTATTTTTGTTAGATTTTAATTAACTTGAAAAAACAACCTATAAAGACAATGAAAAGAAAAGTACAAATAATCGGAAATCACAGAAAGTCCCCATTGTTGAGAAGGGATATTAGCCATTGTTTGGAAGTGCATCTTGGAGTTGCGCAATTGAGCCGATGAGGTTAGGTTGCGTCGGCCGTCCCCGTTATACAGACACAGTATAGACCGTTTTTCCGGTGTACTGGATAAGAAAAAATTAAGGTGGAACCGTGAAAAGATATTTCGCCCTTAAATCTGTGGCAGTGTGCCCAGATTTAAGGGCTTTTTATTTAGGAGGTGATAACTAAGGTTGTTTAGGTTGGTAAATAAAATTATTAGGAGGTTACTTTAAAAATGAAAAAACGGATTTTAAGTTTGATGGTCTTACTGGCTGCAGGGATTTCTTTGACGGCATGTGGTAATAGCGATGCAGCTGGAAATGCTGAGGAAAAAACAACCATCAAAGTTGGAACCTCACCTGGCCCCTACAGTGAATTATTTTTAGAAGGGATCGCTCCTATACTTGAAGAAGAAGGCTATACAATTGAAGTCACCGATTTTACAGATTTACGATCTGCAGATATGGCTTTACATGAAGGAGCGGTTGATATCAATGTTGATCAACATTTAGCATATATGAACAATTTCAATGCCGAATCTGATGCCCACTTGACCCCTATTACGCCAATTCCGACTGTGCCGACAGGCATGTATTCAGAGAATAAAGATTCCGTTGACGAGGTTGCCAATGGTGACAAAATAGCCATCCCGGATGATGCTTCCAACGCTGCACGTGCCCTCTTGCTTTTGGAAAAAGCGGGTTGGATTAAGTTGGATGAAGAGGTTGAACCGATGCAATCAACACCAACTGATATTATTGATAATCCTCATAAACTAGAAATCATTGAGATGGGCTCTGCCCAAATTCCACGTTCATTAGCCGATGTTGCCTATGGAGTCATACCGGGTAGTATGTTGTATGCTGCAGGGATGAGTTCAAATGATAGCTTATTAAATGAGGATATTCTACCAGATTTAATTCTCCACGCTGTAGTTAATGAAGGACAAGAAGATACCGCTTGGACACAGGCCGTCGTGGATGCATACAAATCAGAGGATTTTAAAGATTATATGGCAGATGTAAATTTTGACAACTATTGGTTCATCCCGGAGGAATTGAAACAATAGGTAAGCCACTACGAAATTCAGAGTTTTTTTATAATATCCCCCAGTACTACCCGGATGAGGCGGAGAACTCAGCGAAATAGTTAAAATTACTTCATAAATGTGAGGAGTGATTTGATGAGTTCACCCCGTTGACAAAAAGTAAGCCAGGTGCTAAACTAAGTACAATATAAACATTTCGAATTAGAGATATTATAAATAGGAGGAATTTGAAATGGGTAAATTAGAAGGTAAAGTAGCAATCATCACTGGAGCAGCACAAGGTATGGGAGCGATGCATGCTCGAAAATTCGTTGAGGAAGGCGCAAAAGTTGCAATTACCGATTTGAACATCGAGGGTGCGCAACAATTAGCCAATGAACTGGGCGAAAATGCTATTGCTTTAAAATTGGATGTTTCCAGTGAAGAAAACTGGATTGAAGTGGTTGCAAAAACGGAGGAAGCTTTCGGAAATATCAATGTTCTGGTCAACAATGCCGGAATCGGAATTTTCAAAACGTTGGAAGAATTGACTGTCAAGGACTTTGAATTGACGTTTAAAGTTGACGAACTGGGTGTTTTCCTAGGCATGCAAAAAACAGTACCTTCCATGAAGAAAGCCGGCGTTGGATCCATCGTCAATATCTCCTCTGTTGACGGTTTGGTGAGTGCCCCTACTGCGATTGCGTACAGTGCTTCCAAACATGCTGTAACCGGCATGACTAAAGGAGCAGCAGCCGAACTGGGCCAATTCAACATTCGCGTCAACTCGGTTCATCCTGGCATTATCAAGACACCGATGGCTGCCCAATCAGATGTGGATGAATATCTAAAACAATTGGAAAAAGATATTCCTTTACGTAGAAGAGCCGAAGTTGAAGAAGTATCAAACTTGGTTATTTATCTGGCTTCCGATGATTCCAGCTATTCAACCGGTTCGCAATTCGTGGTCGATGGCGGGATGATTTCTGACCTATAATAGTGGCGTTTTAAAAAACTCATAAACGAGAAAGCAATCAGGGATGGTAATTTTCCCCTGATTGCTTTTTGTGTTACCGATAATTCATGTCCTCTAACGCTAAACAGACTCTAATAACACTTTCGTGGATGCCTACAAATGATGTAAATTTTGACAACTACTGGTTCGTCCCGGTGGAATTAAAATAATAGATAAGGCAGTGCGGGTTTTGAAGGGTTGTTTTCCTCCGGAACTCGCGCTCTTACTTTTTATGCCTTCATATATTAATATGTGGCTTGCGTTCATTTAGTTTACAGTAATACCAGTTTATGCTAGAATACGTATGAATATAAAATCATATGTATGAAGGAAGGAAGGTGCCTGATCTCATGAACGAATACCATGTACGTGGCTTCCATTGCCAGGAGTGTGCAGAAGATTTAGAAACACGGCTGAATAAAAAACCTGAATTCAGTGGCATAGTTATTGATTATAAACATCGGAATATAAGCATCCCCGAGAAAATCGATATGTCCAAAATGAAACGCGTACTAGCATTTGAAAAAATCGTACTTGAACCCGCAGAGCATGAACATGAACGTCATGAAAACCATCATCATCACGGTCATGATCATAACCATGCACACGAAATCGACTTTTCATCCGGCGAGGTCGCTGCTCGAAATATGAAACTTGTTTTCATCATCAATATCATTTTCTCGTTGTTGGAATTTATTTTTGGCGCCCTCTTTAATAGTGCAGCGATTTTATCAGACGCTGTCCATGATTTGGGAGATGCTGTTTCTGTCGGTTTGGCTTGGCTTTTCCAAAAAATTTCCACCCGGGAAGCAAATACAAAATACAGTTTTGGCCATCAACGTTTTTCCTTGTTGGGCGCCCTGATTACGGGTGGTATCCTTTTATTCGGAGCAGCGATTTTAATTATTAATACGCTCCCGCGTCTGCTTAATCCCCAACCCATCAACTACAATGGCATGTTCTGGCTGGCTATTTTCGCGATTGCCGCAAATGGTTACTCAGCGTGGTTAATGAGTCGAGGCTCTTCCGCAAATGAATCCATGTTGAATTTACATCTCCTGGAAGATGTATTAGGCTGGGTAGCGGTATTGATTGTCAGTCTTATCGTAAGATTCACAGATTGGTATATCCTGGATCCAATTTTATCCCTCGCAATCGCTGGTTTTATTTTTTATAATGCATGGCCGATGTTCAAAAAAACAGTGGAAATCTTCCTGGAAGCTGTCCCTACTGGAGTGGAATTGAAAAAAATCGAAAATGAAATTCTAAATCTAGCGGGTGTCTACAGTATTTCCCACCTGCACATCTGGTCCATCGATGGAGAAGAACATGCAATGGCGGTTACTTTAAGCACGGAAATATTGAACCACGAAGAACAAGAAGAACTGAAAGAAGAAATTCGCCAAATTGTTGCACCGCAAAATATTACTCATTCAACGATTGAACTGATGGCAGACCCAGATAGTTTACTCAGATAAACAGTAAGGAAATGAAAATTCCAGTCCCACTAAAAAAGCCGACTCACTTTGCGCGAGTCGGCTTTATAACAACTAATAGCTCACTCAGCGAGATTTTTTCCCGTGAGTGAGCTATTTTTTTGAAAAAGGCTCACTCACTGGGAAATTTTAATCTGAGTGAGCTAAATCCTGGAAAAAAGCTCACTCGCAAAGCTGAGTGTGTATATTTCTTACTGCCTGGGCTAATTATTTCCCAAGTCTTTTTCATCTTTTGTCATCCAAACGCAAGAACATGGCATTAACCGCCACAATTACGGTAGACAACGACATCAAAATCGCCCCTACTGCTGGGGAAAGCGTGAATCCAATGGGTGCCAATAGCCCCGCCGCCAAGGGAATGGCGATAAAGTTGTATCCTGCTCCCCATAGCAAGTTCTCGTTCATTTTACGCGTTGTCTTTTTAGCTAGTTCGATAAATGACGCAATATCTCCTGGGTCAGATTGGGTCAAAACGACATCTGCTGAATCCAGGGCAACCTGTGTGCCAGCACCAACAGCAATGCCGACATCTGCCAGAGCTAACGATGGTGCATCATTGACACCATCCCCAACCATGATGACTGTCTTGCCCTCTTTTTTTAATTTTTCCACCAAATTGTACTTGTCTTGAGGCGATTGATTTGCCAGATAATCGATTCCCAATGCCTCTGCGGTACCTTGCGCTGCTTGTTCATTATCACCTGTTGCCATAATGGGTTGGATACCCTGCGATTTCAAAGTCATGATTAAGTCCTTGCTTGATTCCTTCAATGCATCGCCTAAAGCAACCAATCCAATAGCTTCACCATCCTCAATCAACACACTTATGGTAGCTCCTTTTGTAAACTCAATTGTGATATTTTTTCCATAGGATTTTTGACTGAACAACTGGTAATGATGACCGTTCACATGGCCTTCTACTCCAGCACCGGAAACGACTTCAATATGATCAAATTTGACAGCTTCAACCCCATTTTCATCAGCATACCTTACAATCGATTGGGCAATCGGATGACTAGAGCCACCTTCGATTCCTGCCATCAAAGCAATCACTTGATTTTTGTTATGACCATTTTCTAAAAGTTGGACATCCATTACCTTGAATTCTCCAGTCGTTAACGTCCCCGTCTTATCCAATACCATCACGTCCGCTTTGTTCGCCAGTTCCAGAGCTTCACGGTCCTTAACCAACAAACCGCGACTTGCGCCCAAACTCGTACTGCGAGCCACAACAAGAGGAATCGCTAACCCTAAAGCATGCGGACACGCAATAACCAAGGTCGTAACCGTAAATAAAACCGCGGCTTCAACATCAGCAACAAAAAGCCAAATTAAGAAAGCAATAGCTGCCACAACGACCGCAATATAAAATAACCAACCTGCAACTTTGTTAGCCATATTTTCCGCACGTGAAGGTTGATTCTGCGCTTGAGAGATTAATGTTTGAACTTGAGAAATGAAAGATTGGTCCCCTGTTTCAGTAACTTCGAGGAACAAAATTCCTTCTCCATTCGTCGAACCACCAATAACTTCATCACCAACATGCTTCGTTATCGGTTTCGATTCACCCGTCAGTAATGCTTCATTAACCCGTGACTCTCCACGAATTATTTTGCCATCAGCAGGAATATTTTCACCGGCTTGCACACGAACCAAATCACCTATTTTTATTTCCGCTACTGGCCGTGTTTCAATCGTATCGTCACCCTTTACAATATGCGCGTCTTTGGGTAAGAGTTCAGCTAATGCTTTTTGAGCATCCCCGGCCTCTCCGACTGCCTTCATTTCAATCCAATGCCCCAAAAGCATGATGAGAATTAGGGAGGCAAATTCGAAGAAGAAATCCATGATATGTTCTCCTGTCATGTAACTTGCAACGACCGCATACACACTATACAAATATGAGACTGTTATACCTAGAGTAATCAAAGCCATCATTCCTGGAGATTTCTGCCGAAATTCATGTTTGGCTCCCTGATAAAATGGTTTTCCCCCATAAATAAACAATATTGTCGAGAGGATTGTTACCAAGATATCCGAATAAGGGAAGGTAAATTGAAATGGCAATCTAACCCCCATCATCGGTGAAAGAATCAAAATGATAACTCCCAAAGGTAAAGACCTAAAGAATATCTCCTTAAAGTTCCCATGATGGTGATGACTATGGTCATCATGATTCATGGAATGGTGGTCGTGACTTTCGGTATGATCGTGACCGTGGTCTTCATGATGGTGTTCATGGTTGTGGTTTTGCTCGTCGTGATCGTGATGTTGGTGGTGGTTATGATTATCCATGTCTTTTCTCCTTCCGTTTACAGTTGTAAACAATCATTGGATTTATTTTAACACAAGGTTCTTCCTGATGGATATGAATTCTCCACACCTCCATTATATAAAAAAGAAATACCAACCGTGAGCGATTCACTCCGGCTGGTATCTTTTCTTGTTGTTAATCTTTCTTTTCTCCACTATAAAAATCTTCTGGGGCCATATCCTCATAAATGACACGCACTGATTCAGGTACTGCAAAATTTAATTCATCCATTTTTTCAATGATTGCTTTTGCAAGTTCTGCTTTTTGCTCAGGCGTGCGTCCTTCTTTTAGTTGGATCCGTACAAATGGCATATCGTTTGCCTCCATTCAAATTTAAGATACTCTTGACGTGATTATATCATAGAACCAAATTTCCAATCCATACAAATAGCAACCGTTTGACATCATTATAGTGCTCAGGCATAGTTAAGTAAATAACGTTGGTAGGAGAGTGATTATTGTGGGAAAAGCGTGGACAAATCCAAATCTCTTTCAAGGAAAGCGTAGAAAAAAGAATTACTTTGAGGGTTGGTATTATAAACAAGTTAGTACAGATGGCAAAACGGCCATTAGTTTCATCCCTGGTATTAGTTTGAATGAAAAAGACCCCCATTGTTTCGTGCAATACATTTTAGTCCAGGAAGGTGTAGAGAGTACTGCTACAGGTTACGTTCGCTTCCCTACGGCTTCTTTTATTTGGAATGACGATCCTTTCGCCGTTAAAATTGAAGATAATTTTTTCTCCGAGAGTTTACTTTCAGTGCATCTTGAAACGGAGTCAGACCATATAGAAGGAAATTTGAAAATCGGACCTTTCAGCCCGATTCATTCATCCATTTCGCAGCCTAGTATTATGGGGCCTTATGCTTATGTTCCAAAGATGGAATGCTACCACGGTATCACAAGTATGAATCACGTCTTGGAAGGTTCCCTCCTTATTAATGGTAAATCGGTGGATTTTACGGGTGGTAAAGGTTACATCGAAAAAGACTGGGGAACGAAATTCCCTAAAAATTACGTTTGGCTACAAAGCAATCATTTTGATGAAGATGAAACCAGTCTTTTCTTTTCTATGGCACATGTTCCTTTCTATTTCCGGGACTTGTTGGGTTTCATTTCAAATATCCAGGTAAATGGTAAAGAATACCGTTTTGCCACCTACAATAATAGTAAAATCAAACTATCTTTACCTTCATCTAAAGAGGTGTTGGTAACAATGGAAAACAATCAAGCGAAAGTAAAGATTTACGGAAAAACTGAACATCAAGGCGTTTTGTTAGCCCCTGTTTTAACGGGAATGGATAAAAGCATTAAAGAAGGTGTCTCAGGAACCATTGAGATGGAGCTTTGGGACAAAACGGATGGTTTTCATTATCAGGGAACGGGAACCATGGCGGGAATTGAGATGGTGGATGCTCATGAGTTGGAGACCAAGTGAAAAACGCCATAGCGGGACTTAACCTCCGCTATGGCGTTTTTATTCTTACCTAAAAATCATAATCATCATCTTCCATGGCTTCAACATTCCCCATCAAATAACCAGATCCGACTTGCGAGAAAAAATCATGGTTCGCCGTATCAGTCGAGAGGCCATTCATGACAATCGGATTGACATCTTCTGCATTTGCATCCGTGAAAAATGGTTCAAATCCCAGGTTTTGTAACGCTTTGTTCGCATTATACTTAACGAATGTCTTCACCTCGTTCGTCCAACCGATTTGATCATAAACTTCCTGCGTATAAGCCAATTCATTTTCCATTAAATCGTAAAGCAGTTCATACATCCAATCACGAATTTCAGCTTGTTCACTTTCATTTAACTGGTTGTATCCCAGTTGGAATTTGTAACCAAGATAAGTGCCATGAACAGATTCATCGCGGATAATCAGCTTGATTATTTCCGCTACGTTTGGAAGTAGGTTATTTCCCAGGTACCACAACGGTGTATAAAAACCACTGTAAAACAAGAATGATTCCAAAAACACACTCGCAATTTTTTTCTGCAAGGCTGAACCTGTTTGGTAAATCTCATTAATACGCTTCGCTTTGTATTGCAGAGTCTGATTTGAATTGGTCCATTCGAAAATTTCTTCGATTTTGCGGTTATTATTCAAAGAGATAAAAATTGTACTGTAACTTTTCGCATGGACGGACTCCATAAACAAGATATTATTCAAGACAGCTTCCTCATGCTGGGTTCGGACATCTTCCCGCATGACATTAGCTCCTTCTTCCGATTGCAAGGTATCCAGTAACGTTAGACCGCCAAAGGCTTTATTGACAACTTCGCGCTCTTCTTCCGTCAAACTTCTCCAATCATCCAAATCATTTGAGACCGGAATGCGGGTATCCAGCCAAAACTGGGAAGTCAGTTTTTCCCATGTATGTTTATCCAGTTCGTCTTCTAGTTTATTCCAGTCAATTGCTAAATAATTCATGCCTATTCCCCCTATACCATGCAGCTTTCACAAGAATTTGCACCAATAATATCTCCATCATCCGTATATGTTCGAACGTAGTATAACGATTTAATTCCCTTGCTAAACGCATAATTGCGAAGGCGATTTAAGTCTCGGGTGGTCATGGCAGTCGTTTTACCAACTTTCCATTCGTATAAGCCTTCCGGAATTTGCGAGCGCATGAATAATGTTAAACTCATACCTTGATCAATATGTGGCTGTGCAGCGGCATATACATCAATTATTTTACGTTGATCCATGTCAAAAGCTGATGTGTAATAAGGCATCGTTTCATTGGATAAATAAGGAGCTGGATAGAAAATGGCACCCACTGTTTTTTCTTGACGATGCTCGATTCGTTGCGTAATAGGATGTAAAGAAGCACTTGTTTCATTGATATATGAGATAGATCCATTCGGTGCGATTGCCAGGCGATTACGATGGTAAAGGCCATATTTCTGGACATTTTCTTTCAGCTTTTCCCAATCCGAAACAGTTGGAATTGCGACATTTTTGAAGATAGCCGCCACCTTATCTGATAGAAACTGGAATTCTCCTTTCAAATAAGGCTCAAAATAGCTACCATCTGCATATTTTGATTTTTCAAAATTATGAAAAGCCCTCTTTTTTTCCATGGCTATTTTGTTACTTGCTACCAATGAATAATAATTCAATGACCGGAAATAGGCATCTGTAAACTCAAGGGACTCCGGTGAACCATATGTCATTTGGTTGAGTGCAAATGCAGTATGCAATCCCATCGCGCCTAAGCCGATAGTGTGATATAGCGCATTTCCTTTTTTAATTGTGGGTACTTCATTGATATCCGTTTGCTCAGTAACAGTTGTTAACGCACGTACGGCTACTTCGATAGATTTGCCAAAATCCGGTGATTCAAGGATATTCGGGATATTTGTCGAACCCAGATTACAGCTGATATCCGTCCCTGTGATTTGATAGGATAAGTCATCATTTAAGATTGAGGGTTCTTGCGGTTGGAAAATTTCACTGCACAAGTTACTCATTATTATTTTTCCATCAACGGGATTTGCCTTGTTGACAGTATCAATATTGATAATATATGGATAGCCCGATTCCTGTTGGAGACGGGAAATTTCTTGTTCCAAATCCCGTGCATTAATTTTGTACTTACGGATTTCATCATTAGCAATCATTTCATCGTATTTTTCAGTTATGTTGATATAAGAAAACGGCACACCATATTCTCTCTCCACATCATAAGGACTGAATAAATACATGGGACGATTTGTTTTTAATAATTCATAATATTTATCAGGAACCACTAAGCCTAGTGACAATGTTTTTACCCGAATTTTTTCGTCTGCGTTTTCTTTTTTGGTAGATAAGAAGGCATAGATATCGGGGTGGAAAACATTCAAATAAACGGCCCCAGCCCCATTCCTTTGCCCGAGCTGATTACTATAGCTGAAGCTGTCTTCCAATAATTTCATCACTGGGACAACACCAGAGGAGGCATTTTCTATTTTTTTGATCGGTGCCCCTGCTTCACGTAAATTTGATAAATTGACGCCCACACCGCCACCTTTTCTGGATAGCTGCAATGCTGAGTTTATGCCGCGACCAATCGAAAGCATCGAATCATCCAAATCAACCAAAAAACATGATACTAGTTCTCCACGACGTTTTTTCCCCGCATTCAAGAACGTCGGTGTTGCGGGTTGGTAACGTTGCGTGATCATTTCTTCTGCTAAACCCCAAGCCAACCTCTCATCACCGTTGGCCAAGAATAAAGCATTAAATGCAATACGGTCTTCATATCGTTCCAAGTATTTAGTACCATCATTCGTTTTCAGGGCATATTGGGTATAGAACTTATAGGCTCCCATGAAGCTCTTGAAACGGAATTTATGGGCATACAGTTTTTGAAAAAGCTCTTTTATGTAGGACATTTCATACTTGTTCAGGATTGTCTCGTCTATATAGTCTTCACGAACCAAATAGGCGAGCTTTTCTTCTAAAGTGTGAAAAAATACCGTATTCATATTTATTTCTTCCAGGAAATAAACGCGTGCGGCCTCTTTGTCTTTCTGTAATGGAATCATCCCATCAACCGGGATATTTACTTCATTATTTAAATTAAAATAACTAACACGTTTCGTTTGTTTACCCAACTCATCCAACTCTCTTTCCAATTTCTGAATGTCTAAATCGTTACCCTGAAATTCAAATTCATGTAACACGGGAATGCCGTATTCCGCTTCAATCTCATGGACAGTGAAGCAAAACAAGGATCCGAAATTCCGGTTTCCACCACCGAAAGTACCTATACACAAGCGTTTATTTTGTCCCGTTTCCAAAAAATCTTTTACTGGTTCAGTGACTTCAGAAACGTATGTGGGAACAATTAAAATAAACGGTTCATCCATTTCAACAAACGGATTCGTTACGGTTATCTCAAGCCCATTGAAATTTGGAATTTTTTCGACGAATCGCCGAGTTTGACCCGTAACGGTGAAATAAGCTATTTTTGCCATCTTAATTTACCAAGGCATCCAGTAGTTGCGGTTGGAAACCATTAAAAGGCGGCTCACCTTCTATTTGAATAACAGGGAGGCTTTGGAAGCCAAGCGCTTTTACCTCTTCCACCCATACAGGATTTTCAGATATATTTTTTTCGAAATAGGATACGTTGCGTTTATCTAAATATTTCTTGGTGAACATACATTGGCCACACCCGACCTTACTGTATATGGTTATTTTTTTTGACATGTCGCTCTCTCCTTTTTTGTTTTTTGGGTACAAAAAAACCGCCCATTTAGAATGAACGGTAAAAAACGATAGAAACCCCTATTGAGAGAGCCCACCGTTTCATCTTTTTCATCCCCGAAAAATAGAAACAACAATCATTGGCAGGTCTCCTGGCTCATGTTTCATCCTACTTTAGCCCTTCCCATATTTCTTATTCAAAAGAAGATACAGTGGTTTGCTATTTCGTCCACATTAACAGTTGCGGGGGCAGCTCCAGTTTTTAACTGGATTCCCTATTATGGCATCAGCTGATGCCACCAAAAATTGCGGTACTATATTTTGTGCTATTTATTTGTTTTGTAGTTCTAACATACTACATATTGAATAATACCATAGAGCCCACAACTAGGCTAGACAAAAGTGCGCATTATTCCTTCATTGCCATTATCTCTTCATAGCGTTCGGTTAGTCTACGCTGATCCATTTCTTCCGGGAAATTCGGGGTCGTTAATTGGTAAACGTGGGTGCTATAGGATTTAATAAACGATAATTTTTCTGGGTGAGCCGCATACGCCACCGTTAATAACGAATCAAATAAAGCGCTGGCTCCCGAGATATCCTGCTTCATGTAATGAATCAATTGCCAATAACTTTCATAAAGATCCTTGGCAAAATTATTGAAGTCATAAAAGACAACACCGGTATAGTCTTCATTATCTTCGTGCTCACCCAAAAGTACGAACCTTCCTGGCAATGCAGCCATCTTCCCGTCCAATAATGCTTTATACTGCAGTATATGAATGGCGCTGTTAGGATCGTTTATACCCGGAGATACTGCTCGCAGTGCAACTTCCACCAGCTTAGTCCGGGCAAATATAGGATCATACATCGTAGATGGGGCTATTTCAAATACAAGAGCGCGATTGAAAGGCTCTGCGATTTTCTCAATCGCGTCTATTTTCTTATTCGTATATAAAATCCCTAAAGGTTTATTGCGTGCTACGAAATCACCTATTCTAACGTATAAAACCAAGCTACCTTCCCATTCCTGGGCTAGCGTGACCATCCGATCGAAGTTGATGTATTCCACATAACCATCTTGAGTAGCTTGAATCGTGTAAACATGAAGACGGTCGAATTCCGGTAGATGTTGAACTGTTGGTTTTTCAGAAAAAAATGCCACTGCCTTGTCAAACGATTCATCTGCTTCGTGATACAAGCGATCCACTAGCTGTTCCATGCGAACGAACATAGCGACTGAATAGACAAAACGCACAAAAAATAGAACGCTGAAAAGCGCATAAATCAAGGCTACCGTGGCTGATAACACCAAATACTCATGTTCTGAATTACGCATAAAGAATAAGGAAGACAAACAGTAAATAAACCCACCCAGGAACACCCCTAGCGCTTGCATAGGTGCCTTATGCAGCAAAAAATTCTCCACTGTTCTCGGACTGAAATTGGATGAATAAAACGATATCACTGCCAACATTGTCCCAAAAGTGAATGTGGCAACTGAAAAGAGTGACCCTGCCAAGAGCGAAAGAATATCCTTTGCCAAGTTGACACTCGTCAAGAAAACAGGAGATATTAGTTCAACTGTCGGGATCAACCGTGTATCCAGCGCTATGATGACTAGTGCCAGCATGAACGCTATCAGGACATTACCGCCTAAGGTTACCCAAATACGCTTTTCTTCATATACTAATTTTAAAGCATCCAGCATATGTGTTTCCCCCTTTTTAAACCTGTTTTCTATATTGTAGCATTTAAATAATGGGACTCCTTTGAAACAAACAAATCCATATATAAAACCGTTCATTGGATTATGAACGGTTTTATATATCATCAGTAATGACTCTACTTCACGTAGGCATTTTTATATAAACTTTTTACAAAAAAGGAAGTCGTTACACTTGTTAAAACTGTCGCTGTTAAAAGTTGGCCAGTCGCACTTGAAACGTACTGTTGAAGCTCAGGATGTGCTACTGCCAATATCCCCAATGTTGATACAGAAATCCCTGCAATTGAAAGCATTGAAACTGCGCCAATGCCATCTTGTTTTAATACTTTTTTGTCAATCAAAAATATAGGACTCATCGCGATATAATAGATGATTACAAGTAGCAAACCCTGCAAGCCTGATTTTGCCACTTCAACAAGATCAATACCTTGTCCGATATTCCAACCGAGAATCGGTAACAAGACACCTGAACCCGGAGCAAATAGTTGTGCAAATTTTACATCTAAATTTCCGATTAACATACCAAGGCCTATTGGGACCAATGTGGAAATAATAGGCATCCAGTCCATTTCAGCTCCAGCCGCCGATGTAATACTGTAAACAATTACTGGTATGATAGGCAGACTGAACACACCAATCAAGCCAAAAGCTGCCGTATCATCATCTGTCCCGTACTCTTTAATTAGTGAGAGATAAATAGCTGGATTCAAACTGCTTATTCCTACTACAAGTGCCATGGTACTAATACCAAAAATTCCTTCTTGCCCAAATAATTGAATAGCTGCCAAGCCAAAACCGACACTCAAAATGAATTTTACTACTAATAAAATACCTTGTCTTTTTAAAACGCGCACGAGTCTTTTTAAGTCAATGGTTGTTCCAGAAAAGAAACATAACACGCCCAAAATAAAGTTCATGCTATCACCAGAAAAAGTCGCTTCAGTTAAACCACCGATCCGAACCAAATCCGGCCATATCGTATAAAATAAAGCACTTAGAAATAATGGCACTAAAAACAAGCCCGCAGGCACTTTCGTAATCTTATCGTACATCGTATGTCTCCTTTTTTTAAACTAATCATCTAAAAAAGTCTATCATATTAGGAGAGTTTTTTAAAGGATTACTTGGAAATGCTAATTCTATATTGCACTTATTGCGCGACTTTTAAATGAAATAATCTTTCCAGAAAAAGGTTAATTAGTCAGTGATACCATCATTTTTTTACTTTATGTATTATAAAGAACAGTGACGGTTCCTTGCAATAAGCATTCACGAAAAGTATGTATATTTAAAAAAACTCTCCCTTTTTAATCGGGAGAGTTACAAAGGATAGTCAAATTTACCCTTTTAATATTTAAATTTTTGCATGCCAAGGGTTAGTTCCTCAGCAAGATGAGCCAAACTGTCACTCGCTTCTGAAATCTGACTCATAGCATTGACTTGTTCATCTACTGTAGCAGATGCTTCTTCTGTACTGGCGGCGTTTTCTTCTGAAATAGCAGCCAGTTGCTCCATAGTATGAATAATTAAATTTTTCTTCTCATCCATAATCGAGCTTGTCACATCCAATTGTTCCATTGCCTTGCCAACCTCATCTAAGGTATGTGCTATTCCGTAAAAATTATTATGCGTTTCGGATAAACTATATAGCTGCAGGTCATTCATGTCCTTCATAACAGCTAATGAATCCTTTGCCGCTTGCGTTTTATAATTTAGTGCATCAATCGTCCCTTTTATTTGATCGGCAAATTCATTTGACTGACTCGCTAATTTTTTAATTTCATCTGCTACTACTGCGAATCCTCTACCCGCTTCACCTGATCGAGCAGCTTCAATCGATGCATTAAGAGCGAGTAAGTTGGTTTGATCCGCAATGGACTTAATCATCGTACTCACTGAACCTATTTGCTCGACACTAGCATTTGTTTCCCCAATAACTTCTCCAACTTCTAACTGGGCTTTACTAGCATCTTTTGTTTTTTCTTGCAAATCTCTAAGCTTCTCCAAGCCTTCCTCTTTGAGCCTGTTAACTTGCACAGAGTAAGTGCTCAATTTTTCAATTATCAGTTTTTCTTGATTAATTAGATTTCCTAATTCCTCTACTTTTAGTGTTCCTGAAGAGGTTTCGGTTGCTTGCTCTGTAGCGCCATGCGCGATTTCAGTAATCACAGCATTCACTTCTATAGCCGATACTGTTGCTTCTTTACTCGTGGCTGTCAATTCTTCAGATGAAGCAGAAACTGTTTCTGCATGTTCCGAAATTTGACGGATAAGTTGAACAAGTTGTTTTTTCATTTGTAGTGTTGCATTCGCCAATTGTCCAATTTCGGAATTGTTTTGTAAGAGTTTTTCATCGTTCTCAAGCTTCTTACTGGTCAAATCATAATTTGCTATCTCGGTAATTTCATTGGACATCATCTTAATCGGTTTTACAAGGTTTCGCAAGAAATACCCAACGATCGTCACTATGGTTGCAACAAAAAGTAATGCAATTAAGCTATTTACCAAGATGAGTTGCTGAATTTGCGCATTCACATCTTTTAGGTCATAGCTAACTTTAAAGGCACCTATAATTGTTGCACCCGTTGGATCTTTAATTGGCAACAATTCATAATATTCATTCTTCGTCTTTTCTTTTAAATTTTTGCCAGTCAAAGTCTGACTTATATTTTCCTGCAAGTTTGAATCTGATTTCAGACTGCTTTCGTCCGTTGTATAAAGCAGTCCTTCTGCTGTATAAATATCAACATTTGTATCGGTTAAATTGGTATAATTTTCAAAAAATGCATCAGTGTAACCTGTTTGGATTGTACCAATCACTTCTTGACCTACGTCAATGGGAGCAAAAGCGCGTATTGCTATTCCTGACTTTCCGGTCTCTGTTCCCATTAAGTGGTTACCTTGCAAGGCAGATGCTATTGATGGATTACCTGACTTAGAGTCACCAAATTCTTCCGGATTGTGCGCACGATATAATACAGTTCCGTCAGCATCGCCAATTTCCAATACCGAAAGACCCGTTTTTTCATTAAAAGTTTCATAATAAGGCTGAATAATGGCTGACATTTCCGTATAATTCTTTTTTTCTAATGCTTGCTTTAATCGTTCATTCCCGGACAATCCTGTTGCCAATGCGCCTGCAAATTCTTCTTGTCTACTCATTAATGCCTCTAGTGTTGCAACTGATGTTTCCAACTCTTCTTCGGCCATTCTTTTATCCGTCCGGATTGTATCAATCGTGATAAAACCCAAACCACAAACCACAACTAGCAGTAAAATGCTAAATGCAGCTAATAATTTTGATGTAATTCCTTTAAACATGAACTTCCCCCTAATGCTGACTGTATTGATATATCATTCCAATCGATGACTTTCTTTATATCGGCACTATTCGTCTTTTTTAAAGGGAGATCATGTTGAATTAAATAAATTTTCAAAAAAATGCCTGCCATAAAGGCAGACATCACCATGCTATTTCAAATTATCTATTGCCGCTTGTTCAATACTTAAAGCTTCGCGGTAAATTTACAAAACTTCTTCCATATTAGGAACTTAAATTTACATCAAGTTCCGGCGGTGGAAGGATAAAAGAATTTACTACCCAAAACAACCGCCTCGATAGCTATTGAGGTGGGTTTACATCTTTTTTTGGTATAATAATTTCAAAGAGAATAGTATTAATGCGGTTGAGCGTATGCTTTCAAGGATTTTTCTTCCGGGGTGGGAAGAATTTCTTGAGCATATGCTTTTTATTTATGAGGAGGATTCTTATGGAAACTTTTATATCAAACCAAAGCTGGCCGATTCTGGCCCTCGTGTTCCTCATGTCACTCATCATCTTATCCAAGGCCACAGATACACTGATCGACCACGCTGTTTCCCTTTCCCGGGAATTCGGTATATCCGAATTGATAATTGGAGCGACCATTGTTTCAGTGGGGACGACATTGCCGGAGCTATCCACCGCTATCGCGGCCATTATGCAGGATGCCACTGATTTTGTCTTGGGGAACGCCATCGGTTCGGTTATCACAAACATGACTCTTGTTTTGGGTGTTGGTTCAATTGCTGGTGCCATTCCCGTGATGCGGACAACAGCAAGTAGACTGCCTTTTTTGATTGGTTCGCTGTTGCTCATGGTTTTTGGCAGTGTACGGACATTTGGAGCGGAAATATTTTCTTCCACTGGTAGGATCCATCCGGTTGTGGGTATACTCCTCCTTCTTTCCTTGCCTGTCTATCTACTCACGGCATTCCGGGAACCATCCAAAGAAATACATCCGGAAGCGGACGAAGAACCTCATAAAAAGGGAAATTTGATTAAAGAAACAGGCATCATCTTTTTGAGCGCTGTGGCCGTGGCCTTAAGTGCCAGTGCCTTAGTCACCACCGTTGAGGCCGCAGCTGTGCGCCTGGGAGTTTCAGATGCCATTATTGCCGGGACCATTGTTGCCTTGGGTACAAGTTTGCCCGAGTTGACTACCACTTACGCATCCGCCCGAAAAGGCTTTGGCGGCTTGGCTATCGGGAATATTTTAGGGGCAAGCATCCTCAACATCCTTTTGGTGCTGGGTGTCTCCATCTCTTTGGTTCCCGGAGGCTTGGGAGTTGCTCCGATTTTTTACCAGATTCATTTTCCAATAGTTTTGCTTGTAGTTGGCATGGTCAGCTATTTCATTTTCAACACCAAAAAACTTGAAATCAGCAAAATGGAAGGCGCAGTCCTCTTGGCGATATATGCCGTTTATCTACTCTTGAATATTTTTTTGTAACTAACCCACCAGTATCTGCAACATAGTCAAAATCGATTGAACGGGAAGATAATTTAAATTACACTCTACGTGTGAGGTGTTACCAGGAAGGGAGGTTGTCATGAGAATCAGGATTGAAAAGATGGATGCGGGGGAGAACGAGGTGATTCTGCACATTCGCGAGTTGGATGCCGAAATGCAGGCCACACTCGATTTCCTTCAAGCATCCTCCAGCCAGATTTTTGCCCGAAAGGAAAAAGAAACGGTCCTTATTTCGCCCCACGCTATATATTTCGTGGAGGCCGTCGACAACCGCGTCTTCCTTTACACAAAAGCGGATGTCCTGGAAGTGACAGAGTCCTTGATGAAGCTTGAGGAAAATTATCAGCATGCAGGTTTCGTCCGGATTGGCAAGTCACAGCTGGTCAATTTGCACCATATTCAAAAGCTGCGCAGCCTATTGAACAGTCGTATCGAAATCACTCTGGAAAACGGAGAAAAAATGATTGTTTCCCGGCACTATGCTCCGGCATTCAAACAACGATTGGGTATGGAACTTAAGGAGGGTTAACAATGGAACAAACTAATTGGCAAAAATTTTATTTATTCATGTACGAGGCCAAGTCTGCCGCCGGTATTTATTTTGTGGCATTTGTCTTTTTTTATCTGTTTTATGGCATTCTTGAACCAAATCAAGCGAGCTCCCTCGATTTTTGGACTGCTATCCAAATTTTCGCGGCGTGTTTGTTGATTGGACTTGGTCAAAGCTTCCTCTTGACCAACAACGTGACCAATTCCCGAATTACCATTTGGGGGTGCTGGTCACTGTCCGTTACCATTCTCTTTTCGGAACTGTTCCAGTGGTTCCAAAGCTATCCTTATTGGTACCGCTATGTATTCTATGCCGCCATCGCCCTTTCCTTGTTTTTCTATTGGCTGGCCCTGGTTTGGGATCTGCAACGGGAAACGAAAACACTGAACCGGGCATTAGAGGATTACCAACAAAAAAATAAAAAATAACAAACACCACCCTCAAAGCACCTGTTCAGTCGCTTTGAGGTGGTGTTTTAGTTGAAATTCTTATAACTTATCAGTCTTTGTAGAAAGTCTTGAATACAGGCATCTCATGATCCTTCCCATAGTGTTCAATCAGGGGAAGGCCGTTCAAGATTTCCATGTCTTCCGCAGAAATCGTGAAATCGATCGCGGCATTGGCTTTCATATGGTCCTTCTTGGTGGATTTCGGTAAGGCAACCGTACCCAGTTGCAAGACATAACGGATGCTCAGTTGCGCAGGAGAAACCGCGTATTTCTCAGCCATTTCCTTCACCTTCGGATGGTCAAGGATAGCACCATGCGCAATCGGGGAATAGGCTTCCACCACGATACCTTGTTCCTCACAGTACTTCATGACGTCGTTGGGGACGTTCGTGATATGAACGAGAATCTGATTCACCATTGGTTTGATTTCACCATTTTCGATAAGGTTCTCCAGATCGATTTGTTCAAAGTTCGAAACGCCAATGGCCCGTATTTTCTTTGCTTTATAAGCTTCTTCCAGAGCACGCCAAGCTTCGAGATTCCCTTCGAAATAATGGTTGCTCTCATCACGAAATTCAGCCCAGGGTTGCGGGCTATGAATAATCATCAAATCAATATAGTCCATGTCCAATCGGGCCAGCGATTTATCAATCGCTTTGACCGCTTCCCCGTAATCTTTGATGTTGCCACTGAGCTTGGTCGTCACGAAAATATCTTTGCGGTCTACCCCAGAAGCTTTGATACCGCGGCCGACCCCTTCTTCATTGCGATAAGATTGGGCGGTGTCGATATGGCGGTACCCCACATCCAGAGCATCTTTCACCACTTGATCAACAACTTCGTCATCAATCATCCATACGCCCGCACCCAGCTTGGGGATTTTTACCCCATTTGATAAGATATACGTTTCATCTAAAATCATGTCTATTTTTCCTTCTTTCTGTTTTTATTTTTCCAAAATTTAAAGCGCCTCCATTTTCTTGCTAACTTCATTTTCCACTTCCAGGTAATGCCGAGTCAAGTTATATCCCTCGATGGGTAGGACAGCAATCAGTGCTCGATGAAGGTCTGGAAAGTGATTTGAGGTAAGGTTTCGACAACCCAAGAAACAGAATCAATTTTGTTTACATTACTTATTACATACACTTACTGAAATTCAAAAAAGTCCATCCCGTCGACTTCTTATCAACGGGATGGGTTTTGGATTATGCTTCAATCGGGTTCAGTTCGCAGTATTTTTTGATACCCACATTGGCTGCGCGCGACAACAGGACGGTAACACCCCAAGCAATGGCCGCAGCAAATCCTGGTCCAATCACTGGAGACAAGGCTGCAGCAATCGCAGCCATCACGATATCTTTGGCTCCACCTTTTTTGTTGATGAAATCATCGATATCCTTGCGGGCATCTTCGTAGTCTGGATGACCGCACAGGAACAAGTCGAATTCCTTTTTTATCTTATCCATTACGTTCCACTCGGTTTGGACCATCATCCTCGGTTCCAGTGCTCGGAACAGGTCCTCTTCGGATTTCTCGAATGCATGGCGAACAGTTTGTTGATCTTCCTCAGGTAGCATCGATAGCCAGTCTTCAGCGGTCGTCTCATCTATAAACGTTTGCAACGATCTCATACTCATCTATCTCCTTCCGGAATGTATTTGGAACTCTTTTCATAGTCATTTTACCATGGTGCTTGAATGTTACCAAAGGTTAACCAAGTATGGTCAGAAATCAGAGAACAATAAATCCTTTTTGGTACATTCTAGACAAATGATGGGGGCATTCTCATATCGCAATACTAAAGAAGGCATCGTCTGTGTCCGTAAGTGACTGGGTGGTAAAGCCCATTTTGTCCAACATTTCTCGCCCGCCTCGATTACCTTATTACAGTTATTGCAATGGAATTTTTTATCCTGTTCACTATACATGGTATTATTTCCTTTCACTTCAATTTGATTGTCTTATTTCTTTATAATACTTAGTGGGAGCTACCCCATAGCGTTTCTTAAAGGCTTTATAAAAGTTACTGTAGTCTTTGAAGCCATTTTCCCGATAAACTTTACTGGCAGGCTTATGAGCAAGGATATCATTTTTGGCTGCCTCCAACCGCAGCTGGATTACATATTGGTAGAAGGATACTCCTATCTGTTCCTTGAATAAATGAGAAAGTGTAGAAGAACCAATGAAAAACTTCTGCGCTGTATCCTCTAGTGTCAACTCATTAAAATAATTGGCATCAAGATAGTTTTTGATGTTCAGCATTAAAACTTCATTTGGTTTACTATCTACTTCCTTATTGGTCAAATAATACACTGTTCGGGAAAGAAGGATTATCAAATTAACGGTTGATGTGTATGCAGCAAATTGATGGCAATACTTGTCGTTGTGGAACTCCTTGTCAATCATTTGAAAAGCACTCAATATGCCATGCCATGTTGGTAAGGGAGTGTGAAAAATATATTGTTTATTATCTAAAGCATACCGGAATGGATAGGCAATCTTTTCTTCCATTTCAGCTAGATTTTGAAGGAACGGCAGCGTGATAAAAATTGCATACCCTGTGTAGGGTGTTGGGCTGGCATCAAGAATGGACTGATGCGGCACATTCGGTGGGATGATAACAAAATCACCTTTTTTAAACTCATATTCTTTTCCATCTATGTAGTACAAAGTCTTACCTGAAACAAAAAAGTAAAGTTCATAATAATCATGGGTATGAAGACGATTAATCAGTGGCGTATTATTGTTTATATAAACCATCTCGAAAAGGTCTTTATAGTTAAACTTATTGAAAATAGAATAGTTTCCAGCCATTTTTTCCTTCCTCCAAAAAATAACGATACAGAAGACAAACTGTCTTTTGTACCGTTATCTTATCATATTATGCAAAAGTTACTTTCTCTTTAATTGGTAGTTTCAACAAATTAATTGCATTGTAGCGCACTATTTTAGCGTAAGCTGTTTGAGATAGTTTCCCAGTATTTACAGCATTGTCCAACCAATCTCCTAGCGGGAAATACATATCGACACTAACCATATCCGTTGCGAACATCAAACGATCCTGAAATTCCTCCAAGAATCGATAGCCGAACTCGGGATCACGCATAATTGCATTTCCTGCGCTATTAGCGGAGAGGTCGGCATATAAGTTAGGGTAGTTACGGAACAATTCAACTAAACGTCCACCCTCTTTCACCAAGCCTTCTGGATAATTATTTCTTGATTCGATGTCATACGCCATATCCCCACCAATTTCATACCAGAATGGTTGAGAATGTCCAATTACTTTCAAATTTGGGAACTTTGCCAAAACGCCTTCGAGTAACGGTAACCCGCCATGATCAGCGACACCATAATTGTACCCTTGTTCAGGTGAAATATGGAAAAGAATTGGCATATCCAGTTCTGAACAAGCTTCAAATAAGGGTTCAAACTTTGAATCATCTAGCCAATAATTTTCTGAATACTCTCCTACCCCTACCGCACCTAATTCCTGATAATGACGCAGGCGTTGCTTTAATGTTTCTGGCTGGTGGACATCCACATAACAAAGGAACGAGAAGGTTTCAGGGTATTTTTTTGCTAAAGCAATATTATCGATATTCGCCCCAAATCCCATACCAGTGGTCGAATACTGTTCAGAACCGGACATCAAAACCCCATGCTCTATCCCATTGTCTTCCATATACTTCTTCATGGCTGCGCCATCCGCAATTTTCATGCCCTGGAATTCAAGTTCCTGACCGTCATAAGCAACGTGTAAATGTATATCTATCTTTTTCAAAAAAATCCATCTCCTTATTATTCAGCAACAGGAACATTAACCATTTCAATTTCAACAGCCATATCTTCATCGTCGCGTCTTTCTTTCAATGTAGCCGCAATATGCTTCACATCTTTATCTTTCAGATTGTAGATTACTCCTACTCCAATCAATTCCATGATTCCACCAATTGCCATAATCAATCCTAAAATCATGTAGATGTTTTTACCAACACCCATTGCTTGTGTTGATAGAGAAGAATCATAACCAGCAAAAACGAGTGCGTAAGAACCGATAGTACCACCTAAAGCACTACCTAGCTTACGTGAGAAGGCATAAACGGAAAATAAGGAAGCATCATTTCTTTCACCAAACTTGTATTCATGGTAGTCGATACAGTCATTGACCATTGCCCATACGAGCATGAAGAATCCAACTGTCCCAACGCATGAAAGATAATACAATCCAATGTAAATATAAGGATTTTGTATGTTACCTATTAACATTGCTGCATAGGCAACGAGAGAAACAATGATAGCGCCTGATAATGTAATACGTTTTCCAAATCGAGCAACTAATTTTGGAACAAAAGGATACATAACCAACACCAAAATCAAACTACTGAATCCTAATGTAGCGGTTAATTTCGGAGCTTTGAAATACTCGATGAATAAATATGCATTTAACTGTGCGAAGCCCATACCCAAGAAAAGGTTTCCAATTGTTGCGAACATCACACCTAATAGAGGGCGATTTTGTGAAACTTGTTTAATGAGGCGTTTGTATTCAAATTTTGGTTTTTCTTCTTGTGTTCTTGTATCTTTGATTCGTTCGGTGGTGAAGCTTACTAAAATAAAGTAAGATATTGCAATAGCTGCAATAGAAAGCGTTGCTAATTTCATAAATGCAGAAGGAATATATTCACCGTTATCATTGAAAAGGATAAGTGGTGCGATCGTCATCAGGATTGGACCACTTATTTGTGCCCCTAATGAACGAGCTTGAGAAAGTTTTGATCTTTCAAGTGGATCCGAAGTAATAACCGACGACATAGCCCCGTAAGGAACGGAAGTTAATGTATAAGCCATCTCATGCAATACGTAGAAAACGGTCACCCAAATATATTTAAACATCATGGACTGACTGCTGATATCTAAAAACATGAATGCTAAAGATAAAGATAATGGGATTAATCCAAGCATTACATAAGGTTTGAATTTATTGCCACTTTTACCTATTTTCCAACGGTCAGGAAAAGAACCAATAATTGGATCATTAATGGCATCCCAGAACTTTGTGAATAAGAACATGGAACCCATAAATGCTGGACTGATTCCTAAAACATACGTACAGAAAACCATTACATAACCAATCATAACTGTATCGACTGTGCCCGCAACATCCCCGAATGCATAGCCGATTTGGTCTTTAACACCAAATTTTCTCATTTCTCTTTCTCCTCTGCTTCTTCGTGCATTTTTTTGATTACACAAATCGCGTTTTTGTGTAATCTTTCACATCAATGATAGCGGTTAACCTCTTATGCTACTCATTTTATTGAATCCGCTATCAAAATAGAATTGCAAAAAATCTGAGGGACTATGCAAAACCTGTTGGTAATTTCTGGTGATTCTCCCAGAATTTGCCTGTTTCTGGAATAACGTGAAAACTGAATGGATTCTTGAGCTGGTTCCAACCCAAGATTCCGAGTAGTAATTTCAATTAATTATTCCCACTCGTGATAATTTTTTATTTGAGCTAGATTTTTTTCGAAAAACTCTTACTCATTATTTCCGAGTTGGTATTGTTAAATTTTAAAGTGTTAGTGTATTTCTATATACGACAAAAAAGCCCACGAAAATTAATCTTCTGACAATTTTCACAGACTTCTAGATAATTAAAAATTATTGATTCGTGCGGTAAACGCAGAAGATCATGAATCGCCTTCGGGACGTTCAATTATTCCCAAATATTCAATCGTGACCTATTTTTTTCCTTCAAAACGTCAAGCTGTCTTTCACTCAACCCTACCCGTTTACCGCTCTCTTCACCAAGGAAGAGAATGTTGCCACCTACTTTAATACATTCAAAAATCCCTTTATTCATGATCCATTGACATTCTGCTTTTCAATCAGTTTAGCCACATCCTGGTCATTTCCGGTGCTAATTGAAACGCGAACGGGATTTTTGGCGATATCCGTCGTGTATTCCAACATAGTTTGCCCTGCTGGCACAACACCTTGTTGCCAGTGAGAAGGCACTTGATAAAGGTTGATGCTTCCGTCACCGTTGCTACTGTAGATGACGCTGCCATCAGCCATTATTTTTCCCGTTAACACCACCACATTTTCGGGATAGGTCGCACTATCTGCCGGCTCATACGCGTTGATGGGTTCACCTTTCGAAATATAGGTCACATTCAGTTCTTCCACATCGACATTCCCGATCACTTCCAGCCAGACCCGGGCATATTCAATTTCCTGAACTGAGTAACTGGAAAGCAAATCTTCATCCGCAGCCGAATTTTCATTTTCTACCGGCTTTAGATCTTCTTTACTGACCGTCACCATATCGGTATTACGGATCGTGCGTTTCGAAATAGGTTTTTCCGGATACGGGGTGTCGACCTCGTAAAACGTGATGGTCGTAAATTCCTCCTCTTTTATAAACGCCACCGGGTTTCTTCCCCCATAACCAATATTTTTGAAAGAAAGAACAATCGTATTGCCCGTATTCTCGATCAACTCCCAAGATTCACGTTCGTAAAACTCGCCGTCCAACTCGATGCTCGCCAAGTCTTCACCCAGGTCCTGGATAATGGCTTCCTCGTAGAAGACGACTGCTTCTTCCATCGATGTCCAGATAGGGGCTGCTTCGGACGTAACTTCGCTAGATAGCGTAGTTTCAGAACTGGTTGGCGGTTCTGTGACTTCGGAGTTGTTACACGCTACGAGAAACATTCCGGCTACAACTGCTAGTAATGCTTTGTTTTTCATAGTTACTCCTTTCTGAAAAAAACAATCAACCACTATATTTTACCAATCGCTTAAAATCAAAACTAATCGGTTTCAACATCTCTACCCCTTCAAACTGAATCGCATACGTCCGGTTATAGGGATCTACTTCTTTAACGATTCCTTTACCAAATACGGGGTGTTCGACGGCTTCATCCACTTGAAAACCATCTGCGGGTGCTTCCCCTAGAACGGTGGAATTAGTTAAAGTGATATACTCCTTACTCTCCTGAATAAACTCTTCCTCAATTACACCGATTCGGTCGAATAAACTTTCCTTTATCTCAAAAATGAACCGCGATGGAATCTTGTTTTTTCCATTCTGGCCAATGCCTTCCGATTCAGTCATATAGAATTCTTTCATCGCACGCGTGATTGCCACGTACATCAACCGACGCTCCTCCTCCAAGGCTCGCTTCTTCCCTTGTTCTAGGGACCGAGCGTTCGGTAAAATTCCATCATTGAAACTAATCAAGAAAACATAGGAAAACTCCAAACCTTTAGCTGTATGAATGGTCATCATTTTGACACTTTGGTGGTTTGGTTCTTTCTCATAATCGGTATAGAGCGCAATACTTTGCAGGTAATCATGTAAGCTTGCTTCCTCTTCGTTGGCTCGCTCGTAAGCAACAACTGAATTCATGAGCTCGGTCAGGTTATCTAAGCGCTCCTGATCCCCGTCCTGGCGTAACGCCGCCATGTATCCCGATTTCTCCAATACTTCCGTCAACAAATCAGAAACGGTATAGTTTATGTAGTGGTCTTGATAATCCAAAATCAATTCGATAAATTTCCGGGCACGATCCGAAAGAAATTCCTGTCCCTGATATTGTTCCACCACTTCCAGATAGGATAGTCCCGATTCACTCGCTACCTTGCGTACCACTTCCAATTTGCGAGGTCCCATTCCTCTTCTGGGGTTATTTATGACACGAAGAAAGGATAAATCGTCCCCAACCGCAATCAAACGCAAATACGCCAGGGCATCCTTTACTTCTCTACGTTGAAAAAACTTGAAACCTCCGTAAATAGTGTAGTCAATTCCTTCGTTAATCAATCCTTGTTCAATATAGCGAGATAAAAAATTAGCCCGATATAAAATGGCGATTTCATTAAGATTGACGCCCTCTTTTTCTAAATAACGTATACGCTCAATAATCCACTTCACTTCTTCGGATTCGTTTTTTCCGTGGAAATGCACGACTTTTACCCCGGAAGGATTACGGGTAAACATGTCCTTGTCCACGCGCAACTTATTTTGCTTGATTAATGCATTCCCCAAGTTGAGTATTTCCGGTGTTGATCGGTAATTTTCGTTCAGGATTATCGTTTTACAGGTTGGGTAATGCAAATTGAAATCAACAAAGTATTCCGGTCTTGCCCCACGCCACTCGTAAATTGTTTGGTCGGGATCCCCTACCACAAAGAGATTCTTGTTTCGTTTCGATACCAAATCAACAATCGCGATTTGTTTGGCGCTGCTATCCTGGAATTCATCGACCTGAATATAGTGCAGTTTCTTCTGCCACTTTTCCAGCACTTCCTCATAGTCCTGGAATAAAACCAAGGTAAAATTAATCAAATCATCGAAATCCAGCCCGAAAATTTTCTTTTGCTTCAACAAATACTTCTTGATGACTTGTTGTTCCACTGTATCAGTTTCCTCAAAGACAATCTTATTTTCTACATCAGCCAACATATAGACATAATCGAGCTCTTCTTTGAATTTCGCGATTTTCAACAATAAACTCCGGAAGGTCCTGTTCTCTAACCGCATTCCTAGTTCTTCATATATTTCACGCAATATAGCTTTTTGATCCTCTTCATCCAGAATAATAAATTGGCGGGGAAACTGGAAGCGGTGGATATCCTCTCGTAACACCCGCACACAAAAACCGTGATAAGTTACAATCAACCCATTGTCATATCCTGAACCAAGCAAGGCAGTCACGCGCCGCTTCATTTCTCCTGCAGCTTTATTGGTGAAGGTCACGCATAATATATGGTCCGGATCAATTCCGAGATACTCCACTATGTAGGCATAACGATGTGCGAGCGCCCTGGTCTTTCCTGACCCGGCCCCCGCTACCACGCGTACATATCCTTCAGTTGTTTTCACTGCTTCAAGTTGTTTGTCGTTTAAACCTGTTAGAATATTATCCTCTGCCATTATCTTCACTCTTTCCGTAAAAGATGAAATAAATACAGTACGAACTTATATTCTTATTTTAACAGAAAGATCACTATTTATACTATGAATCCTCGTATAAAATCCAATTTCGTTTTCAAAAAAATTAGCCAAAGCACTCCTTCGTGACGAAAGATTGTTTTGGCTGTACTTGTTATGCATTAAATACATCAGTTATAAGTGCGAATCCTTTTCCTATTAACCCAGTCAAATTCACTATAAAGTGGTTTATCATCAGTTTGAAATCTTCCGGATTTTGAATGAAATAATAAACCAACCCAACTACAAAGACATAGCGGAGTGATTTTTTGATTAATTTTTCCGTCTTTCTACGAGTCTTTCGCACTGGCTTGCTTGTCCAAACTTTTTTACCTGTTTGGTATTGCACTGGCGTGATTCCCACCCAGCCTAATACAAAAGGAAGTGCAACATTCCAGTATTTTCTATATAAACGCCTTAATTTTCTTTTCACAACAACGGCCCTTCCTACTTCACATCAATGATTTCGTAAAATTTTTGTTTTATATACTTCTCACTCTTTAAGTGATATTTTCATTATACCTCTTTACGAACGTGCGTTCAACACAGCATGAAAATACTACATAAATGAGTACTTTTTACCCCATCACAAGGACCGTTATGTTTTTAAATTCCTCCCAATATAAAACCAATCAAGTAAGCAGCAACTGCTGCTAGACCACCTATGCCCAACATCTCCAGTCCGGATTTTATCCAGTTTGAATGCGTGATACGGGACTTCAACGCTCCTAGAAGAAACAGCGTCATCCCTGTTAAAACCGAAGCAATTGTAAAAGCATTATCATGTATAAATGGCAGGAACATGGAGAAAACATAGGTTAAAAGTGGGATCATTCCAAAAATAAAGAAGGAAGAGAAAGTGACAATAGCATTTTTCAGTGGACCTTCCAGGACCTCGCTATTGCCCTGTTCCCATATAATTTTTTGATCAATAAAAGGCGTTTCATATTTAGCCAGCGTATAGGCAATGGTCTGAGCATCTTCCTTCGAGAGTCCTTTATTTTCATAAGACACTATGAGACTCTCTACTTCATTATCAAAGTTATCGACCAGTTCGCGCCTCTTTTGTTGTTTAAGTCCCATATTATACTCATTCTCTGACTTGCTGGAAAGATAGTCGCCTACAGCCATTGAGAATCCATCGGCTAGCAAGTTAGAAAAACCGAGAATGATCACCACTCGAACAGCCAGAGATGCGCCTGCTACACCAGACACCACCGCAAATGTCGTAACAATCCCGTCCAAACCACCATAAACGATACTCTTGATGTATTTTCCACCTTTAAATTTTTCTTGTCCGTCCTTGGCCTTGGCTTTAATCAATGGATTTTTCATAGCTCATTCATTCTCCTTTATATATCGAGTCTCTATCTCTTTAACTTCTCATTCTCACCTTAACTCTATTATGGATTTTCCTAACCGTAATCTCTACTGATAGCCCTCAGGAAATTTACCTTTTAGGTAGCATAATCACCTCATATCACAAGGTGGAAAAGAATAAATCAGCCGATCAGACACTCAATCAATTTCTTTGACACAGTTCCAGGTTTGCAAAAAGTTATGTCCAATATCCGTCAGAATCGGACATAACTTTCACGCTGCACATTAGTTATGTCCCATTCAAACTAAAAACGGACATAACTTGGGTGGCATTCGAAAGGTACGACCGTTTTTTAAGTTGCCACAACGGCACGTTATCGCAAGTTATTATATAATGAAATCAGAAGGAAACGTCATCTCAAATAGAAAAGAGGAAACATGATGGCTGATTATGGAACTCTACACGAATCAAAGGGTCGGTATTTGTTAAGGTTCGAGCGTTTTTTTCCCTATTGCCCCGAGGAAGTTTTTATGGTCTTGACGAATCCTGATGATTTTAAGGAATGGTATCCCTGTGCTACGGGTGAGATGGAACTCAAGGTGGGTGGCGTTATCCGTTTTGATGACGAGGAAGGAACAGTATCTGAAGCAATTATAACGGAACTGGATGCTCCCCATACTTTTTCATTTCAAGAAGGCGATGAGCTCATCCACATCACGTTGAAAAATCATGACAAAGGCTGTCACATGATTTTTACGCATACCTTTGATGATTTATCTTGGGCTGTAAATACTGCTACCGGATGGCATGGCTGTCTGGAGGTGCTGGAACAAATCGTGAATGGTGAACCAATCAGTTGGCAAAATGACGTAGACAGATTGATGGGAATCTATAGTGAGTCATTTGATAAGACATTTAGATAGCTATTATAAAAACGATTACTCAAACAAAAAAAGAAGTTTGAGTAATCGGTTTTTTTGATAAGTGATTACTCAGACATCAAAATGGCTGTTGAGTAATCATTTTTTTTGAAAAGCGATTACTCAGACGAAAAATATGGTTTGAGTGATCACTTCAGAGTTTCGTCTTATTCCAATCGGGCCAGTTGTTTCAGTTATTATTTACTGTACGTAGCGATGTCTGGTATACTTTACATAAAGTAAGATATATTTTACAAAAAGAGGTTGCAATGATGACTAAAAATATACGTCTAAAGATGGCACGAATGGAAAAAGATATGTCTCAACAAGCACTTGCAGATGCAACGGATGTAACGCGTCAAACAATCAGTGCGATTGAACGCGGTGATTATAATCCGACAATCAATCTCTGCATCAAAATTTGCAAGGCTCTTGGAGTGACACTGAACGATTTATTTTGGGAGGGTTAAAAATGAACAGTTATGATGAATACCAACGCTTTATCCGGTACCGTACTGGCTATCACAGTTTTTTCTTAGTGGTACTCCTTTTACTGGTGAATCACTTTGTAACGGGTGTCAAGGATTTCCAATGGGCTGAAGACGGTTCAGTAGAACTTCTCTTTATCATATTGATTCCTGGAACATTCATGAATATCGTCAGTACTTGGCAAGGGGCTTATTTCAATCGCAGAGAAAAACCGTTGCGTAGCAACCTAGTCGTCCTAGCTATGGGTGTGATGTATGTTTGGCTTGCTCTATACTCAGGTTCAATACGTGACAGAGGTTTGGTGATTGACGGAAAACTCACTTTAGCGGCATCTCAGCTCATGTTGGGTCTGACATGGGTTTCAATCCCCATCACCTATATTGTTCGAAAATTATGGGACAAACGCATAGCTGATTGAATCCCTTTAAATAGCAAAAAAGCACTCAACCGAGTGCTTTTTTATAACGCTATTTTGCTTCGCTTACGACATCCGTTTTGATAGCTGCTTTGTTATTAACACGTTTCATATACCACAACGTCAATACCATCCCTACAACTGCCATCACAATTGAAATAATAAAAGCTAGCGAGTAAGAACCTGTTGCTTCACGCATCGTTGAAGCAATTGATGGTCCGAATACGGCCGCGATACCATAAGCGGTAAACATCCAACCGTAGTTTGAAGCGGATTTTGAAGCACCCCAGTTTTCTGCGGTAATTCCTGGGAATGATCCTAGGAAACCACCAAAGGAAAGTGCAATCCCAACCAAGCCGATGATGCCGGCTACAGCGCCTAATGTTTGGGTTAGATTCAAGAGGAGTAATCCTGCAGCAGACACGATAAACATTAATGCGACTGTTTTATAGCGTCCGACTTTATCCGATACGGATCCCCATAAGATGCGACCCATTGTATTCGCCAGGCCTACAATCATCACGATAGCAGCTCCGGCTCCTAGATTATAAGTCGCTGCAATATTGGCTGCGTGACCAATGATCATCATACCGCTTGTTGCCGCAAATGTGTAAATGACCCATAAGATCCAGAAATTTGGCTCGCGCAGCATTTGTTTGTAGTCTTTATCCGTATTTACCGTCGTCACTGCTTTTTCTTGGACAGGTGGATTTTCCATGATAAATGATGAAGCACAGATGACCACCAACAAAATCGCACCTAATACACGGAAAGTTTGGTTGATACCAATGCTACCAATCATGCTTGTAGCGATTGGTGCCAAGATGATTGCACCTGATCCAAAACCAGCTGCCGTAAGTCCTCCTGCCAATCCTTTTTTATCCGGGAACCATTTAACAGTAAGTGCCGTAGCTGTTCCGTACCCCGCTCCAATTCCTAAACCTAAAATAATTCCGTAAGTCAGGTACAGCATGATAATACTGTTGGCATAACTAGTCAAGAACATACCAAGACCGAATAAGATACCCGATACAAGAACGACTTTCTTCCCACCATATTTATCCACGATTGGACCGCAGATAATCATCGCAACGGGAACCATGGCAAAAGAAATACTGAAGGCCAGGGACGTTTCACTCAGTGACCAATCGGTATTTTGTTCTAATAATGCTGTTTGGAACACGGACCACGCATATCCAGCCCCCAAAGCCAAATTTGTTATAATTGCTGCAATCAATATAAGCCAGCGATTTTTCTGTTGTTTCATTTTACTCCTCCTTATTGTAATTCCGAACCTTCTCCTATTAAGCGGTTTCAGTAACAGTTTAGATGGTTTTGAGCAAAGTTACTACCAACAGAATATTATGACGACTATAATATGAAGTTATGGATTTGGTTTATTTGGTTATAAATTGGTTGACAAAAAGCTCACTCAAACGGGAAATTCGTTCTGAGTGAGCTTTTTTTCGAAATAGTGATTACTCAAAGGCAAAATACAACGGTGAGTAATCGGTTTTGGTTGAAGAATGATTACTCAGATAAAATATCCCCTTTGAGTAATCACCCCTATTTAAAATATTTTAACCATGAACAGAATAATCGTCTCCCAAACTACATTCTCCGGAGTTCTTGAAGAAGTAATTACAAAAAAACAGCACCCTGACAGTTTTACCTCTGCTCTGGGTGCTGTTCTCATTGCGTTTATCCTTCAATCCGCGGGGACTGTTTGTCCTTAATCCATTGATTGGCATGAAGGACAGCGTTGCTGGTCGCTTCTCCCAGCACGTTTGTTTCAGGGAAAAATTCTGCTTCTTCGTGTTCTAGCAACTTCCCACTTCTTCGTAGATATTTCAACTGATCCTGATCTAATCCGGATATATAAAGTTTTCCCCCGGCTCGTTTCAAATCTTCCGCATAGTTATCCAGGATGTCAATAAGCGTTGCCCCCATCTGAGACTGACTGCGCATCCGAATCAAGACAACTGGATTTTGAGCTGCATCAATGCGGGGTAATAACTCTTTGAATGTCTGGGCACCAGCGAAAAATAGATTCCCTTCAACCGCCAGAGTAGTTATCTTATTACTCGGTAATGTTTCCGGCACTTCCTTCACAACAATTTTGTCCCCTTCTCTCTCGTGAAGGGTGACACTGATATCTTGGGCAGAACTTACAAAATAGAACAAGATTGTCAGAACGATACCGACGGAGACAGCTATAGGAATTGAAAAAATCAAAACACATAATAGCGTGACCGTAAAACCTAGAACAGCTGACCAACCACTTTTCAAAATAGAGACAGAATCTTTCACATTAACGGCACCAAAACCAGCTACCATAATAAGCGAAGTCAAAGCCGGCATGGGAACTTTTTCGACCACAACAGGAAAGACAAGAACAATGGCCAACATCCACAATCCTGCCAAAATTCCAGCTAATCGGGACTGTGCACCTAAAGTCATGTTTAAGGCTGTTGAACCAATGGATCCCCCCACTGGGATACCTGAAAACAAGCCAGCTCCGATATTGGCTGCGCCTTGAGCGATCATATCCCGGGATGGATCCACGGGACTGCCATCCGGATTCTCGGCCATTTGGCTTACCCCCATCCCTTGAACAGCAGTCACTGCCGCCAACCCAATAGCTGAAAAAATAAGTTGGGGTGAAAGAACAGTCAGGCTAGGGAGCGAAAATTCTGGCAGCCCTCTTGGTATGGCACTGATGTCCTGAACGGTTTGAACCGAATCCAACCCCGCCACTAAAACAACGATTGTCCCAACAGCGAGAGCCAAGGCCGATGCAAATAACTTCGCAGGGGTACGGCGTAAATATAGCATAGTAATCAATGTCACTATGGAAATCAATACTGCCCACCAGTCCCATTTCCCCATATTCATAAATGTTTCAACAAAGCCCATCACACTATTGTTTGCCTCAGGAGCGTATCCAACCAAGCCCGAAAATTGGCCTAAAATAAGTAACAGACCAACCCCGTACATGAATCCCCTCATCACAGGATAAGAAATATATTTCATCAGTCTACCAAATCGCAACAATCCAAAAATCAATAGCGCGATTCCGGAAATAAAAACAAAGGTGAAAAGGCCAGGCAAGCGCTGTTCTTCAGGTAACGCCATGATGGCTTGGCCTGCAAAAACAGAAGCCGCAACCGTGGTGGATACCAACATGACTTGCGAACTAGATAGAAGACTCCCAATTGTGGGGCCTAAAATAGAGGCATATAACCCATGAATGGGATTAACCCCGACCATCATCGCCGTCGCTAGGCCATCTGGAACATTAGACACCCCATTAACCAGGCTGGACATGATATCAGCACCTAATCCCTTTCTCTTCCCTTCTTTGTCCTTGCTGGCGGATTCGTGGACATCGCGCATGCCCGTTCCCTTTAAGTAAGCATCGGCCACGTTAATGCCATCTGGGTTATCCGCATGCTGGAAAACACGTTCTTCTGTTGGTGTTTCGTTTCTCTTCATGAATTCCCCTCACTTTTTATTTATTTCTCCTTAAACATTATCACAGAAGGTATATTGAATGCTTGTTTGATGGTTCTTTCACATACATCAATTTTTTTTAAGTAACCCTTCTGACGGGACATGAAAATGCAATTATGCTAACCTAAAATTATAACAGCACCACTACTTATGAATAAACACATTATTTACAGGAGGTATTTTACATGGTGAAAAGAAAACCCAATATCGTATTAATGTTCGCAGACGACTTAGGCTATGGGGACGTATCGAGTTTTAACCCTAATTCAAAAATCCAGACTAAAAATATAGACGCCTTAGCGGCTGCCGGCATGCGTTTCAAGGATTCACACGCCACCAGTGCGCTCTGTACCCCTTCACGTTATGGCTTATTAACTGGTCGCTACAATTGGCGGTCGCGTTTGAAGAGTTTCGTTGTCCGGGGCGATTCCGAAACGTTAATCGAAAAAAACCGGCAAACACTCGCTCATATGCTGAAAGACAATGGTTATCGTACCGCCGCGGTCGGGAAATGGCATTTGGGGATGGACTGGGAACTAAAAAAAGAAAATGATTTGGACCGCTTTTCTCTGGATCAAGAAGAGTTCCAGAAACTTGATGACCAATTCGGACGAAATGGTAACTTTGACCAGAGCTTGCAGACAGCAAAAATTGAAGGCTTGGATATTGATTACACTAAACCAATTAAGTATGGACCGAATGATTTTGGTTTCGATTACTTCTTTGGAACTTCTGCTTCACTAGACCAACCGCCATATGTTTATATCGAAAATAACCGCTTCATGGCTGAACCGACTATTCTCTATGGTTTACCGAACGTGGCACGCCACAATGATTCCCAACAAGAAGCGTGGCAAATGGGGCCGGCTGATCCGAAATTTAATGTGGAGCAGGTTCCAGTGGATATGCAGAATAAAGTATTGGGGCTATTGGATGACATGGGTGACCGGGAACAGCCTTTCTTCTTGTACTATCCCACTCATCTAGTGCACGGTCCACTTATTCCTACTGAGGAATTTAGAGGGAAATCCGGTTTGGGTCTTTACGGGGATTTTGTCTTGCAATTAGATGCTTATGTAGGGCAAATTACAGCTAAATTAAAAGAAAAAGGCATTTTTGAGGATACTATTTTCATCTTTACGAGCGACAATGGCGCCTCTGCCGTGGCCGGGTTCGATGATTTATTAGAACAAGGCCATAACCCCAGCCATATTTTCAGAGGGAAAAAGGCAGACGTATGGGAAGGCGGTCACCGTGAACCAACCATCATTTCTTATCCACGCATCATCGATCCTGGAACAAGTACTTCCCAAATGGTGAGTCACTCGGATTGGTACCGTACGATTGCAGATATTTTAGATGTCACTGTTCCCGACGATGCTGCGGAAGATTCCGTTTCTGCTATACGATTATGGCAAGGAATCGACAAGCCTCTGCGTGAAGATATTGTTCATTCAACCGGTAACGGTGGCTTCTCTATCCGTCGTGGCTTCTGGAAGCTGAACTTGGTAAGTAATGGGGGTGGTTTTGCTGCCTTGAACGACAAAAACTTCCAACCGCAGGAATTATTCGACTTACGAGATGATATCAGTGAAACCACGAACGTTATTGATAAACATCCAGATATCGTAAAAGAGCTAACTGAAATACTGGCTGAACATGTTAAAAATGGTCGTTCCACTGAAGGAAAACCACAAAAAAACGAACCAAACAATCCAACTGGTGAATGGCCACAATTGGAATGGATGGAAGATTACGAAACGTATATCCAAACGTTTAAAAAAACACCTTCACCTAAAGAAGAGCACGGAGGAAAAGATAAAAAAATTGACAAGAAATGAAGATGGAAACACCATGATATTTATTGAAGGAAACACATTTTTGATGGGAACTGATTCTGACGTTGGATTTGTTGATGATTTGGAAGGCCCGGCAACAAAAGTAAAAGTGCAGAGCTTTTACATCGATCGTTACACCGTTACAAATCAAGCGTTCCTACAGTTTTTTTTGGAAACAGGTTATGTCACCGATGCCGAAAGATACGGTTCCTCTCACGTTTTTAAATTGTTATTGAACGAAGCTGAACGTGAGATTTACCCTACTTTATCCCAAACAACGTGGTGGCATGAAGTACCTGGTGCAAGCTGGCGGAAACCCGAAGGCAAAGACTCTTCCATTAAGGTCCGGATGGATCACCCTGTCGTTCATGTTTCCCGTAATGATGCTTTGGCCTATTGTCTCTGGGCGGGTAAAAGATTGCCAACCGAAGCAGAGTGGGAATATGCTGCAAGAGGTGGATTGATCGGTAAGCAATTTCCTTGGGGAGATGACTTACACCAAGACAGTAAACATCACGCAAATGTCTGGCAAGGTTCCTTCCCTACTATGAATACACTGGAAGATGGGTACCTAGGCACTGCTCCCGTAGACAGTTATGAACCAAACGGCTACGGTCTTTACCAAACCTCCGGAAATGTTTGGGAGTGGTGCTTAAACCCGGGGATAATCCCCTTGGCAACTTTCCAGCAAAAAAATGCGGATCAATTCCTCGTGGAAAATAGTCATTACAGCGATGAGATTTACGCGTTGCGAGGTGGTTCATTCCTATGCCACTGTTCCTACTGCCAAAGATACCGTGTAGCTGGTCGCAATTCCAATACAGCTCTTTCTTCATCAAGTAACGTCGGATTTCGTTGTGTAAAAGATGTCGAAACGAAGAAGGTGAAAATGAGTGAGTGACAATGTCCAAAAAAGTAGTGATGAATTAGCTCAACATCGTACCGAATTAGCCAAACTTCGGAGTGAATTGGCTCAAAATCGGACTCTGCAAGCAGCGGAACGAACCTATGCAGCTTGGATCCGGACCGGTTTCACGATTGCCGGAGCGGGATGGACACTGGGACAAGCCTTGCATAATACCGAAAACCGTAATACTGCTTTGCTTATTGGCGGTGCCATGATTCTGTTGGGGTTATTGTGTTTTGTCTATGCATGGATAAGTTATAAAGCCGTTTTTGATTACGTCAAACACACATTCTTGGATAGTGATAAGGAAATTTATCCAACCAAAATGAACCTCATCACTGTCTCGGTTCTGTCGGGGATGTTGCTTGTTATATTTGTCCTAGCTTTTAGTATGCTTTTATTCTAAATAATGAAAGAGGGATTGGATGACTGAAGCCTTGAATTTTATTGGATCGGTTGGAAACTTCTTCCTTCCTATCTTTGTTTTTTTAACCATGTTCAACGTTGGCTTGACACGGACCTTGGATGATTTTAAGGAGCACCTATCGGAGTGGCGTTTTTACTTGCGTATGTTATTCGTGAATTTCTTGCTTGCACCCCTTATGATGTTGTTGCTGCTTCAAGTGTTCACTATTTCTGAGCCACTGGAGGCAGGCTTAATCATCTTCAGCATGGCCGCTGGTGCACCCTTCGTGATTAAGTTGACTCAGTTTTCGGAGCATGATATCGCCTTAGGTGCTACACTATTGGTTGTCTTGGTGCTCGCCACCAGTTTATTTGTTCCGTTTGCCCTTCCGCTTGCGCTACCAGGGGTTTCAATTAATGCATTGGAAATATTCTTTTCCCTAGTTCGGCAGCTCATTTTACCCATTATACTAGGGCTCTTGGCAAATCGTTTCGTTCCCGGTATCACCAAAAAAATTCAACCTTGGGTCGGCAAGCTTGGAACAATCACGCTTTGGATAGTCGTCTTTGGCATTCTAATCGGTGAATTAGAAGGTATTTTCAATATTTTCGGCGAAGGAGCAATCTTGCTAAGTGTCATTTTTATCTTGAGTGTCGCAGTTCTTGGCTATTATATTGCAGGTAAAAATGGGCATGACCACCTACAAGATTTAGGTGCTCTAGGAACAGGACAACGAAACACCGCTGCCTGCATGATTATTGCTGCCAATAACTTTAGTGATACCCCAGAAGTCTTGTTGATTATTACAATCGCAAACACACTAGGAATCATCATGTTGGTTGCGATTGCGAAATATCTGAGTAGAGATAACGAGCCCCAAACAAAGAGCGTTACCTAATACAAAAAGGAGAGCTGGTAGAAACCAGTCCTCCTTTTTGTGATTCTATATAAAATGACTTGAATAATTTTGAAGTAAATAACGTGTTTTTTCCTCCAAGGTAATAAAAGCATCCAATTCCCTGGCTAAGTCCAACGCTTTAATTTTACTGTTATGGCTACTCACGTATCCTGCATTCTTTAATTCCCACAATGTTTCATCCTTCAGATAGAACGGTAATTTACGGCTGGCATGCCCAAGCTCTTGGAGCAGCAAACTAACGCGGTAAGAGAAAGTTATTATCTCATCGAATTTCAACTCGTTAAGTTGATGGAGTTCATTGATGGTGAAGTATCCGACCAATTCAACATCAAAATGACCTTTAAGAGACTCGATGAAATATTCTATTTTTTCACTCGCATAATTTGAAATAATAACGATTCGTTTTGTTTTTGTGCCATGAACATGGTTCCTTAACAAGTAACGCTGGAGGATTAAACAAATATCGGTGTATTGATAATCTTGTAAATGAATCATCAACTCATCCTTAATCAGTGGCGCCATTTTCCTCACTATTTGATAAAGATTATGAAATTGCTTTTGAGTATCATGTAGATGTTCATCATAGAAACCATAACCAAGCCTATTTTTGATAAAGCTCTTATAAAGGTACGCATAAAGCATGCGATACGGTCCATAGCGGGAATAAAATGCTGTCTTCGTGCTAAACTCGACTGAATCGATAAACGCAAGAGTAAGTTTATCAATACGAGCATCAAATGGAAAATTCAGTGGTGTTTTATAATTTAGTGACATAACCAGATAATCAAAGTGGGCATTCTCTTCATCACTTGAGAACAATTGGTGGGTAGTCGCTTCAGGAAGTCCCGCTCGATCAAATGTAATCGTCTTCCCCTGAGTAACACGCAACCTACTAATGGCATAATAAAGATAAATTAATTTTTTGGATGGGTAATCCACTGAACGATGCTCATCATGGAAGACATGCGAGCGAATTTTTTCTTTCGTCTCCTCAAAATAGGAGCGAGTGGAAGTAACAAACAGGTCAGCCAATAACCTTTGAATGGGCGTATTGGCTTGCCTATTCTTAAAACGATCATTTTCGTCTAATCCTACAATTGATAATAATTGCATAGCGATTCTAATCCGCAAGAGGCGTTCTTCGCCTTGAATCGTGTTCCCTTTCCGCGGAAGGTAGATGATTTCCATGCCTTCTTGTTTAAGTTTTTGTTGCAACGTTTTCCGGTCATTTTTTCTAGTGGTTTCACTAAGCCCCAGTTTTACATAGAGCTTGGAAAGATTGGTAAATCCATTAAAAAATGCTTCCATAATAATTAGTTGATGACGTTCTTCAGGCGTTGTACTGTATTCATTCAACGAAATCGCACATAATGCGAGATAATCATGGTAATGAATCCGGCTTATTATGAGATTATCATCCAATAAAAACCACTTACCTTGAGGTAAATAATCATTCAAATGATAGAGGGCTCTTTTTATGGTTGATTCACTTTTCCCAAAGAAAGAAGCGCATTTCTGCAAAGAAACACGCTCATTATTATGAATATAGTTAGTTAGCTGTAATTCAAATTGATTAATCGCCATTTGCCTTACCTCCTCTTTACCGCATGGAATCGTTTTACAAAAAATAACATGACGGCACAACAGGTGTCAAATACGCTTTAAATCTGATTGTAATTTATGCGTTCATAGCCATATTCATGTAAAAGTTGACGAAAATCTTCGTCTCTCAATACCATCATCTCTTTCATCCGGGCGAGATTGAAAGAAGAGCCGTACCACACTACTTCATCCAGGTATCCAGGGTGACAACTCGCCTCTACAAGGTCGTATTGCTGATGGTGTTTCGCATCCTCATGAAAGCGGGAAAATAGTATTGTTTTTTCTATAGGATATTCATCAGCCATACTCTTCATTTCTGGAAAGTTAAATATATTCCAAAAGGCATCGGTTGGATATAACTGTGGATTTTCAGATAAACTCTTTGCGTCCAGACAGTTTCGTAAAGGTAGACTATATTTTTTACTTAATCGCTCTGCTACTTCGCGATGATTTGAAAATGCATGGGTATAGTGATGGGAATCAATATGGGTTAAATCTATACCCAAGGATAGAAGGCGTTCGATTTGCGCTTGCCATTCTTGGTAAAGTTGTTCCAAATCGATTTTATTTTCAGTGCCATTATAAAAAGACAAGCGATGAAATATCCCTGTTTGATCGACTAATGTATCGACATCTTCCCTAATTGGCTTACCTGCTGTTAAGGAAAGATGAATACCAATACCCAATTCGGGATTATCTTTGCTTAATTTTGCCGCATGCACCAATCCCGGCATATTTGCCATCATGGTTGTGGATGTCACAACGCCTTCACGATGGGCGTCTACTATCCCATAATTTATCGCATTTGAATAACCATAGTCATCGGCGTTGATGATTAGTTTTGTCATATGTTTACTCCTCCCCTATTTGTAAAAAGCGAGTCGGATTTGAATCCCGAACTCGCTTTTATTTTTAGTTTGAATATTTCAATTTTAATGCTTCAGCTTTTTCGATTGCTTTGTGCGCCATCTGGGAAGCAAGTTCTGGTGCTAACCCAATATAATTACTCGGGTTAATCATCTCTTTTAACTCATCGGAAGTAAAGTTATCGGATAAAACATCATTTTTTGAAAGGTTTGTATAGAAATCTTCCCCATAAGCAGCGGTACGAATCGCCACATCATAAACTAAACTATGGGCTTGATCTTTACCAAGCTTTTCAGCAATTTTCATCATCACATATTCACTGTTATCAAGACCTTTATTAATATTTACATTCTCAAGCATACGCTCTTTGCGGACAGTTAAGGTACGCGTTAATTCTTCAGCTCGCAACAAGAGTTCAGTTGTGAGTTCCAACGCTTCTTCCATAATGCCATCAAACAGCATGTATTGTGAGCTATCCCCTTCGTAAGGACGAACGGCAGAATAAAGACCTACACTTGATAGTGAATAAAGTTTTTGTGAATTTGCGATTATCCCTTTAGCCAGCTTTGGATTTATCTTATGTGGCATCGTGCTACTGCCTATTGTTCCTTCTTTAAATCCTTCTGCAACTTCCGCAATTTCTTCTAAAGAGGTTTGATAAACTTCCTCGGCCATCTTATGGCAAACACTCGCCAACAGCTGTAAAGCCATGATATATTCCAATTTATGACTGTTGATATTGCGACTTGGGACAGCCATTGAAGTCATACCCAGTTGCTCTGCTACGTGATTTTGGACACGGGGTCCAACTTCCGGCATCGAACTGAATGTTCCAACCGCACCGCCCATCATAACTTGGAAGACACGTTTCTCTAACTCTTGCAAACGTTCAACCGAATCAAGCAGCTCACTAATCCAAACAGAAACTTTATAACCATATGTGATAGGTGTCGCATGGCGCCCATGCGTCCGCCCTGCCATTACCGTATTTTTGTTATCTTCTGCTAACTTGGCCAAGTTTTCTAAAATCTCACTGGCTAGACCTAAAAATTTTTCGTGTACTTGCTTCATTATATAGAGTTGTGATGTTTGTTGGACATTCTGAGTGGTAATCCCATAATGCACATACTTCCCACTTTCAGGGGGGCATGCTTTTACGAGTACTTTTAGAAAAGGTACGAAACCATGTCCAACTTTCTCATAAATTCTACCCATTTCTTCAAAATCCAGATTTTCAATTTTTGCGCTTGCAGCTATTTCATCCGCTGCTGATTGAGGTATAAATTTTTCTTTCGCTTGAGCTTTTGCCAACGCAGTTTCGACTGCTAACCACGCATTGTACTTCGCTTCTTCTGTAAAGAGCGCTTTGATCCCACGATCTGGGATTGACCTACTTTTTGAATCATAAAATGCACGCATCATTTCCATCCTCTCATACTGGACACTTCAGTTTTATGCCAGTCCGCCTTTTTGTATATACTCATCCACTTCATTTCGAACAAATTCCACGTGCGGTCCAAATACAACATGGATATGGTTTTTCTTAGGGAAGAAAATGCCGCTCGAACCTGATTTTTTCAAGGCTTCTGCATCAACCTTGCTTTGGTCTTTCAAATCAATACGCAAACGTGACACACAGTTATCCACATTCAAGATATTTTGGCTACCGCCTAATGCTGTAACGACGACACCCGCAATTTCATCATATTTTTTCTCATTTAATAGGGTCGCATCACGGTTTTCATCTTCCCGACCAGGTGTTTTAATATTGAACTTCTGGATTACAAAGCGGAATAAGAAGTAAAAAGTAATAAAGTTTACTGCTCCCCAAAGTACCAAGTTAATCCAGTTGGTGTTCTCATAGAGTAAACCGAAAATACCAAAGTCGAAAATCGTTCCACGAATGTAGCCGATAGACACATTCAGGAATGCTAACGGAATCGTCATAAGTCCACAAACCACAATGTACATGATATAGAGGACCGGTGAAATAAACATGAACGAAAACTCAATCGGTTCAGTGATATTACCAAGGAATGCTGTTAGTACGATTGTCAGGATAATTCCCTTGGCGATTGTTTTATTATCTTTATAAGCAGTATGATACATCGCTAAACCAATAGCCGGGATACGGAATAATGTATTCAACATTTGCCCTGCTGCAAGATACGGTGTCAACGCCGGCATTAAACGATTCCAGCTTTCATGAGACGGTCCTAAATCAAAGAGGATATGGTTAACGGTGTTTAGTATCCCCGTAAATGTTTCACCATCAATCATGTATACCCCGCCAGCTTCGGTAAAGCGGACCATGGATGCCAAAACATGGTGCAAACCTAACGGAATTAAAGCCCGGTTCAAGAACCAATAAAGGCCAGGTCCAAACACACGGTTCATGAGTAGCGGAGAAATAGCCATCAAAATACTGCTGAATCCACCCCAAACAATCGGAATAAGTAGCGCAATAGGAATCATGAACAAGAATGTTAAAATCAATACTGATTTTTTTCCACCAAAGAACGCAAAAGCTAGCGGTAGCTGTAATTTGTAAAAACGATCGGCTACTTTTGCCGCTAACAAACCAGAGATAATCCCACCCGCTACATCAATATTCAATGTTTGTATCCCCAGTACAGTAGCCTGGCCGGCTGGTCCCATTACTTCTGGATCCGCTAGGTTCCCACTGACATTCAGGTAAACGTTCATAACCATCAACATCGTTAAATAACCGATAATTGCAGAAAAAACGGCGATTCCTTTTTCTTTTTTGGACATCCCGTATGCAACACCCATCGCGAAAAGAACGGGAATATTAGTAAAAATCACACCAGAAATCTGCTGCACACTTTTCAGAGCGATTTGTAGCGTTTCGTTACCTAAAAATGGAAACTGGTTAATCATGTACGTTTGCGTAAAAGCCCCCATCAAACCCATTAACATCCCTACCGGTGCCATAATCCCGATTGGCAAGAGCAGAGAACGACCAAAAACTTGAATCTCATCTTTCGCTTTCTCCCACATATTTTTTACACTCCTTTTGTTTTCAATTCATATACATCTTAAGGGGAACCACCAAGGTGCACAAGGTCATTATGATAGCGTATTCAAGTTTAAAATGTGCCCCTTTTAGAATGTAGTCAAAAAATAAGAACAAAAAACGGGTCTGGGAAATAACTCCCAGACCCTTATCTATTTACGAATACTTTATCGCAAACGTGCTCAAAAAGGCAGCCCCGACGCCACTTCACGAATAATGCTCAGATGGTCTGCGACCATCCTGTGCTTATTCGTTCCAGTGGTTCGGGGCTAAACGCCTTTTTGAGCACTCTCGTTTTTTTATTATGCGTTTACTGTAACCTCTTTTTTGCTACCTAGGAACAGGCTAGCAATGATTAGAACACCGACAACTGTCATACCAATAAGCATCGAAGTTTGGAAACCATCGCTCAAGGTACCGATTGTTGCAATAACCAAAGATGCAATAAATGGTGTGATTGCACTAATCCAGAAGACATGTTTATAAGCTTGTTTATGTGTTAAGTGTGCTGTGTTTAATTGGTTTACGATTGAACCGCCATGTGGCATTGAATCAAGTCCATAACAGGAAACAGCTGCAACACGGTGGATAACGGATGGATCGATTCCCATTGCCAAGTATTGTGGAGCCAATGTTTCCAAAGCAATTCCCAAACCACCGGAAGCAGAACCTGCAATACCAGCTACAATGTTTGTTGCGATTGCCATTTGTAACAGTGGTGGTCCTGGAATACTGTTCAATCCTGAAATGAGATATTCAAATCCAGGAACTGTTGTTACGACCCCACCAAAACCTACGATTGCAGATACTGCTACCAAGGTCTTCGTTCCGTTTGTGGCACCTGTTCCAATTGAAGCGCCAACATCTTTGAACTTGTTGAAGTATAGAACGACAGTTGCCAAACAACCAATGAACAAGGAAGCTACAGGATCCATATCAAAAACATTCATTGTCACTAACAAGAGGATGATTGGCATGAAAGCCTTAAGCAAGGAACCATGTTTTTTGACTTCAATCGTTTCTGCTTCGATTGTTTTATTAATGGATTCTCCTGTTTCCATAAATCCTTCATTTGCTTTTTCAGAACGATTCAACATCCATTTAATGTAAACCAAGGCTGTTGTGACTGAGAATACAAGAGCGATTAATGCCAATTTCGAAGCTGCCATTGGCGTTGTCCCCAAGTATTCGATTGGAATCAGGTTTTGGATTGCTGGTGAACCAGGAATCATTACTGAAGTAAAGAGGTTCCCACCCAAGGATAGCATCGCCATGAACAAGTGCCATGGAATATTATTCTTTTTAAACAAAACTTTACTGAAGGGCATCATAGTGAAGACTACAACGTAACCCCCTACCCCACCAAAGGTCAGGACTGCAGTAATTGCGGACAGTAAAATGATAATAACAAACTTTTTGTTTTTACCTGTTTTATCAGATAATTTGATGATTGAGTTAGCAATATCATCGGCAGCACCAGAGTCACTGACTACAGATCCAAATACACTCGCCAAAGCAAAAATCAAGAAGTTCTTGCCAACAAAACTACCAAGCGCCTCTGCGTAAGGTCCCACCATACCTTCGACCAAGTTCATACCAGAAAATGACAGAACAATCATACTCAGAATTGGACCGATAATCAGCAGTGACAACCCTTTAAAGGCTAGATACATTAAGACAAACAAGCCAACTATAATACCAACCAAACTAAGAATTCCAAAATCCATTTATTTTGCACCCTTTCGACTTTCAATATTGTAAATATAATCACTTTATTAAATTAGTGTTGTTAACCCTTACAATCAATAGTTTGCTCATACTTTCACTTTGACTATACGACTCATTCTCAAATCCATACATAGGTAAGCGCTTAACTTGTTTATAGTATAGATGATTTTAATTTTCTTTTATATATCTTATAAACCAATTTTAGGTTTTTTTGTTTGCTGTTTCATGGTTCGAAAGACATACTTCCTTCACCGATTGGCGGAGTGGGCAAGTTACCACTGCGCCATCAGTTTAGATTAATCTTGCAAAATAGAAACAGTTTGTTCACGTAATATAAAAGCCCGATAAGCTGTTTCCCCTGCATTTGTTAATAATGTTTCAACTTCTCTAATCGCCTCTGATAACGACATCGGCCGATTGACAATGTCCGTAACCAAATCGATGCCGGTCTCATAAATCGGTCCTAAATTGTCATCACTACTTCCAACAATTGCAATCACGGGTAAATCGTATTTCTTTGCCATCCGCGCAATGCCCACGGGTGCTTTACCATTCAATGATTGTGAATCTAACCGACCTTCACCGGTTATAACCAGATCAGCATCTTTCAATTCTTCTTCAATATTCAATATTTCCAATATTTTTTCGATGCCACTGAATAACTGTGCCTCACAAAAGACCATCAAACCTGCCCCGAGTCCGCCAGCTGCTCCAGAACCCGCTTTTTCCAAAATATTGACACCAAGTAATTCTTCTATTTTTTTCCCGTAATGATGTAGGATTTCATCAAGTCTGATAACATCCTCTTCACTCGCACCTTTTTGTGGACCATATACATAGGATGCACCATTTTTACCACATAGAGGATTTGTTACATCGGATAAAACAGAAATCTTAACACCGTGAATACGCCAGTCGATATTGGAGACATCTATGGAAGTGATAGCTGCCAACCCTTCAGCACCTGGAACGATTTCCTTATCTGATTGATCTTTGAATGATACACCGAGAGCTTGTGCCATTCCGACTCCACCATCGTTAGTTGCACTTCCGCCAATGCCAATATAAATTTCATCGACTCCCAAATCCAGGGCCGCTTTAATCAATTCACCTGTTCCATAAGTCGTGGCTTTAAATACATTACGCTTTTCTTCATCAACAAGCATTATTCCCGATGCTTCCGCCATCTCGATAACCGCAATATGGTTTTTAATAACTCCAAACTTTGCTTGAACTTTTTCTCCGAGCGGTCCTGTTACTTCAACGTATTGATACTCGCCTTGGCAGCCTACGACGAGTGCGTCTACTGTTCCTTCACCGCCATCCGCAACTGGAATTTTGATAATCTCCACGTCTGCATCCACACGGCGAATCCCACGTTCGATAAAATCCTCAACCTCTATCGTTGACGCACTTCCTTTAAAGGAATCCGCTGCTATGATAACTTTTTTTGCCGGGTTCATTCTTTCCCCCCTCACATTTCGTATTTCAATCTTATTTCAGTCTTTCAAGAAACCTTTCTCACGCATGATTGTTTTCATGTTTTCTAAATTGTTACCTTTGGTTGGTGCTGTCGGTAAGATTGGTTGACCAACGTCCAAGCCCAATAAATTAGCCATATCCTTTGTGGCTGCTGGAAAACTACATGGATCTTGTGACAAACGAATCGGATTCAAAGTGAATTGATCTTCCAAGGCTTCTTCAAATTGTCCAGCTACGTACTTGTCGTAGATGCCACTAACCAAACGTGGATACATATTAGCGGTCGAACAGACACTTCCTACAGCCCCGACAGCCATACCTGCATAGATAATGGTGTCTTTACCAGAAAGAACTTTGAAATCAACGTCACGATTACGGCGAATGAATTCGCTCAGTTGTGTTACATCTCCGCTAGAATCTTTCATTCCAACGATGTTATCTACCTCGTGAGCTAATTTTTCTACTAAATCGGCTGACATAGTATACCCTGCCCGGCCGGGGTTGTTGTAAAGTAAAACGGGCATCTCCGGTACTGAATCCGCAATCGCTTTGAAGTGGTTATATAACGCTTCTTCCGTTGGTTTAATGAACATCGGTTGCAGAATGGATATGCCATCGATCGAGAATTCTGCCGCTCTTTTTGCAAGTCGAATGCAGTTTCGCGTACGGATTTCACCTATTCCAAAGAATACGGGAACACGACCATTGACTTCTTCTACAATAATACGCAGGCCATCAATCATCTCATCATCGTCGAACATATAGAATTCACTGTTACTTCCAAAAGCCAAGATTCCATGGACACCGTTATCAATGATGTGATTGACCATGAAGCGTAATTTGACTTCATCGATGTTTTCTTCTTTGTCGACTGGAATCAGAATGGGGACAATTATCCCTTTAATTTTATCTGTGTTCACTATTTCACCCTATTCTATTTAGATATTTATAAAATAAGAGGCCCGATGCTTATACACCCGACCTCTCAAAGGAGAATCACATGTTAATTTAATACTGTTTCTACTTCTTCAATACGAACCATGCATGGAGATTTTGGATCGAATTTCCAGTTTGGAATCAAATATTGCATGGAAATTGCATCATCACGGGCACCTAGTCCTTTTTCAAGGTACAATTGATGCGCTGCTTCCACTTTTTCCATATCAATTTCGATACCAAGTCCTGGCGCGTCAACAGGAACAGCAATTTCACCGTCCACAATTTGTGGGGATTGTTTTGTCAAGCCTTGACCATCTTGCCAGATCCAATGTGTATCGGCTGCATTGATTTCCCCTGGCGCAGCTGCTGCTGTATGGGCAACCATTGCTAAAGAAATGTCAAAGTGGTTATTAGAGTGAACACCCCAAGTTAAGCCTAAGTCATCACATAATTGTGCTACGCGGACAGAACCTTGCATCGTCCAGAAATGAGGATCAGCCAATGGAATTGTAACGCTGTTTAGAGCAAGGGAGTGTTTCATCTGTCTCCAGTCAGTCGCAACCATATTTGTAGCTGTAGGAAGACCCGTTCTTCTAACAAATTCAGCCATTACTTCACGTGATGAGAACTCACCTTCTGCACCACATGGATCTTCCACATATGTTAAAATGCCATGCATGTCTTTACATAATTCGACGGCCTCATCCAATTTCCAACCACCGTTTGGATCCAGCGTAATACGCGCATTCGGGAATTCTTGTTTCAACGCTCTAATTGCTTTGATTTCTTCTTTTCCTTCCAAAACGCCGCCTTTAAGTTTGAAGTCCTGGAAACCATAACGCTCGTGTGCTGCTTTAGCCAACTCGACAATTGCTTCCGGTGTCATAGCTTCTTTACGACGTAATTTACACCAATTATCGGAACTATCATCATTTTCAAGGTATGGTAAATCGGTTACATTTTTGTCTGCAATATAGAATAAATATCCCAGGAATTTTACGGAATCTCTAACTTGTCCATCACCCAACAATGCTGCTACCGGAAGGTTAAAATGTTTACCTAATAAGTCCAATAACGGTGCTTCCACAGCAGTCATAACGTGGACTGTCGTACGCAAGTCAAATGTTTGATTGCCGCGTCCGCCTGCATCCAAGCCGATGAATTTATCTTTAATGTCGCGGAGAATATTTTTGTATTCGCCAATATTACGACCAATTACTAACTCTTTCGCAGCTTCCAGTGTTTCGCGAATTTTTTCACCACCGGGAACTTCTCCAAGCCCTTGTTCGCCGTTGTCGGCTGTTAAAATAACGATGTTACGAGTAAAGTAAGGACCGTGTGCCCCACTCAAGTTCAAAAGCATACTATCATAACCTGCTACTGGAATTACTTGCATATCAACGATTTTTGGTGACATTTTTATATTCTCCTTTTTTATGTAGATAGAGCCTGCCTTCAACAGGCTCTACGTTTGTATTTTTAGTTTTAGTTAGCTGTTTCTGCTGATTTTTGACTTTCAATCGTCAAATTATTGATTGCTTGGTAATAACGTGCTACTGCTGAATGATCGTCTTTTTCATGTCCATGAACTTTCAATGATTGCATAATTTCCATTAATTGCGAAGTTAATGGCACAGACACATGTGATTCATGAGCCGCATCAAGGGCATTTTGCAAATCTTTGATATGTAGTTCGATTCGGAAGCCGGGTGAAAAATCTTGTCCCAAAATTTTTGGTCCTTTTTGATTCAATACGTTACTTCCTGCTAAACCACCCTTGATTGCTTCATAGACCAACTCTGGATCTACACCAGCTTTCGTAGCTAAAGATAATGCTTCGCTGACTGCGGCAATGTTAATGGCCACAATCATTTGGTTCGCTAATTTTGTAACGTTACCAGCCCCTACCTCACCAACATATGTTGCGGAAGATGACATGGACATCAATAAATCGTAGTATTTATCAAATACTTCCTTTTGACCCCCAACCATCACAGCTATGGTTCCAGCGATAGCTCCGGGCTCGCCACCTGATACAGGGGCATCTAGGAAACTGACACCATTTTTTTCAAGTTCGCTTGCAAATTCACGACTTGCCACCGGAGAAATAGAGCTCATGTCAATGACTGTTTTCCCTAACGATAAGCCTTCCGCAATTCCATTTTCAGCAAACAAAGCTGACTTAACATGTGGTGAATTGGGAAGCATCGTAATGACTACGTCTGCAAACTCTGCAACTTCCTTACCGGATAATGCTGGCTGTCCGCCTTCTGCAACGACTTCCTGTACAGAAGCTTCATTAAAGTCATATACTTTCAACTCATAACCAGCTTTTAAGACGTTTTTCGCCATTGGTTTCCCCATGATTCCTAATCCTACAAATCCAACTTTCATTATATATGTTCCCCTCTCTATTCTTTCAGTGTTTGCGAAGTAAGCGTTTCAATACATTTAGTATACGTTGTTCTTTTTTTAAATTATATAGTTCACAAAACAAGTTTATTAGGTATAATGGGCTTGATTCATGTTCCATAAAACATCTTTGGAGGAAATTAGATGAAAATTGAACAAAGTTTGGCTCAAAATATTGTTGTCAGCATGAAGGAAATAATCAATCAAGAATTAAACTTTATCGATATGGATAGCATCATCATCGCCAGTACTGACGAGAGCCGTATAGGAAAATCTCACGGTGGAGCCCAAGAAGTGATGAGAAGCAAAGAAGACCTCATCATTGATTATGAAGGACAGTATGCCGGGACAAAAAAAGGAATTAACGTTCCTGTTTACAGTGATTTAGATATGGTTGGCGTTATAGGGATTACGGGCGATATAAAAGAAGTTGAGAAATATGGCAAAATCATAAAAAACATGACGGAAATTTTGATTAAAGATGCTTGGTTGAAAGATGTTTCTTTTAAAAAGCGGGAAAACTATCGTTTCCTTATAGAGCAGCTGATTTCAGAAACTGGAGAAGTCCAAAATATTCTTCATTTGGCAGGTTTACTTAATGTGGATTTATCTTTGGAACGCATCGCTGCATTTGGGGAGATAACTAATTTTGCAGCATTGAATGATGAAAAAAGCGAAAAACTATCCTTACTGTTAAGAAGAGCGTTGGTTTATGATCCGCAGAACCTCTTTAATGTGAATGGTTCAAAAATAAGGCTTGCATTAAATGCAAACGTTACCATTGAAAGGTATGAATTTATTTTACAGAAAATCGGCAATGATGCTGAGTCCCAATTGGGCTTGCATCTAAAATTTGGTATTGGTACGAAGTGTAACACTATTAAAGATTTTCATAGCAGCTTTGAGCGGGCGCAAATAGCATTGGATTGGGCTTTAATAAATTCTGATGCCGCCATTGAAAATTATAATGACTTGGATTTAGGGATCATTTTAACAACTCTGGATTTAGACGTTGAAACACAATTCGTAAACAAAATCCTAGGAAAGTTATCTGAAGAAGAGAAAGAGGAATTTTCCGAAATCCTTACAATATACGGCAATAATAATGGAAGTAACTACAAGACTGCAGACCAATTGTTCATTCATAAAAATACACTTCAATATAAATTGATAAAGTTGGAAAAACTAACGGGCTATGATCCACGCCAAATTGACGATTACGTGATCCTGTCCTTGGCTTTTAAGTTATACAATGTCATGCGCAAGCAAATCCATTGAAGGTATTTCGGCATAATTACCCAAAAAACCAGGGTCTGGGAAATAACGCCCAGACCCTTATCTATTTACGAATACTTCAACACAAACGTGCTCAAAAAAGGCAGCCCCGACGCCACTTCACGAATAATGCTCAGATGGTCTGCGACCATCCTGTGCTTATTCGTTCCAGTGGTTCGGGGCTAAACGCCTTTTTGAGCACTCTTTGGTTTTTAAACAATACCGATTTCGGCAAGAAATACTGCCAAAACAGAAACAAGAAACGGGATAATCCCACCTACGATAAATTCATGCATAAAACCTTGCTTATGAGTAAGCTTGGTAAATTCCAAGCGATTGATTAAAGATCCATTGTGCGGCATGGCATCCATACCGCAACCTGAAAGATTGATGAGGCGATGGATGATGTTTGGATCATACCCTGCCTGAATAAATTGACTGGAAAAAGTTTCTAGAGATAACCCTTCTGCCGCAGTTGCGGAACCGGTTATGGCTGCCATAATATTGGTTGCTAATACCAGTTGTAACAAAGGTGGCCCTGGAATAGCTGCAAGACCATTGATTAAATAAGCGAAACCAGGAACAACCTTGATAACACCTGCAAAACCAACGATTGCACAAACATTGATAATGGAATTGGATGCAGATACGGCACCACGAGAAATTGTTTCCGGAAGGTTACTATAGTTCCCCCAGTACAAAACCGCACAGACAAGGATTGCAATGAACAATGTCAATACAGGCGGCAGCTTAAATACATTCAAGGCGACCAAGAGTACAATCGAAGGTGTCAAGGCCTTTAGTATCGAGCCGACCTTCTCGATCTCGATTTCTTTTGACTTCATTGTCTTATCAAACATATACCCTGTTTCCAAAAAAGTTTCTTGTTTACGTTCCGCCCGCATAAGTTCAAATTTGATATAGGCAGCTCCACCTGCAATTGCAGCAATCGAAGTAATTAATCCCATCCACGGAGCAGCAGTGGCTGTGGTTCCTAAATATTCGATTGGAATAAGGTTCATGATTGCTGGTGATCCGGGTGTTGCTTGGGTAAATTGCGATCCGCCCAAAACCAGTACTGCCATCACAAGATGCCAAGGAATATTCATTTTTTTGAATAGTTGTTTACAAATTGGAGCAACAGTAAAGACGATTACAAAACTACTGACCCCACCCATTGTAAGGAGCGCGGTAATGAAAGATAGCCCCATCAAAGTTAAAAATTTGGCATTTTTTCCAGAACGGGAAGTCATTTTGATAATCCCATACGCGATATCATTGGCAGCCCCAGATTCCCCCAACATCGCACCAAGAATACTGGCTGCTAAAAAAATAAGGAAATTATTTTGAATAAATGCGGCAAAAGTTTCGGCATAGGCGCCGTTCATCCCAGCCGTAACTGATTCGCGCGAAAGAAATAACACTGCTGCACTAATTAATGGTCCTAATACTAAAATTGAAACTCCTTTAAAAGAAAGGATAACTAAAATAATTAGTCCTAATATAATACTGATAAGGCTGATTAAACCTAAACTCATTTGACTTTCCCCCAACTATAAATTAGAGAAAACGCTCACTTCATTTAACAATGTACTATACCTTTGCAAAAATAACCACCAAAATAATGGAATCGCAATCGGTTTCTTGACACTCGTGATAAAACCTTCTAGAATCAAGTAGTCAACAAATATTTGAAAATGAGGTATCAATATTGAACAAAAATCAATGGAATCGGATTATGTTTTCTTTGCTGGGTGTCTTTTTAATCGGAATTGCAATCGGGATAGCACGTTTGGCTGATTTAGGAACTGATCCTTTTTCAACTTTCAATCTAGGTATGAGCGCTACTTTTGGACTTTCTTTTGGAACGTATTTACTTTTGGTAAATGCCATCGGTTTGGTGCTGGTATTTATCTTTGGGCGTCACCTGCTGGGAATTGGCACAATTTTCAACATTGCCATTGTTGGTTATGTTTCTGATTTTACCGTCTCAACCATACTGGGCCAGTTTGGTGATTCTTATAGCTTGGCGATGCGCATCCTTTTTGCCGTAATCGGAAGTTTGGTCTTGGCGATTGGTGCAGGTATGTACATCGCAGCTGACCGTGGTGTTGCGCCTTATGATGCGATGCCAATCATTATTGAAGAACGTTCCAACGGCAAAATTTCTTTTCAGGTTGCGCGGATTATATCAGACATTATTTGTATCATCATCGGTTTCTTACTAGGTGCTACAGTTGGTGTTGTGACAGTAGTATCCGGCTTCTTGATGGGGCCTCTGGTTCAGCATTTCCGCAAATATTTTTCTGATATGCTTTTAGAATCGGAACAATTAAACTTAAAGAAAGACGCTGAGTCGGTTTAGGAAAAGTTCTATGCAAAAATGGCTCACGCCATCCCCTATGGATGATGTGAACCATTTTTTGTTTTATATTGTTTCGTAAATTTCAGCTTCAACGTCTTTTAATAAATGTGATTGTTCGTTTGAAGTCACCACGTATAACTGGTGCATTGCCCGGCTGAAGATGGTGTACCAAACTTGTTGGCTACTTGTATCAGTAATTGTATCCAGTATATCATCTGTACCACAAGCCACAACGACATCGAATTCCAGACCTTTTGCCAGTCCAATTGGCATGGCAACGACTTGCTTGTTCATGATGGAGTCATCGTTCATAATGATTTGATGATCCACACCCCAAGATTCAAGGAATGGTTTTATTTTTTCAATAGCTTGGCCAGTTGGAGTCAAGAAAGCAATGCGCTCGCCTTTACCAACATGCTCAGCCAAACGACTTTTCAATGTTTCATCGAAGCTGGATGCTTCCCTATATAACACTTCAGGTTTTCTCCGGCTACGGATTGGTTGGGCTGGATGATCATTCAATAAGGCAAACTGATCCGCGAAAGCCATGATTTCCCGTGTGGAACGATAGCTCGTCAACAACAGGTGGCGACTGATTTCTTCCTCTTCAAAAATAACCTTCAACTCTTTATAGCTCAGGCGATTTTGCCAGATGTTTTGGTTCAAGTCTCCTGCCATGATGTAGCGTGCGCGTGGATACAACTTCTTCAACAAACGCAATTGAAATGGCGTGAAGTCCTGGATTTCATCAATACAAATGTATTGATACGCTTTTTGTGTCAGCATCCCCTTCATTTGCAGAAGAAGCGCATAATAACCCGTCATATCGTACAATGAAAGTTTATTTTCCTTCATTTTTTCCATCACGGCTCCTACATGGGTTGCCCATTCTTCAGCTGTAAGGCCGAATGGTTCCAAATCGATCAATTGCGGAACCGAACGTAGAAAATGCAAGTATTGCGCAGTGTAACGGATATAGCCTTGGCTGTTGACACGGCGTTCGATACTTCTAAAAGCATCTGCCACGATTTGTTTACGAAGGTAGCCTTCCATTTTCACGATATTATGTGTTTGACTTTCGAATTGGTGAATTCTGTCTGTGCCATAATGCTGCAAGGCGTCATCCACCCAGTCAGCTGAAAGATGTTCCAGTTTTAATTCTTCCAAACGTTGCATTAAGCTAACGCGTAAAATATCGAGCTTGGATGCTAAAGAGCCTTTGCTCTCGATACCTTTATATATGTTCTGAATTTCTTCTTTTGAAATAAGGACTTCATCTTCACGCATGATATCCCGGAAAAGAAGGTATTTCTTTTTCAAAAGACGACTGTAGCGCTCCAACGCTTCATAGAAAGCGGAGCTTCCTTTTACAATCTGGAATTTCGAACTTTCACCGACATCAGAAGGAATCGGATCAAAGTTTGAAACCCGGTGTTGGATAAATTGCGGGAATGTGTTCCCTTCCACATCCCATTCCCCTAGTGATGGTAAAACTTGGGAAATATAGGCCTGAAAAATACGGTTAGGTGAAAACAGCAGGATTTCGTCTGCTTTCAAATGCGTACGAAATGCGTAAAGCAAATAAGCAATTTTTTGCATCATAACGACGGTTTTACCGGATCCAGCAACCCCTTGAATCAAGACATTGCGTGGTAAGTTATCCCGGACAATCCGGTTTTGTTCTTTTTGTAAAGTTGCGACCACAGGACCCATTTGATTGGTTGAACTGCCTTCCAGCACTTCCATCAAATAAGGATCCCCCATAACGTTATCCGTATCAATCATGCCGGTAATTTCACCGTCTTTAACTCGGAATTGACGTTTAAGATCAACTTCGAAAGCCTGGAATTTGTCGCCGATTTTTATTTTTACTTGATCACCGACATTTCCTTCATAGTACAAGGCTGAGATAGGCGCACGCCAGTCCACAACCAGATTATCTTCGTCATCAAATAAAGATCCGATACCGACATAAATTTGCTCATCTTCAGGATCAGCTACATTGTGGTAATCGATGCGACCAAAGTATGGGTCTTCTTGCATTTTTTCAAGGATTGTTCTTCTATTTTGAACCTGAGTCAATTCATTACTTTTTATGGTAAGATTTTGTTCGAATTCACGTAATTCTCCGGAGGATTCCCACATCGCCTCATTGGAACTATTATTGATTCGAATTTCTGAAGATTGTTTCAATAGTTGCTTTTGAATATCCAATTTAGTGGTATATTCCGACTTTAAGCGTTCCGCTTCTTCGGTAATGACAGATATAACATAATCCATCCGTTCCTGTTCTTGTTGCATGGATTCATTGGTCACTTAGGTATCTCCTTTCAAAACCTTAACGTCATTACGTGTAAGGGTAAAAATAACATTACAAATTATATCACGTTCCCCCTTTAAATGCTATTAGTTGCCCAAAACAAATAGAAATATATTGTGCAAAATAAAACATCCCTGCAAAAACAGGGATGTTTCTTTTACTTCATTTCTGTTTCATATTGGTCTTTTTTTCCTTGCCAATAGGCCGTGTCTGCTTCGGTTATCTCTCTTAAGACCCGGCATGGATTACCTACTGCGATGGTGTTACTTGGAATATTTTTGGTAACGACTGAGCCTGAGCCAATCACAACGTTGTCGCCGATGTTAACACCAGGATTAATGGTTACATTCCCGCCTACCCAGACATTATTGCCAATATTGACCGGCAAACCGAATTCCAGGTTTGTGTTACGAATTTCTGCATCAATCGGATGACCAGCCGTAAAAATGTTAACACGCGGTCCGAACATGACGTTGTCGCCAATATGGACCTCTGCTACATCAAGAATCAAACAGTCAAAATTAGCATAGAATTTCTCGCCAATATAAATATTATTGCCATAATCACAGTAGAACGGCGTCTGAATTGTAAACTTCTCTCCCGTTTTACCCAATAAGTCTTTCAATAATTCCTGGCGACGGTCTATTTGAAGATGGTTCGTTTGGTTCAATTCATGTAAAATTGTTCTATTTTTATGACGGTCTTGAAGAAGGACTTCTCCCTCAGCCATGTATAATTCTCCTGACAACATCCGTTCTTTTTGAATCATTAAGCATCCCTCTTTTTCTTTTGTTGATGACCAGCAACCTTAACGACGATGTTGCGTGGTACTATTTTTGCTAAAGTTGTGGCAGCTTTCATGGTGAATCCGGGTACGATGATGGCTTGGCCTCTAAATAAATGACGGATACCGTAACGGGCACAAGCTTCAGCTGTTATGCTTGGAAGCCCAAAGGATACTCCGGCAACTGCGTTAAACTCGGTATCAACCGGTCCTGGGCAAAGTGCGCTGACAATGACCTTACTGTTTTGATCCTTTAATTCCTGGTTGATGGCGTGGGTAAGGCTGGTTACATACGCTTTGGTTGCGTAGTACGTTGCCATATACGGACCCGCTGGCATCAGGCCGGCTGATGAAGAAACGTTCAGGATGTGGCCTTTGTTTTTTTTCATAAAATCACGTAAGAACAGCTTCGTCAAAAGGTGAAGTGCCGTGATGTTCAGGTTGATCATGTTCAGTTCGCGGTCAATGTCGGTGGTGGCCATATCGCCCAAAAGCCCGTATCCCGCTGAGTTAATAAGTACAGTTATATTTTGATCCTTGGTTTTATCGTATAGGGCGCGGGTTTCGTCAAGATTACTTAGGTCCGCGGTAATGATTTGGCAGTTTGTTGTAATTGCTTGTGCAATTTCTTCGAGACGCTCTTTGCGACGCGCCACCAAAATTAGATCGTAACCCCGTTTGCTGAGTTGGATGGCGATTTCACGCCCAATACCGGAACTGGCGCCGGTTACTAAAGCTGTTTCTTTTTGCATAATGTGAGTTCCTTTCCGGATTATTCTTTAATAAGTATACCGAATTGGAATGGTGGTTGCTAGTATAGACGAGTTTAACTATAAAAGCCGCATTTCTTAATGAAATGCGGCCTTGGATATGTCTTTAGTCTAGGTTACGAACTTCAATCGGTTGAAGGCCAGCAGTCAATTCTTCACGGCGTGTTTCATATTGTTCCGGTAATTTGATTGCGGAACCTAATTCTGCAATTGCTTCATCAGCGGTAAAGCCTGGGGTATCGGTTGCGATTTCAAATAGAATTTCACCTTTTTCCCGGTAATAGATGGCATTAAAGTAATTGCGATCCTTCACTTCGGTTACGTGGTGATTATTTTTCCGAACGTGTTCTTGCCACTCGAGCAGATTCTCTCTGTCGTTTGCCCGCCAAGCGATGTGGTGAACCGTTCCGACACCCATTTCCCCTCTTGGTACGGTGGTTTGTTTGATATCTACGATGTTTCCGATATCTGCGCTTGAACGCAGGCGGATGATATCGCCTTCTTCGCCGACTTTTTCCAGACCCATTACATTTTCCACAGTACGAATGGTATCAGCCGGATTGGTGGAGAATAAAATGGCACCACCAAAACCTTTGATGCCGACCTCTGGTGTGACTTCACCATGGGTCCACTCTGTTGGTGCTCCCTCTTCGCGTTCGACGATTTCCAAAATCAGTCCGTGGTAATCTGTGAATTGAAGGTACGTTTCACCAAATCGTGTTGATTTGTGGAAGGTAATATCAAATTTTCTGAGGCGTCTTTCCCAAAAAGGCAAAGCACCAGTTGGGACTGCATATGTTGTTACGCCGACTTGTCCGCCCCCAATTTTGCCTTTGTGTGCCTTGTTCCAAGGGAAGAAAGTAATCACTGTACCCGGTTTTCCGCCTTGATCACCGAAGTAAAGGTGATACGTTCCTGGATCGTCAAAATTGACTGTTTTTTTGATTAAGCGCAATCCCAAAATACCTGCATAGAAGTCTACGTTTTCTTGCGCATTGCCTACGATAGCTGTGATGTGGTGGATTCCTTGAGTTTTCATATATGTTTGCTCCTTTTTCGGACTATTTATCTTGAATTCGAATTAATTATATCTCGAATTCGAAATATTGTCAAATAAAAACAGGAAATGGTTTGACTATCGAGGTTTAGTGCGCACTTATACCCCAACGCTGCACAAAAAAAATAAGCGGTAGGCATCGCCTACTCGCTTACGGAAAGTCCTTCTTGAATATCAGTGATGGAAATTTGAATATTGCCTGGTTCAGCTGACATCAGTGTTTCTTCCGTTCCTGGTGTTGCTTGTAAGAAGAATGGGAAAGCTGATTCATTTGGAAATTGTCCAAATTCTGATTCCTCCAGGTAAACAAGTTGATTGTCCCAAACTTTGGTTTCATTAACGGTAAAGTCTAATACGAATTGCAAATCTGTTAATGGCTTACCTGTCCGGTTCATTCCGATGAAATAACCTTGCAAGGTGCCATCAGCATTTTCTAAATAATAACCTGTATAAAAAATCGTGAATAGACCTTCTTCGGCCCCTTCTGTGCTTGAAGCGTACTCCTCAGCAATTGCGATGACCTGGTCATAATCTTCGGTACCTTCATCTTGCTTCAACACATCTGGGATATATAGGTCCAAACTCTCGGTTTCTTCACCTTCACTTGCTGTTGTCCCGCCTGTTCCGCGCGATTCTTCTGTTGCAATACTGGATTCATTCGAATCTAAACCCGTATCTTCACTGATCGTTTCTGAAGATATAGATTCCTCACTATCAGTATTCGTACTGCAACCCGCAAGAACGAAAAACGCTGAAAGCCATACCAAATGTTTCAATCTCATTTCTCCAACCCCCAATCACATTTGTACACTTATCGTACCATAGTGTTAAATGGTTCTGAAATGTTACGAAATTGAAACATTTTAGATAAATGTCCGCTTTTGGAATTCCCGTAAAATCTCTGAGCCTTGGTAAATAAAGATGAGAATGAGCATCAAGGCACTCAAGCCGATTGAAATTAAACTCGGAATGGGTGTATCGACCCAGTCAAAAATCAAAAAGATTATCGGGATTAAGCCCATTATTTCCGCAGCCACCAAATACAAAATATAATCAGACGTTCGCATTTTCATGAACCGCGAGGCAATAAACATTCCGATAATGGATGCACTACAGATAATTGGAACCGCAAAAGTCGTCGACCACCCCGTCCAACCGATCAAATAGTCTAGATAGGTGCACAATAAAGACAAGGCAATCAACAAATACAAGATACTTTTCGCTATATTACGACGTTTACGCAAAATAATGACCACCACTAGCCAAGTCGTCATGATCCCAAATAAAGCCGCCTGCAGCCACTGGATACGTCCGCGCCAAATCATTCCCAGTCCCAAAATAATAAATATCAGAAGCACGGAAAGCACCAATAGCCATTTGGTGATGCGCTGTTTGTTGTATTTTAAAGGCACATCGGGATAGGAACTCGGTGTTATTTTTTCGTTTAAATCAAGCGGCAACTCACAAAGCGGGCAATGCTCCCAATCACCCTTTATTTCTACTTCGCAATTGACACATTTACGCATCATGCATCCCCTCCCAACTCTTCTTCCGTCACTTTATTAACGGTTACGGTTACTGGAACACCTTCGTTCGTCAAGTACTTGGCGAACTGTTGGAAAATATCCGTTTCTATGTACGGTGAGGTGAAAGATATCGTAAAGCTATCATTATGGCTGATGGCGCAGAATTGTGGTCGAACGGCAATGGTATGAAAGTACACCTGCTTAATCAATGAGTCCACCAGTTCCGGGAAACTCACGCGCCCGAGATTTGAAATCGCCAAGGTCAGTTGACGATTATTATTAAAGTTAACCATTTTTAAAGCAAAGTCTTTTATTGGCCTTGGCACCAGTCGCCCGATTGGGTGATATTCATAATAAATCAGACGCGTCAGCCAGTTTTCAAGGTACTCCTTCTTCAACTGCGGGTCAAATTGTTCTTTTAACTCCTCACAAATTTCGGAAATGGTATTCTCTTTTTCTTTTTTATAGGTATATTCCAAACGCGTCACGGCAAAAAAATTACGGGCTGATTCCGAAGGGAAATATTGCCGTAGGTTGACCGGGACGGAAACTGCCATTGTTTCGTTCCCTCTAAAATCTGGTTCACTTTTGCGAACCGACTCCATAAATAAAGCCGTTAAAAACAATGTTAAAGAGACTTGTTCCTGCTTGGCCAAACGGATAATTTCCTTGACTGGCATTTCCATTTCAACGACTCGGGGACGGTTATCCGGTGTATAGGTTCCCTTGTAGTGATAAACTTTTTTCTGGTCTGATTTATTTTTTGGAAATAAAAGTTCTTGGGTCTTAACCCTGGCTTCTTCGAATTTCTGCAATGCCGACTGGGTCGCTTTCGAGAAACTACGCTGTTCTTTACTGCGGAAATGGCGTGCGAAGCTGTCCTCGCTTGATTTATCGTGGATATATCTGGCAATTTGGAGCGCCTCGGACTCGATTTCAGGATGACGCAAACGTAGATATTCCGTCAATAAATCTTGCAGAAACCACATCGCACCGGTGCCGTCAGACAGTACATGAAAAACTTCGATACTGATCCTTTTCTTCCAATAGACAACGCGGAATAATAATTCTTTGCGATCAAAATGATAAAGAGGCTGACAAGTCGGATTTGTATCCAATTCAACAGTTGGTTTTAAGTCGCTCTCTTCCAAATAATACCAAAAGATACCACGGCGCAAGACACTGTGGTAAAGCTTGTACTGATTATAAACCTTGTTCAACGCTTGTTGTAATAAGTCGGAATCCACGACCTCTGTTACTTCGACACTGAGCCGAAACACTTTGCTGTCCCGATTTGACATGGCAGCCAGAAAGATGTTGGAGGCATTATCCAGCCGTACCCATTTTTTACGATTCGTCATCTTCCTTTTTTCCAAATGTGTCACTTCCTCTCAGTCGGTTGTCCAAAAATTCTTCCATTAAGTGGTAGGATTTAATTTCAATTTCAGGTGTGAGTGGTCCAAATATATAGTTATGGACCGTGTCATTCGCCCGGAAAATCCGGACATCATTTCCGGCATCTTTCAAGAGATGGCCATAAGCTTCCCCTTCATCACGCAATGGATCAAACTCTGAAGTGATTATCAGGGTTTCAGGTTGATTGGAAAAGTCTCCGGCCATGAGTGGAGCGATATAGGGAGACTGCCGTTTAGTTTCGTCGGGTTCATACATTTCCATATATTCTTGCATCTTTTTGGCAGTCAAGCCGTAATCGTAGCCATTTTCTTCAACACTCGCAAACGGCGAGCGCTCATCGTGATTCCAGTGTGTCACCGGATTGATTAATATTTGTTTATTCGGTAACTGTTTACCTTCATCCCGCAATCGCAAAGAAACCGCCGCCGCCAAATTTCCCCCTGCTGAATTTCCGATGATTGTAAGATCATCTGCACCGGTTATCCCGGTAAGTTCCGGGTGATTGATCAGTAAATCTGCCACCCGATAGCAGTCGTCGAATCCTGCTGGAAATGGATTTTCTGGTGCTTTTAAGTAATCAACAGCCAAGATTGTCCTTCCCAGTTCATCTGCCATTTGAATACAATCACGCGTGTAGGAATCAATGCTCCCGATCACCCAACCACCACCGTGAAAAAACAAAAGGAGTTCGTTGCTACGTTTTTCCTTGGGATGGAAAATCCTTACGGGAATCTCATGGGATAAATCTTCAGAATATATTTTCCGGTCCAGAATACGGTAGCGTTCTCTTGCGGGTGTCACAGCTAATTCCTGGAATTTACGGACCCGCATGTAGCTTTCCTGCATGTCAATTTTCGGAGATGAAAATACTTTTAATATAAATTTCGTTAAGGCATTCATAGGGTTCCCTCGTTAATAATCAGATTGGTTTTGTTTCAGTTTGCGTGATGAATGATGGCCTGTCAAGTCGAAAGGAATATTGTGTCGTTTGTTCAAATGAAACGAAGGCCAGGATATTATCCACGGCCTTCGTTTTACTTGTTTTTCCGCCAGGCTTTTTCAGCAATACCCAACGCCCGTAAACGAGCTGATTTTTTGTATTGATGCTCCTGGGAGCGAATCAGTAAATCATCCAGCATTTGCAGACCTTCTTCGATGTAGTCACCTTTATTCAACATGACACATTCAGAACGCCCGCCCATTGTGGCATCTGTTATTTCTGCCCGCGTTGGAATTCCTTCTTTGACGAGCGTCTCCAACACTTGCGTTGCCCAAATTACCGGTACATGTGCCGCTTCACAAACCCAGAGGATTTCTTCCTGCAATTCAGACAAGCGCAGGAACCCTGCCTCCACGGCCAAGTCACCTCTGGCAATCATCACACCGAATTTGTTTTTACCTGCCGAATGGATAATGATATCCACCAAGTGATCAATACTTTGGAGCGTTTCAATTTTGACGATGATAGGGATCTCACGTGCCCGTTCTTTACCCAGGCTATTTTCCAGCTCTTGCTGGAGCGCATCCACATCCGTCACGTCTTTGACAAATGAAAAACCAAGAATATCTGCATATTCCTGAATCCCTTCTAAATCCTGCCGGTCTTTATCCGTTATCAACGGAATTTTGGTCGTGGTATCCGGAAAATTGATTCCTTTTTGTGCCTTCAAGCGGACCCCTTTAGCCTTGCTTGCCCGGTCGACCTGAACGATTGCGCCTTCAGGTTTGACACTCACAACCCGCCCTTCCACAACGCCATCATCCAGGGCAATCGTGTCACCTTCCACCAGCTGTTCCAAAATGTCTTTATTCTGACAGCCAACTACGATACTTTGCTCATAGAAAGCACGTACCGATTCTTCTGCCGTTATAAAAAATTGGTCACCTGTTTTTAAGCGGGCGTCCGGTTGCGTTGTAAAAATGCTATCGATGCGAATTTTTGGCCCTGCGATATCAAAATAAATGCGACATTTTTTCTCGGTTTTCTTTTCTGCTGCCTTGATATTCTTGACCATTTTTTGCCACGTTTTAACATCATCATGCCCACAATTGATGCGGGCGATTTCCATTCCTTCTTCCAGTAATTTAACAATAAAAGCTTCGTCTTTACTGGCTTCTGTTGGCATGGTGACCATGATGCGCGTATACCTTTTTTTCGGTTTAGGACCGAAAACTTCGTCGGTATGCTTCTCCAGGTAATCAACACGAAGTTTTGCCATTTCCGAAGAATCGATTTCATGGAGTAGTTTCAAATCCTTATCCAGCAATTTGGATAAAACAACCAGTAACGCATCCAGTTGTGGCAATACTTTAGCTTCCAACCGTCCTAATGAAGAAAGCCCCCACTTCGATAACTTAACCTGCAAAGAACGAATATCACGGCGGCGCAATGCTACATAATAAGCGAGGTTCAGAGCACTCTCGCGGTAATCTTCTCGCTCAATTAACGGTAGCCACTCTTCATACAACTTTTGCCCTTCTTTAAAAACGGCTTCCCGTAGCTCGGTCACTTCCGTATAAATGTTTTCTAACTTTCCAACAGCATTTTTAGTTGCCACAAGGATTCACCTACACTTTCATTAAATTCCCAGCAACCTTTCATTTAATATTATTATAGCATGACCGCCGCCACGATGAGAACGTTACCAATTGTGGCAAATTAAAAATCCCCACCTTAATCAGTGGGGAGGTTACTTCATTCTGCTAAAATCGTCATGATTTCGTCCTTCGTCAAGCTACTGAAAGATTGCTTTCCTTCCGTAATGACTTGGTCAATCAATTCCCTTTTCTTGCCTTGTAATTCGTTTATACGTTCCTCAATGGTTCCCGCACAAATCATGCGGATAACCTGGACTTTTTTGGTTTGACCGAAGCGATGAACGCGGTCGGTAGCCTGGCTTTCAACGGCAGGGTTCCACCAGCTATCATATAAGATAACCGTATCGCCACCGGTCAAATTCAGACCCGTTCCACCTGCCCGTAACGAAATCAAGAATAGATCTTTCTCACCTTCGTTGAAACGGGTCGTCAGTTTCAAACGATCAATATTGGCAGTGCGGCCATCCAAATAAAAATAATCACGGTTTTGTTCGGCTAATCGTTTTTGAATCAGTTGCAGCATTTGGGTGAATTGTGAGAACAGCACAACGCGTTTACCATTTTCGCGGGCATTATCCAAGTATTCCATCAAACGAGTTAGCTTCGCTGACTCGCCTTCATAATCCGGATTAACCAGACGCGGATCGCAACAGATTTGGCGTAATCGGGTTAGCCCTGCCAAAATCTTGATGCGGTTCTCGTCGACCGTCCCTGCATCCAGCAACTCGCTGGTTTCGTTACGCACCAAACGTAATTGGGAGAGATATAACGATTTTTGGCTTTCAGCCAAATCGATATACTCGATTGATTCCACTTTGTCCGGCAACTCTGTTAACACGTCTTTCTTCAAGCGACGTAATACGAATGGACGGATTTTACGATTAATTTGGGCGATGTCCAAATCCTTGAACCCTTTTTGAGTGGGAAACAGACCCGGTACCACAATCGAGAAGATTGAATACAGTTCTCCCAGTTGATTTTCCAAAGGCGTTCCGCTCAGGGCAAATTTGGTGTTCGCCTTGATTTGACGGACGGCTTTGGTCGTTTTGGCAATATTATTTTTTACGATTTGTGCCTCATCCAGAATGACACTACGGAAATGGATGTCTTGATAATATTCCGCATCGCGCAACAATACTGGATAGGAGGTAATCCAAAGTTTTGTCTGGTCTTGTTTCGCTTTTTTAATCAAAGCTTCGCGTTCTTCTTTGGTGCCGGTAATCAAGACGGGCTCGATGCCCGGAATGAACTGTTTCGCCTCTTTTTGCCAGTTGAAAAGAACACTGGAAGGACAGATCACTAAAATAGGTTCATTCTCTTTTTCAATTGTCGATGCAATGTAAGTGAGAGCTTGAATGGTTTTTCCTAATCCCATGTCATCGGCCAATACACCACCAAAGCCATATTCATCTAATGTTTTTAGCCATTGATAGCCCTCTTCTTGGTAAGGACGTAATTTGGCAGAGAGTGCCTCGGGAAATGGATAGTTTTTTTCTTCCAATGAATCAAGTCGTTTCAAAAATTCTTTAACTGGTTTTTTCAAATCGGCTAGCTTCAGCATTTCATCATCTAATGCGAAAATACGATGCAACGGCATTTCCATCTCACTCTTGACTTTACTTGGACTTATATCCAACTTATCCAAGGTATCTTGGTACTGCTGGAAAACTTTATCCTGCAAATTGACCAACTTCCCATTCGACAAACGTCGATAGCGTTTGTTGGCAGCCAAATCCTTCATGATTTTACGCAACTCAGTTTCATTGATGCCTTCAATATCGAAAGTTACTTGCAGGAGATTGCTTTTTTCATTCATGTCAATCACCAAACGCGGTGACGTTGGCGCTGTATAAATCAGGTGTTCCACACTCGAGGTCGTATAAACTTCCATCAAGGGACCTAACTCCGGCAATGCATCATAAATGAAACGGAAAATATCATCAGGATCACTTAATGTCAGTTGGTCTTCCTCATAAGTAAATTCAAATTCGAAATCGTAGATAACGTTCAAGATTTTACCCTCCGCCTGCAAATCGTTTAAGACTGTTTCAGGCAAGGCGTTGTGGTCATTGTAAATCATGGGACGGTAGCTTTCTTCTCCGTAGAAAAACTTCAAATCAATCCAAAGTTTACCTTCAAGCATATCCAGGTAAAGTTTGGCTTTCAATGGTTTTCTCTGGAATTCTTCCTGGACTTTTTGAGAAATTTTCAAAGGGAAGCGTTTTTGAACGGTTGGCAAAGAACTTGTCATGAATTCGCGCATCATTGTTTTGGGTATTTTGACGGTTTGAGTTCTGTCATTCCCGGTCGCATTGGCTAAAATCCGAAAAAGGCGATTATCTTCTTCAGATAAAAAGAAAATATCATTTTCGTAAATCATCATTTTTTGATACGGGAAAACTTGTAAATCCTGATCAAATAGGGCATCTGACTGGAACTGGTAGACGCCATCCTGTTCCGGATCTTCCGATATTTCAAACTGCAAAGGCAACAACGTTTCGCCCTCGTCGAATACGACCGGATCTTTTATGACTAAATACTCAGGATCACGGTGGTGGATTTTGACAACGTGATACTTCATTTCCAGAATTTTCTTGAGCACTTCTTTAATCATGACATTGGGAATAATGATTTCGCTCTTGTTCCCGGCTGAAAAATTGTAATAGTTTCGCGATTGATAGCGGTAATCTTTTAAGTTCATCAACAGATGCAGCATGTTTCGGTCGCGGGAATCGATATAATGTTCCGCTGGATCGTATTCAAAATGTTTACCAAAAGCTTGCGGATAATCACCCAACAAATTTTGAGCCGTCTGTTCGATATCCTTCATTTGATAAAGTTTATCCGTTCCGACTTTGATACGTACCGAACACTCTTCATCATCATCCAGTGATTGGATCGCGAATTGATATTCAAACTTCAATTTCTCGCGCCCCCTGAACCCTGTATCGGCATCAAGGAAATCTGCCATGTAAGTCATCATGTATTCTGCTGCTTGATAGGGGTTTTTAGGTGGCTCAACTTTTTTCTGTTTCTGTCCAGTATTATGTTCAGTTGCTAATTCGTTATATTTATATATGACCGCTATAATATGTTCGCAAGGTGTTATATGCGTATCATAGTACTCACACGAGCACTCAGCAGTCAGCTGATGTTTGGAATAATCGAAGACAACCAAAGTAGTATCGCCTTCTTCAAAATCTGCTTTTAAAGTAACTTTATTTTTCTTTTCGGTCGCTTTAACCGAGACAAATTCATTACTTTCATAAATAAGCAAACCCTTCTCAGCAATTTTCACAGGCACGTCATTGGCTAAAAAAGAATCCATGGGTATATGGTCCCATTCCATCTGCAATCCCTCCCAGAAACATTTCATCTTTTCATTATAACATATGCACGATTTAGAATAGCGTCAACTTATCTGGATAGATTACTCAGGAAGTTGTTCGCGTGAATCGGGTTGAGTGCGACGATTAAACTTTTACCGTACTTGGAACGCCGCGTTTGGGCTCTAAATGCGGCGTTCGGGGATTATTATTTTTCTAATCGCCGCACTTTACGCCTAAATGCGGCGTTCGGAGCTTACCATTTTTCTAATCGCCGCACTTTGGGCCTAAATGCGGCGTTCGGGGATTATTATTTTTCTAATCGCCGCACTTTACGCCTAAATGCGGCGTTCCCAAAATAATTTTCTGCTTAAAGCCGCACTAAGGATAAAAAAAGATAATTGTCCCAAGAACAAAAAGCGGACGCGTGTGCGTCCGTTTACTGCAGGAAATAATACTAGCCATCCGAAGAAATGAAAGCAGATACCCGTATTTTTCAGTCTTTACTGAATCCGATCATACTCAAGTCAAAGGTTTTTCATAGGCAAAACGCAAATCGCCATTCCCCATGAAAACATGTCCACAATATTGATATCCTGCTTTCGTTAATGCCCTCTGCATACTTTGATTATCGGGATGCGTGTCAATTCGCAAGGATTTGAGTCCTTTCTCACGAGTCATCTGTTCAGATACCTCGAAAATACGGCCCATAACGCCACGGCCCAGCTTGTCTTTTTTGACTGCTACACGGTGAATAGCGCTGTAAGGAAAGTCCGTTAACCAGTTGCCTTTTTCAATCACTTTATAATTAGGATCTTCGCCGAAAATCAGGGCAAAAACCGCTACAATTTCATCTTCTTCTTGAACAAGATATAAATCATCGTTCGCAATATCATCGCCTAAGACTTGTTCATTAGGGTATCCTTTTTGCCATTGATCAATACCATTTGCTTTCAATAGTGCCTTTGCGTCATCTATAATTTCCATGATTGCAGGTAAGTCTTTTGGTGTCGCTTTAATAAACTGCATCATTTATCACCTGTCCATCTATCTAGTTTTCCATGCCTTCTAACTATAACTTAAATGCCCTGTAGTAGTCCAAGAATTCTTTATATTTTCCAGCAAAAAAGACAATATAATACTTTTTTAATGAAAAATAAAACCCCATCATTAAATTAAAGTTAAAAAATAAGTTGACTTTTTTAGGTTACGGCCATTATACTTGATGAAATCAAGAAACGAGAGGAATATGTCCCATGAACCGCACATTCACCCAAGCAATCATTATTATTATTAATAACAGGATTTAGACTCGTAGAAAATTTCTAACGATGTTTAAGTCCTATTCGCGATTGTTTGGTGAATGGGACTTAGGCCACCCATTCAGTTGTATGAATGGGTGGCCTTTTTTTGTTTCTTAGCGAAAGGATGTGACGAGATGGAAAGTGATATTGGCCCTATTAAAAATAATAATTGTAAAAATGGAGGATTTATTATGAAATTATTCAAACAGTTCAATGTTTTCTTTAACAAATATCTTGCCTTTGTTGTCGTGCTTGTTGCGGCAGCAGCACTATTCGTACCACAAACCTTCTTATGGGCAAGTGGCCATACGACATTCTTTCTTCAGATCGTCATGTTCACAATGGGAATGACAATGAAACCTAGCGATTTTAGTGAAGTATTCCGTAAACCATGGCAAGTGCTCTTGGTGGCAACAATGCAATTTGGCGTCATGCCCTTATCAGCATTCTTATTAGCTAAATTATTCCAATTGCCTTCCGATATCGCTTTAGGCTTAATCTTGGTAGGTAGCGTTCCGGGTGGAACTTCCTCAAATGTTTTGACCTATTTAGCAAATGGCGATGTGCCTCTTTCAGTATCAGCGACTTCTGTTTCAACTTTGCTATCTCCCGTAATGACGCCCTTATTACTCTCTTTCTACGGAGGCGCTTATATAGATATTCCTTTTATGCCAATGTTCCTCTCTATCGTTAAAGTTGTTTTGGTGCCGATTTTGGGTGGGCTGGCCGTTAATCGTTTCTTAGGCAAGTATGTGGAACCTTTCCATACCTTACTGCCTTCCTTATCAGCTATAGCTGTATTACTCGTTTTGGGCGGAACAGTGTCATTGAATTCAGAAACATTATTAGGGACTGGATTGGTGATGTTCTTGATTGTTTGGATGCATAACGTTTTTGGCTTCGTAGCGGGTTACGCTGTTTGTAAATTATTCAAAATCGATCTTCCCGCTACCCGTGCAATGGCAATTGAAATCGGTGTTCAAAATACCGGTTTGGCAGGTAGTCTTGGTTTGACCCATTTCAACCCTGCGGCCGCTTTAGCCGGTGCAGCTGGTACGATTGTTCATACATTGTTTGGGACTTTATATGCTAGCTTCTGTAGCAACAAAGATGCTGCAGAGACAGTTAAAACAGAAAAAGTTGCTGTTGTTGAAGCATAGGAAATAGACATTCAGAAAGAAGGAAACGATTATGCGTTTGAGTCAAGTTGTTCGTCCAGGTCCTGGTCAATTTTTAAGTGGCCAAGGTGTATTGAAATATCTCGATGAAAAATTAGCGACATTCAAAAATCCTGTTGTGGTAACGGGTGAAAAATCTTATGAAGCATTTAAAAAACATTATTCAGGATCCTTGAATTTACCCGTTTATCGCTATGATGGTACTGCTTCTAATGAAGACATGGATCGTTTAGCTGACTTAATCCGGGGAACAGATTGCGTGGTTGGAATCGGTGGTGGCCGTGTTTTGGACACAGCTAAAGGGACTGCGGAAGTGTTGCACGTTGAGTATGTAACCATTCCGACCGTACTGGGAACCTGTGCGGCTTATACCCCTCTTTCCGCTGTTTATCATCCGGATCATACGTTTAAGAATGTGCAATACTATGAGAAAGCGGCTCTGTTGTGCTTGATGGATCTGGACTTACTAGTAGAATCACCCAAGAAATATTTTATGGGCGGCATTGGCGATACGTTGGCCAAATGGTACGAAGCAGAAGGAATCACCCGAAATGTGGTCGGGCCCCTTCCGGCAATGGTCCAGGTGGGTTTGAACACAGCAAAGGTAACCCAGGAGTTACTACTAGCTGAAAGTAAAGAAGCTTTGGCAAGCATGGAGCGCCACGAAGTTACAACTGCTTTTCAAAATGTGGCGGAAGCGGTAGTAGCAATCGCTGGGACTGTTGGGGGGTTTGCTGGTGAATATGGTCGGATGGCTGGTGCGCATGCCATCCATAATGGTATGTCACTTGTGCCGGAAACGCACCTTTACGAGCACGGTGTGAAAGTTGCTTACGGCGTGTTGGTTCAACTGTGGGCTGGCGGGGATGAAGATGAAGTCCGTAAGTTGTTGCCCTTCTTTGCTGAGAACCATTTCCCACATCGTTTTGCTGATTTCGGAGTGTCAGAGGATTTTTATGCCAAAGCTGAAAAAGTTGCCGCCTTTGCTGCTTCAAAAGAAGAGACATTTAACTTGGCAGTACCGCATGTAACAAAAGAAATTGTGTTGAATGCGATGAAAGCTGTGGAATACTTAGAAGATAAAGTGGCCGTTCAAAAATAACAAAGCCAAGCGAGGTTCAAAAACGGTAATAAAGGGAATAATTTGATAGACTGGAATTAACATAATTCTAGGAGGAATGACAAATGTCACAGCAAGATGTACCAGCGATTACATTACGGGATGGTCTTATTGTTCCAGCTATTGGTTTCGGTACGGTTCGCTTGAAAGGTGCCGAAGGAGTGCGCGCCATCGATTCGGCTTTGCAAAATGGTTACCGGTTGCTTGATACGGCTTATAATTACGAAAACGAGGCGACAGTTGGTCGAGCCATTGAACGCAGCAGTGTTCCCCGCGAGGAAATCGTGGTAACCTCCAAGCTTCCCGGCCGCTATCAGGAGTATGATAAGGCGATATACACCATCCAGGAATCGTTATACCGGGCAAATCTGGACTATTATGATTTGTATTTGATTCACTGGCCCAATCCCAAACAAGGTAAATTTGTGGATGCTTGGCGGGCTTTGATCGATGCCCAAAAATGGGGGCTGATTCGCTCCATCGGGGTTTCCAACTTCCTTCCGGAACACATTGAGACCCTGGAGAAAGAAACAGGTGTCCTACCAAGCATGAACCAAATCGAATTACACCCTTATTTTAATAATAAGGAATTATTGGAATATTCACTGGAGCGTGACATTCAAGTTGAGTCCTGGAGTCCAATGGGCCGTAAACTGGCTGGGGATTTATTGGAAAATCCCGTGATTGCCGGAATTGGTGAAAAATACAATAAGTCATTGACCCAAGTCATTTTGCGTTGGCATGTTCAATTGGGAACTATTCCGATACCAAGTTCGCGGAATTTCGCTCACCAGCATGAGAATATTTCCATTTTTGATTTTGCATTAACCGCAGATGAAATGGCTACTATCTCGTCTTTAACGAAACCAGACGGCCGCATCGCCAATCAAGACCCCAATGTTTACGAAGAGTTTTGACAAAAATACCCCGAGACCAATTTGGCTCGGGGTATTTATTATTTGCCTAGTAATTCTTTGACGATTTGGGAAACCATTTTCTTTTCAGCCTTGCCGTCAAGTTCTCCCATAGCTAACTTCATCGCATCTTTCATAGCCATATCCGGGACACCTTTTTCCGTCAAAAATGTTCTGACTTCCTCTTCCGTCATCATTTGGGGGAGATAGCTGGAAATAATCGCCAATTTTGCTTGGTTTTCTTCCACTAAGTCATCGCGGTTTGCTTCTTTGGCAAATGTGATGGCTTCTTCGGTTTGTTTTTGTTCTTTCAAAAGGTAATTGATTTGTTCTTTTTCATCCATGTCGCGGCCTTCATCGATTTTGAAGGCATCGAAATGAGATTTGATGATACGTAAAACGTTTGTCTTCAATGTGTCGCGGTCTTTACGCGCTTGAATGAAATCTTTACTTACTTGTTCTTTGATGGTCATCGTTACCACTCCTTTGTAGTTTATTTTAGCATAAAAATAGAGTGCCAGGAAACCCGGCACTCTTGAAAAATCAGATTAACGAATTGTTTCGAAAGCTTTTGACCATAGCAATAGATCATCCAACATACCGTTAGCATTTACTTCGTTGTATGGGTTTGGTTTGAAGACTGACATGTTTTCGAAGTCTGTCATCAATGAGAAGTTAGTTGTAGTGTGTACAGTCGCAACACTCAACTCACCCAAGATGATACGTAGGTTTTCGTGAGCACGTGCGCCACCCAAGCTACCGTATCCAACCATTGCAGCTGCTTTGTTAGCAACTTCTGGTTTCAAGTAATCGAGAGCATTCTTCAATGCGCCACCTAGAGCATGGTTGTATTCTGGTGTGATGAAGATGTAGCCATCAAATGAAGCCATTTTTTCTGACCAAGCTTTGATTGCTGCGCCAGCTTTTTCTTGGTATTCTACTGGAACTTTAGCGCCCATCAATGGTAGATCGAAATCTGCAAGATGAACTAATTCGTACTCCACGCCTTCGTCGCCACGTTTTGTTGCGAAATCCAATACCCATTCTGATACTGCTGTTGCGTTGTTTCCTTCACGTACACTACCTGAGATAATTCCGATTTTCATAATTTTGTTCTCCTTTTCTACTGTGGGATTATTTACTGCTGCTGATTCGCTACCTTTCAAGAAAGAAGCCAATCGCGAAAAAATACTTTTGTTAGACATTATTGTTCTCCTTATCTTTGAATTCTTTATATCCGAATTCATTTATCTTGATTTCGAAATAAGTATATAACGATACTTATTTTTTGTCAACAGTTTTAATAAAATATTTTAAATTCGAGATTATTACGCTATAATACATTAAAAAGAAATGAGGAAAATTATGAAAACAAACAAACTTGTGGTCATTGGATCAGGCCATGTGGGTTCTCAAGTCGTGACGTCAGCTGCTCACTTGAATCTCTTTTCTACTATCACTATCATCGATAAAAAAGAAAAGGTAGCTGAAGCAGAAGGCTTGGACAATACCCACGCCCTATCTGCCTTCTATCGGGGAAATACGACCATTCAACATGGTGATTATCGTGCTTGCCAAGATGCAGATATTATTGTTATTGCAGTAGCCGTACCTGAACTTCCAGAAAATGAAAACAGCATTCTTCGTACGGCGTGGGGGAAAGAAAATATCCGTGAAGTACGCGAAGTTATGGCTGGCATTACGCGTTACACGCGCGATGCCATCATCGTCATCATCACCAACCCGGTTGATTCCGTGACGTACATTGCTGAAAATGAATTTGATTATCCAAAGGGCAAGATTTTTGGTACGGGTACGACTCTGGACACGTTCCGCTTACGCCAAATCATTGCACGCATGTTCCAAGTAGACGGGAAAGCGGTCAGTGGACTGGTCATCGGCGAACATGGTACAACGGCACTCCCTTTGTTCGACAGTATCACCATTTCCGGCATTCCTTTTAAAGAAGCACAACAGTTATTGCCGATCCATGAACCTCTTACCCCAGACGCTATTACCCAAGAAGTAGTCCAAACAGCAAATGATGTTTTTATTTGGAAAGGCTGGACAAACACAGCCATAGCCGAGGTAGCTGCAGCCATCTTGCGTGCCATTGCTTTGGATGAAAAAGCCATCTTCCCTGTTTGTGCGACGATTGATGGTTTGTATGGTATGACCGGCGAGGTTGCTTTCAGTACTCCATGCATCATTGGAAAAGACGGCTTGGAACTGCAAATCGCCTTACCCCTTAGTGAAGAAGAAGAGCAAAAGCTCGGCCTTTCCATCGCTGACATAAAAAAAGCCATTGCGAGTTATTAAAAGAACGGACTGGGATTTTTCCCAGTCCGTTCTTTTGATATATGAATAATTGTCACACAAAAATCATTGCCTATTGATAAATCGCCTTAATCGGATCCATGCGTGAAGCACTCAAAGCAGGAATAATGCCAAATACAAGTCCAGTCACGATTGAAACGGACGTAGAAATAATCATGATGGATGGTGTCAAGAAAACAGGGATATTGATGAAGTAACCCACTAAAAGAGCAGCGCCATATCCCAATAACAATCCAATCACACCACCAATAAAAGTGATAAAGGCTGCTTCCAACAAAAACTGCCATAAAATCATCCGAGGTTTGGCACCAATTGCGCGTCGGATGCCGATTTCGCGTTTTCTCTCGGTAACCGAAACGTACATGATATTCATGACACCAATTCCTCCAACAAATAATGAAATCGCCGTAATCGCCACCAAGAACATGACAATGCCATTGATATAAGTATTGATTTCTTCCATCATCTGTTCATTGGAGCGGTCTTCTTCAAAATAGCCTTCATCGTTTGGATAGGCAGTCATTAAGTCATCGATTACCGCCATCGTGACGATTTCACGGTCGCTTGCATCTGCTATTTTGACTTTCAGTTGACGAATTTCCCGTGCCCCAGTCAATTGGTTGTAAGCTGCATGTGGCACAACACTCGTGTAAGCATCTTCCCAAGTATAAGCTGTGTCCGGCACCATGCTTTCATAATCATAGGGCTCTTTAATTCCAATTACCTCATACATAAAGCCGTTCATACTAACAGCTTGTCCAATCAACGTTTCGGGATCATCTACCGCAATGCCGTATTGCAAAACATCACCTGACAATACAATCACATCCCGATCGACATCATGCGGTGTGATATCGCGACCATATTGAATCCGGGTTTCTTGCTTAAACGGTGTGACGGCCGTATACGCCTGCGCCCCAAAGTAATCCAAATTCACATCAAACATATCCGTATTTGAACCCGACCAGGATCCGTAACCCGGCAATACCGAGGCAACCCCTTCGATTCGAGAAATACGCCGCATATCCGCTTTCGAGAAAGTAAACGTATCTTCAATATACATCATGCCTGAATCATCGGTTTGGGCAATTCCATGCTGTACAGTCATAACATTGGCTTGAGTCGTATCCGCCAAATTCAAGCTTTCCCGGCGCACACCTTCCCCTAGTGCCGCAATCGTGACGACCGAGGCAATCCCGATGATAATTCCGACCATCGTCAAGAAAACACGCAGTTTATGGGCACGTAAACTGAGTAACGTACTCATCAAAATATTTCGAATCACCCTGCCGCCTCCTCTTCCACGAAACTACCATCATGCATCCGAATAACCCGGGTGGCATATTGCAATAAATCCTCATCATGCGTTACCATGACGATAGTCTTACCCTCGCGATTTAATCCTTTTAACAACTCCATAATAGCTGTTCCTGTTTCAGAATCCAGCGCCCCAGTCGGCTCATCCGCCATAATCAACAACGGTTCGTTTATTAGCGCCCGCGCAATCGCCACCCGTTGTTGCTGACCACCTGACAATTCCGTCGTCCTTGCTTTCATCTTTTCCGGAATCCCGACCGAATCCAAATATTTTCCCGCCGCATCCCAGCGTTCTTTTTTGCTGGCTTTTCCATTATATACAAGTGGCAATTCGACATTTTGATGAACATTCAAGGATTCAATCAAATGAAACTGTTGAAAAATAAAACCAAAATTCTCATTGCGAATTTCTGATTTGCGGTTCTCAGTCAGATTCGCGACCTCCTCACCCAGGAAATAATAATTACCTTCCGTTAAGCGATCCAAAAAGCCGATAATATTCATTAAAGTCGTTTTACCACTTCCCGATTTACCCAAAATCATTAAAAAATCACCTTCGTAAATCGTTAAATCAACATCTTTTAAAACGGTATTTGCTATTTTTCCCGAAGTAAAAACTTTACGGGCTTCTTTAATTTCCACCAGTTTACGACGTTTCGCTATTTCCATGTGCTACTCCCCCTCTGGCACGTCCATCATACCGGGATCCAGGATATCACCTTCTTGAACGGGAACTTCTGATGAGATGATGATTTCATCCTCCGCTTCCAGACCACTTGTGACGATGGTGTTTCCTCCTGTCTCTTTTCCAAGTTGGATGCTACGTTTCGCTACTGTTCCAAAATCGTTTACCAAAACATAATGGCTATTGCCCTCTGTATGAATCGCTTCGGTGGGAATAACGACTTGATTGTCTTCCAATTGGATTGTTGCCTGCACGTGATACCCATTTACAATTCCTTCCAACGAATCAAAACTTAATTTCACCGGGTAGGAAGACATAGTCGATGCGCCGCCGTAAGGATCACTGTTGGCTTCGGTGGGTGTCGTATCAACGAAAGAAACTTTTCCCTGTGTCGTAAAGTTGTTGGAAACGACGGTAATGTCTGCGGCTTGGTTTATCTTTACATTTTCCAAATCCTTCTCATTCAAGGTACCGGAAACGTAGAAGTTCTCGGAAATGAGCTTCAAGAGTGGTGTATCAGCGGTTTTTTCTTCAGGTATGACCACTTTTCCCTTGAAGGGTGCAAGGACTTCGGTATAAATGTCCTCTTCCATCATCGCGATGTTGGTGTATTGCTCCTGGATTTGAGAATCGAGTTCGGATAGGTTGAACTCCATATAAATTTCCTCCAGGGTTTGTGTCCGCTCTTCTTCAGGCATTTCATACCAGCGATCGATGGCGAGCTGCTGTTTATAGGCAGTATTGGCGCGCTGTGTTTCCAGACGGGCCACTTCATTGGTCAATTGGTTGATTTCTTTTTGAACGTCTTCATTCGTATAGCTGTAAAGCAGCGTATCGGTTTCAACAATTTCACCGTTCGCAACAGCCAAATCACTCATTTCACCAAGCGTTTGGTCCTGATGGAAATCTTGGGATTGTTCCGGCTTTACGACACCATTTACAAAAACTTGTTCCATGGGCGGAACCATATAATATTCAATGCCATATGGGTCTTCATCAACAATCGATTCCACCGGCTGTTCTTTTTGGGTGAATTGTAGAGTAATAAATCCCAGTGTTGCCAGGATAGCTAACGCTAAAATAAAAAACCATTTTTTCTTCTTCATCCGTGCTCCTCCAATGCTTCAATTTTCATGCATAGGTATATTATACCCTTAATACAAATTTTGATAATCGCTTTCTATGCTATAATCAAAATATGACTTTAAAGGAGCTGATTTCGTTTTGCAGATAAATCGTGAAGAAGATTCGTTGCATTTTGCGGCGTTAGTTCGGGATAAAAAAGTTTCACCAACAGAATTGGTGCGACAAACAATAGATAAGATTGAAAAAGAAAATCCTTCCTTAAATGCGGTCATCCATCCCCGTTTTGAGGCGGCTTTGCGTGAAGCAGAGACGCGTGACTTCAGTGGGAAACCATTCGGCGGCGTCCCTATTTTATTGAAAGATATGGGGCAGACCTTGGCGGGTGAGCCGAGTACTTCCGGTTCCGTTTTGTTGAAGGATTATGTGAGTGCGCAGACAAGCCACTATACACAAAAGTTATTGGATGCGGGATTCGTGGTGGTTGGGCAAACGAATGTACCAGAATTTGGCTTCAAGAATATTACGGATGCGCGCATTTATGGTTCTACGCGTAATCCCTGGAATACGGACTATTCACCAGGTGGTTCCAGTGGCGGTGCCGGCGCAGCGGTTGCGGCGGGCATGGTACCAGTAGCCGGTGCGAGTGATGGTGGTGGTTCCATTCGGATTCCTGCCTCGTTTACAGGATTGGTCGGACTAAAACCCACACGCGGACGCATGCCAGTCGGACCTGGTTCGGGGCGGAATTGGCAAGGAGCCTCGATTGATTTTGCATTAACGAAATCGATTCGTGATACGGTGGCCATGGTTGAGGCGATGCAGACGGTTCAATTAGCTGCGGCATTTCAGGCACCTTTATTACCAAATGGCTTCATTGCAAATGGACGCCGGAAGTTTAAGGTAGCTTATTCATTGAAATCCCCTATTTTGTCTGTTGTGAGTCAGGAAGCAAAAGATGCGGTCATGAAAATGGTGGACTGGTTGGAAGCGAATGGCCATGAAGTGGTGGAAAAGGATCCCGATTATGACGGTGTGGCCTTGATGAAGAGTTATTACATCATGAACTGCGGGGAAACGACTTCCATGCTGCAAGGCATGGAACAGAGCTTGGGCCGAGCATTTACGCTGGATGATATGGAACTGGTGAGTTGGGTATTGTATCAAGCTGGTAAAAAGGTAACGGCTGCGGAATATTCGAACACTTTGAAACGTTGGGACGCCGCAGCTGAAGCGATGGCCATTTTCCATGAAGATTTTGATTTGTTGTTGACGCCAACGACAGCGGATGCGGCACCGCGGATTGATACCGCGTGGCAGTCGGCGGAATTGATGGAAAAGATGGCGAATGTTCAGGAGTTTGGTGCTTCAGAGCAGCAACAAATTGTCTGGGACATGTTTGATTTGAGTTTGCCGATTACACCATTCGGGATGCAAGCGAATTTGACGGGTGCGCCGGCTTTGAGTCTACCGGTTCATTTAACCGAGAACGGTTTGCCGTTGGGAGTACAGTTCACGGCTCCAAAAGGCCGGGAAGATTGGTTGCTTGCGCTGGGCGAAGCAATCGAGGCTGATGGGTTGTTTATATAAAAAGAAAAAGCGTGGAGTCGCCCTCCACGCTTTTTGTTATCTGTATAATTCTTCTGCTTCTTGGCGAGCTGCTACAGCTTCCTCAAGTGTATCGAATGTTCCAAGATGCTTGTTCTTACCGTCGACACTGATGTTCGCTTTGTAGCGTGTGCCACTTTTTAGTTCCACTTTCGAAACGCCAACGTATCCGGTGCCGTTTGAAGTTTTTTGAGCGGGAGCTTTAGCTTTTTTAGGAGCTGCTGCTTTTTTCGGTGCCGCTGGTTTAGCTTGTTTTGTTGCTTCTGTTACTTCGTGACCACAGCTTGTGATAACTTGGTTTTTCAAATCAGATTGCTTAACAACTAATTCATTACCACAGACACATTTTACTTTCCAGAAACGGCCTTTTTGGTTAGATTCTGCTTTACCTAGAACCGTCAAATCGCCAAATTGTCTGCCTGTTAAGTCAATTCTCTTCTTCATTATTAATTACCTCTTTCTATCCATAGCATAGAGTCCATTCAGGGACCAACGTTTTACATTATACTGAAAACCGCGCTATTTGGCAAATTCGATAGGATTTAGAGGTGATCACGTTCTTGATAACGCCACACTTCGAAGACAGATTTAAAAACAACCGCGACGATTGCGCCAAGTACAGCTCCGAGTGGTCCGAAAATCATGACACAAACAATGGAGGCCAGAAAGGTATAAATAGGATGTACACCGATTGCGCGACCCGTCAATACTGGCTCAGCAATCTGCCTCACCACTGCTAAAATGATATATAAAATCCCAATTTGCCAGGCGAGGGTTGTGTTCCCCATGAAAAAATGGATGAGCGCCCAGGGAATCATGACAATCCCACTCCCTACAACGGGGATGATGTCAACAACTGCAATTAACAATGCCTTGATGAACCAGAAATCAACCCGGAAGAACCATAATCCAATACTCAATATCAAAAATCCCAAAAGAGCTAGTTTCAATGTTGCTTTCAAATAACCAACGATACCAGTGGAAACAGATTTAGAGATTTCTTGTAAATAATAAGTGAATTTATTCATGGCTGAACCACCTTTCTTGTATTATATTATACTACTACATGGCAATAGCTGGGGCATCAGTCTTGAGAATGAAAAAACGCCGATTAGCTTTTTAAAAATTGCTAATCGGCGTGAATGAGTGATTTCGCGCCTATCAGCTACTCGCTTATTTTATCATCGTCGCGTTTATGGAAAATCACGACGATTAGCTCAAATAACGAATCTTAATAGTCACCTTTTCCAGATAGAAAAAAAGAGGCTGCATCAGCCTCTTTCTAATTTATTCTTTTTGGAAACAACAGGTACCGGGATACTTTTCCTTGCGTACAGATATACCGGTACACCCATGAGGGTTAACCCTATTCCCAGTAAAGCATTCAAGGGCTGCGTGAGGAGCGTGCTCACCAATATAAACAAACCGCCTGCAATTGCCAATAACGGAATAAAAGGATACAGCGGAACCTTGTAGGCACGTTCGATTTCTGGCGCACGCTTACGCATAATCATGACGGCCAGGAATGTCAGTGTTGTAAAGATCCAAATTACAAAAACGATTAAATCCGTTAATTGGTTAAACGAGCCCGTCAACATCATCAAAATTGAAATGACCAGCATGACTACCCCACCGTTTACCGGAACATTGGATTTTTTCTGCAGGGTTTTGAACCAATTGGAAAAAGGCAACATGCCTTTTTGGGCCAATACGTAAGGGATACGAATCCCGGACATATAATAGCCGTTCATGGCTCCAAAAACAGATATCAAAATTCCCATTGTTATTAAGTCACCGCCGATACCTGGAAACAGCCTTGATGCTACAATTGCGGCTGGTGTTTCGGTCGCTGCCAAAGTTGCACTGTCGGCCACAAATAGATAAGCCACGTTAATAGCCAAGTAAATCGCCATGACGATGGACAAGCCACCAACAATAACCCGTGGCAGGGTTTTACCAGGATTTTTCATTTCTCCGGCTAATGTGCTAACGTTCATCCACCCATCATAGGCGAATAAAACCGAAACCAAAGCAGAACTAAAAGCTGTGAAAAAAGGACGGTCACTCGCCGCGAACGGTAACAGCTGCGCGGTTCCTTCTCCTTGGTAAAGGAAACCGGCGATGATGATGGCAACCAGCGGCACTAATTTCAAAAAGGTGGCAATATTCTGGATAGCCCCCCCGTACTTTGTACCCAGTGAGTTCATGGCCGCAATAAAGAGTGAAACACCGATTGCAATCGGAACCGTCAAGACGGCATCCAATCCCGTTAAACTAATGGCTTGCGTTGCAAAAATGATGGCCAAGGCAGCGAAATTAGCTGGGAAATACACAACCATCTGCGCCCAACCGGCCAAAAATCCCCAGAATTCACCGTATACTTTTTCCATGTAAACCATTAAACCGCCTGTTTGGGGAAAAATCGTCCCAATTTCGGCGACGGTCAGGCCACCGGTAATCGTGATAAATCCAGCCACCAACCATGCCAGGAGTCCTACTCCCGGAGCACCACTTGCAGAATAAACAGCAGTGGGTTTGAAAAAGACCCCTGCACCAATAACCGTACCAACGAGAACAGTCAGCGCAGTGAGACTACTTATATTTTTATTTAAGTGTGGTTCGTTCATATTTTACGACCTTTGCTTATGTATTTTTAAAATTGCTTCCCTCGATTTTAATGGCCTGCCTAGTCAATGTCAAGCATTGCTTTTCGCATAAAAAAAAGAGTATGCCATAGCATACTCTCATGCACGTCAATTATTTAGATTCGAACGCTTCAGACCACGTGACCAACTGAATATCTTCTTCGGTGATGACTCTTAAAAAATCATCGTCCATCAAAAATTCATACTCCCATACACGTTTCTGCCATTCAGGTTTTTGTTCGAAAAAGATACTATCGGAGGTTGAGGGATGTAAATAGACTTCGGTGATTCCTTCAGGAAGGTTGCGCAACGCATCCAGGTAAAATTTTTTCAAATCTTCGTACGACTGTATATCCTCAATCGGAAGTAAGTTGGAAAATACTTGATCCGGTAAAGGAACACCCTTTTTCTCGGCAAACTCTGCGACTTCACACTGTGCGTCCTCCACTCGCTTGGTTAGAGGATGTGGTGTAACGTCGACCAGGGCATTTTCATTTTTGGGATAGCGGAAAGGTAATTTATGGGTTGCACAAAAATGAAGACAAACCGGTAAACATTCCACCTGGCTTTCTTGATGAAGACTTCCACCATGGCTGTCCAGATGATCGAACGCAATACCATAGGCTCGACCCTTTTCAAATTGCGCGGCGATCTCTTTCATGGCCGTAATACTTTTGGTTTCTTCGTACATGTTTTGGGGTTCATCGCTTAACCAACGAGTGGTTTCTTCATCTGGCCTCAACGTTACGTGTAGGCCGATACCGATTAGGTGTTTAAATTTAGCAATACGGCGGACGGCATCTTGCACACTATCACCAAGGATCATCAAAGATGCGGCTGTAATTCTTCCAGCTAAAGCCAGTTCCTCAATTGCGGCATTGGTCGCGTTGCAGATTCCCATGTCATCTGCGTTAACAATTAGATACTTCGCCATATTGACACCTCCCTCTTATACACCTATTGTAAGCAATTTTGCGTTGAAATCCAAAAGTTATTGTTTATCTTTAAAATCATTGATAAAATGAGCTATCAAAATGAGAAAGAGGTTAACAAAAATGGACTTAGAAGAACTGTTAAAACAATTTGAGACCTTTAAATCAGAAAATAGTGAGAGTAAGTTGGATATCGTCGTTGAACAAATCAAGGATTTGGATGATGTCTTTGGGGATATGTATATTATGGCTTATGACGAAGAGGACAACGTGGTCAATGATACGTTATTGATGACCATTGAAGAGCCAACTAAAGAAGACATGCAGCATTTGCGCGGCATCGCGGATGCTTTGCGGGCAAAATTATAATAATTATGAGGTGAAAAGATGATTTTAACGGGTGCTCTGGTTAATGGCGTTGCCATTATTATAGGCGGCATCATTGGACTAGCTTTGAAGAGTGGTTTGCCTGAGCGACTCGGTAATGCTTTGATGAGTGCGCTAGGATTATGTGTTTTATATATCGGCATCAGCGGTTTGTTGAGTGGCGATGATATGATGGTCATCATTCTCTCCATGGTTTTCGGAACCTTAATTGGTGAAGGCTTTGATTTGAATCAAAAGATAAATGCTTTTGGCAATCGACTCGAACTGAAATTTGCGGCAAATTCGAAGGATAAGACGATTCCGATCGCGCAGGGATTTGTGACCGCCAGTTTGATTGTTTGTGTAGGGGCAATGGGAATAGTTGGTTCCATGCAGAGTGGTTTAGCCAACGATCACAGTACCCTATTTGCCAAAGCTTTGATTGATGGAATTGTTTGTATTGTCTTGGCTTCAACTCTGGGAATTGGCGTTGCCCTGTCCGGTTTTGTCATTATAGCTTATGAAGGCAGCTTAGCAGTTTTCGCTTCATTCTTGGCTCCACTCTTGACAGAGGGCGTGATTAATAATTTGACCAGCGTTGGTTCGCTATTGATTATTGCCTTAAGTTTGAATATGTTGAAAATCACTGATTTAAAAGTGATGAACTTTGCACCGGCCGTTTTCATGCCGATTCTTTTAAGTTTATTCATGTAGAAAACCGCTCAATCCATTGTGATTGGGCGGTTTTCTTGTTGGGGTGATTACTCAAGCACGAGTTTTTTTTTGAGTAATCACTTTTGTGTTTAAACTGATTACTCAAGTGGGATTTTGCGTTTGAGTAATCAGTTTTACCCATTAAGTGATTACTCAAAGTCATTTTTCCATATGAGTAATCACTTTTTGCGAAAAATAATAATCATATCGTCAGAATCATTGGTCAACGCTTCGCCGGTCCAATCCCCCCACTTATAGGCGACTTCCAAGCCTGCCAAACGGCCCATTAATTCCAGTTCTGATGGCCACACGTAACGATGTTCAGTTTGGTGGGATGCAACCTGGTCTTCTGACAAATCAAATTGCTTTGAAATCAATTTTTGGTTAACACGATCATACTCATCATAGCCAATAAAATCTTCTTCCAAAGCAAATGGTGCACGGTTATCCCCCACAATTTCATGAACCCGTGGGACGAACGTTTCGATGACCAGCACCCCACCCGATCGCAGATGACGCGCGGCATTCTGGATAGTCGCCACTTGGTCGTCCAACGTCAATGCGTACGTGATGCCATTAAAAATTAAATACACCAAGTCAAACTGCGCATCCACAGCTACATTGCGCATGTCTCCAACCAGTGTTTTAACCCGGTCACTTTTCTTGTGGAGTTCCTGAAGCATCCCCTCCGAAATATCCATACCGGTCACCTGGAACCCACGTTCCGCTAATGGAATGGCAATCCGTCCGGTCCCTACCGCCAGTTCCAGAACATCATTTCCGGGCGCCAACTCTGCCAGTTTTTCAACCGTTGGCGTCACAAATTCCTTTTCATTTAAAGGGTAAATATCTTCATCATACTCTCCGGCAATTTCATCAAATCTGTTCATCCTGCACCTCTTATCTCAAAATCCAAAAATTTGAATCCGAATCTTCTCTTTGCTATATTCATTATACAAACCATTTAGGAGGAAGTCATTTGAAAATAGAAATTTGGTCCGACTTCGTATGTCCCTTTTGCTATATCGGCAATAAGCGCCTCGAAGACGCATTGGCAAAATTCGACCATGCAGAAGACGTTGAAATTGAATACAAAAGCTACCAATTAGATCCAACCGCCAAACACATTCCAGGTAAAACCATGAATGAAACGTTGGCAGAACTCAAAGGCATGCCTTTGCCGCAAGTCGAACAAATGAATAAACAAGTTGCGGAAATGGCAGACACTGTCGGGTTAACCTTCAATAACGATACTGCCCAATATGCGAACACGTTTGATGCTCACCGTTTATTCCATTACGCGAAGGAAGTTGGAAAAGGGAACGAATATGACGAACGTTTGAAAAAAGCCTATTTCACTGATTCATTATTAATTAGTGATTTTAATACATTGGTGGATTTGGCGGCTGAAATAGGTCTGGACCGCGAAGAAGCACGGGTAGTTTTGGAATCGGAGCGCTATGCTTCAAACGTGCGCGCGGAAATTAACGAAGCGAAGCAAATCGGAGTCCAAGGCGTTCCTTTCTTTGTTTTCGACAGAAAATATGCAGTGTCGGGTGCACAGCCAGAAGAAGTATTTGCGAAGACTTTGGCGACAGTTTGGTCTGATAAGTAAGCGGTTTTGTGGTACGATAGTCTCAAATGAAGTCGAGGTGACAGAATGGGATTATTTGATTTTTTCAAGGGAAATAAAAAACCGGTCGCTCCAACAGCTACCAAAGCGCCTGAACAGTCATTGGGTTCGGATGTGAAGTTTGAAACCCGGATGACGGACCGTCAGATGGTTGCAGATAAAGCGGTTGTTCAGGAAATCGCGAAAAAGATTATTGCCGAGGATCCGTTCGTTAAGCCATATCAAGGACGAGTGGACGCTGATTTCCGCGATGGCGAACGCCGAATTTTCGAGTTTGAGGAAGTAACCACGATGAATGTGGCGATTGAACCGGATTTCACCTTGGTTATTGAAGGAATCGCGCTCGGAAAAATTCCGGCTGATAAGGTGGAGGCAATCAAGCCTTACTTCGGGTCAACGATGCTGACTGCTTTTGTGTACGTGATTGGCGGTCGAAGCAAACAGATTGTTGAAGGTGAACTCGTTATGAGCGAAATTCCCTACGGATTGGATATTTATCTTCAATTTAATTAAAAACAGGAGGTCCGGCATAGCGCCGAACCTCCTGTTTTCTATTTTATAGCAACGTTGTAATTTCTGCGTACTCTTTACCAAGTGAGTCAGCAACGTCAGCGTTGGTAACTTTACCTTTAAATACGTTGAAGCCAGTTAAGATAGTACCGTCTTCTTTAGCTGCATCAATGTGTCCAAGTTTTGCAATTTTAGCTGCAAATGGCAAAGTTGCATTCGTTAAAGCAATTGTTGATGTACGTGCAACCGCACCTGGCATATTTGGAACAGCGTAATGAAGAACACCGTGTTTAACGTAAACGGGATCATCATGTGTTGTGGTGCGATCTTCAGTTTCGAAGATACCACCTTGGTCAACAGCGATATCCACAATCACTGAACCTGGTTGCATTTGAGAAACCATTTTCTCAGTAACCAAGGTTGGTGCTTTACGTCCTGGAATCAAGACCGCCCCAATCACGATATCTGCATCTTTAAGTGCTTCTTCAATATTTACAGCGTTGGACATAAGTGTCACAACTTCTGTTCCGTATAAAGCTTCGATTTCAGTTAATACTTCCGGTCTCACATCTAAAACAGTACAATGAGCACCCATACCCAAAGCGATTTGCAAGGCATTACGTCCGGTAACCCCGCCACCGATGATGACAACTTTACCGTTTTGAACACCCGGTACGCCACCGATCAATACTCCTTTTCCACCGTTATGGCTTTCCAGGAAGTGTGATCCGATTTGAACAGCCAAACGTCCTGCAATAACTGACATCGGGTTCAGTAGTGGTAGTGTACCTGTCTCGCTAAGCATTGTTTCATAACCAATTGCAGTCACACCAGATTCTTCTAAAGCAGTTGTTAATTCAGGTTCATTTGCAAGATGTAGGTAAGTGAATAGAATTAGGTCTTTACGGAAATATTTATATTCTGTTTGTTGTGGCTCTTTAACTTTGATGACCATTTCAGCTGACCATACTTTATCAGCAGACGGCTCAAGTGTTGCCCCAGCTTCAGTATACTGCTCATCAGTAAATCCTGATCCAACTCCCGCCCCCGCTTGCACCATGACTTTGTGTCCTTGTTTAACAAGTAGCTCAGTACCACCTGGCGTAAGTCCTACGCGGTTTTCGTTGTTTTTGATTTCTGTCGGTATCCCGATTAGCATATGATTATTTCCTCCATGTTTCTAGATTTAATATTTACTGTTACCATCATACCATGAAATCAAGAGGTTATAAAAAATTATGCGTTTTACCTAAGGATATTGACTCAATTAATGATTGAAAAAGTTAATTAATAATGTTCACCAACCGCCATGTGAAGCTAAAATCAGTGGTTTTAAAAACTTGTGATTTTTTTGGTTAATTGTCAACTTAAAAACAATCCCCACAATAATTCTCATATTATCAGTCCGGCGTTACGCTGTTTCAAGCGATATTGAATCTCTGGAATGTGCCGGATGGCTTCCGAAGCGACGCGCTCGGCTGACACTGGTTTCCCTTCTTCGTCCACCACCCAGACGCCACCATGATAAGGTTTTGTACGCCACTTTGTGACGTATTCAAATTCATCTTTTTCTGCCCAAATATACGGTGTTGGCATAAAGCCAGCAGCGAAAATAGTATAGAATCCTTCAGGAGAATAGGGATCTGTGACATGTTCTTCGATGGCATCCACCATCGTCCCCACCCGCTTCAGCAATGTTTCGGTGCGCGCTAACACATCCTCGTTCTTGCTCATATCCGGTACCAAGCCAGCACGACGTTGACGCCGGTATTCCTGGATTGCGGTTTGCGTGATCTGAACACTCTCGTTTATAACAGCAGGTGTTGCCAAATGATCCGCTTCTGAATAGCTTACGACATGAAGGACAGGTGGACTTTGTTCGTTTTGTGGTTCGATATCATCAATTAAAGCCGAAACCGCGGCCAATTGAATGCGAGCCTGGTCTAAATCCGGTGAGAAATAGTCCAAACCAGCCCGGGGTTGTAAAATAACCCGGAAATTTTCATCTTCCAAATTACGAACCAGGCTCAAAGCCGCACGCGCTTTGGCCAAATCCTGCACACCCCAAGTGTATCGGGGCGTGTTCAACATGATTTGTAGAACAAACGTCTTAATGCCAACTTTTTTAGCCAGTTTGGCTGCCAAGTAAGCGGACAGTACATATGTCGTATCATCCGCCCCGCGGAAAGCGAAATGGTGCGGTGTATTAGGTTCGAACGGTTTATCGGTTGTCGCAATGTATTTCATGGTCTTAACATGTTCGACCAAGTTCTTATAAACATCATACGGTCCGCGCCCATCCATCTTATTGAACCACCATAACGACAAAGCATGCCAGGCTGTATTCAAATGGTCTTCATAAACCTTGGCCATTTCCGGAATGCGTTGGGTTCCGGAATAAGTCCGGACCAACATCGGGCTCGCTGCTGCGGCGATTTGCTCAAATTCTTCCGGTTTATTAACCGGTACACCTCCGCCATTGGGTCGGTCGCCCCAGTCTTCCCCGAAATTGGATTGCGAAAGTTGCGAACTACCGATCGAAACGATATCCAAATAGCCCGTGTCCGAGAGATGCTTACACCAATTCAAGAACTCTTCGACATTCTCTTCGCGTGTCGCGGTCGAAGAAAATGGTCCAACGTGTGCTCGCAACAAAGGGGCGTAGTTGTCGGTCATGGTGGCGTTCAACCTTTTTACCAGCGTATCTTTCATTGTCCCTTTATCTTGGTAGCTCGCACGTGCGATCGGTTTCATATCCAGGTAGGCTTTTTTACGAATGATGGCCTCCCCGAATTTCAGGAGTGTTTCATCGTATTTACTGCCTTCCTTCATTTCAGCGGGAATGCGTTCTTCGGGCACACCGTATTTCCCTAACGTTTCCTGTGGCGATTCACTCCCTTGAAAAGTCAGAATGACATCGTTGAATTGCTCCTTGATCATTTTGCAAGCTTTCGGCAAGCCGGCAAAAGAAATACCATTAATCGGCCCACCTTGCGTTGCCAACATGTTATTGGCCCGTAAAGCATACAGGACATACCCCACCATATTAACGGCTACTCCCTCATCCAACCGATAACTCAGGCCCACATGGGTAATTTTATTTTCCCGTAACCAAGCCACCAATTTCTCTTGATTGGATTGATAACGAATGTCATTCAAGATACTGGAAATCTGCGTATCTCCCGTGATGACCTCGTAACCACAGCTCCGTAGTAGTTCAGCCGCCGCATTCACACCTAATGTATGGGCATCAAGTGACGGTTTTAAATAAGCAAAAACTTCATTATCTTTAACTGGCATGCAGCAACCTCCTCTAATTAAGAATCATTCGTGCCGATATTCCATTTTCTTCTATTAATTCATGCAAATTACGTCCTTCTTTGCGGAAATCAATTCCCAGGAGAGTAGAGGCCAAATCAATAACCAGACCGATCGTCTTCATTTCCAGTCCGAGTTCTTTCCCGACCGCTTCCAGTGGTACCAGTCCGGTTGGAATATCCTCCATGACATAACGATGTTCCAAAGAACGCGGTGCTTGGATGGTGGCATACGCTTCATTGCTTTGAATTACACTGTATAAATCATCACCTTCCAATTCATACGTGCGTTTCATCCATTCAACCGCCGTTTCAATCGGATGACCCAGTTTCTTAGCCACTTCTACCCGCTCTTTGTCCATTTTTTCGATAAACCCAGCGATTGTTCGGCTGATTCCGGTGCGATAGTAATTGAAATCATCATGCTCACTTTCCACCCAGCCTGTGTTCAATAAAATGGGAGCACAGTGCATAATCATCCCAACGTTTCCGATGGACGTTTCAATCATCGAGTTGGCTGGAATGAATTTGTCCCGCAAACCCGTCGGCAAATTGTTAACCAAAGTCTGGTTGTCATCCCCAGCAATCGTCGAAACCAAAACGTCGTGTTTCAACGCATAAATTTCCACCTGATTCTGAGTTACTTTACGACAGGTATAAAGAATCGTTTGTGTTTCCGCAATAATCGGTTCTACAAAGGGATTTACTTTATGGAAATTGTATTGGAATTCCAAAGCCCCAAAAGTACGGCCTGGATTTAAGATAATCGTCGTTGGTTTCGTGATGAAGGATGCAAATTGTGTCGCCAATCCTGCGTGAGAAAATGCCGGTGTGGTCACAAAAATCATTTCCGGATCCAGAAGCGCATCTTTCAGATTATTGGTAACATGTGCAATACGTGCATCCCCATTAATGACACCCGAGCAATGAATAATTGGGTTCTCCAAAAGGTCCTGGATATTCTTCTCAGTTCGGTTCCACAAGGTCACCTCATGCCCTTCGATTGTGAGATGTGCCGCCATCGCCAAACCTGAATTTCCTGCCCCGATAACCGTAACCTTCATTTCCTCACCCTACTTTCTACATTTATGTCAGCGCTATCATTGTTTGTATAACTAAGTTATATCACAGTAATGGCCTAGCGTCCAACATGAATGTGATACAATTAAAAATGAAGGAGAGGATTTTTATGAAAGATTTTCAAACAGTGTTAGACTTCTGGTTTGACCCGGAAAATGTTCCTTTTTGGTTTGAAAAAAATGAAGATTTTGATAAGAAAATTTACAACCAATTCTATGTAACTTGGCAGTCCGCCATCAAGGGTGAATACTGGCATTGGCGTGAAACCATTAAAGGACGGTTGGCAGAAATCATTGTCCTCGATCAATTCTCAAGAAACCTATGTCGTGACGATGCCAAAGCTTACGCGCAAGACACCATGGCCCTGGTTCTTTCTCAAGAAGCCATTAAGCTCCCTGATTTCAATGAACTAACCATCGATGAAAAAAGATTTCTCTTGATGCCGTTCATGCACTCAGAATCCAGTGCCATCCATAAATTGGCTGTGCCCTTATTCAAGGAACATACCGATGACCTTTCCTATGAAATCGAATTGCAACACCAAGCGATTATCGAGCGCTTTGGCTATTACCCACACCGGAATGAAGCACGCAACCAGACTTCCACCCCGGAAGAGATTGCGTTTATGGAAAAACCCGGGAATACTTTTTAACCGGTAAAAAATCACGACGATTAGCTGTTTCGAATATTGCTAATCGTCGTGATTTGGCGATTTTGCGCCTATTAGCTAGTCGCCCACTTCTTAATCGTCGCCATTTTGGAAAATCACGACGATTAACCCGAACAACAAAACTTAATCGTCGTCCTTACCAAACAAAAAATCGGCAAAGGTTCTCTCACCCTTGCCGATTCACTATTCAACTTAGTCTATTTCCAAAACTTCGCCTGTTTCAGCGTCAACCCTTACATCGCGGTCATGACCTTGGAACTCAATATCGTATTTCGCACGATTATTATGGTCATCGTCCGCATCCAATTCCCAACCTTCTAACTCTGAATCGTCAGCCAAAGCAGTTTTAGCAATCTCTACTGCTTCTGTTGGGGTGATCAGATTGTCAAAATTCAAGTATTCATCGTCATTATGTTCATTATCGTCATGGTCATCTTCATCAACTTTAATGATGTCTCCGGAAACGGCATCGATTTCTGCATCGTATTCACGGTTCTCGAATACACCCTCAATTTCATATGACCATTTACCAGAGTCTTCATCGAAATCAACCTTATGTATCTGTGCATCCGGATATTCACGCATGTAAATATCAACGGCGTCTTGTAAACTTAGCGTTTCACCTGTTTCGGAATTGGAATCATCCATAACACCTGTATCATCCGGTACAGAACTTGTCTCAGTTGTTGTATCGGTTGTTGTATCGGTTGTCGTATCATCTGTCGGCGGCGTCTCTGTTGTCTCGGTATTGTCACCACAAGCGGCCAATACCAATCCAGATAAACCAACTAAACTAAGCATTTTCCATTTCTTCATGACAAATTTTCTCCCCTCAAATCAGATTGCCTTAATATCCTCCGTCATCATCTTCCATGCCATCCGTTTCCATTCCCGATTCATCAATCGAATTTTCAACGTCTGGATCATCTACGGGATCCTCCGTGCCAGTATCAGTCGAACATGCAACCAAAGCAAGTGACGCAACTGCGGCTAACATGAGTTTCTTCCACTTTTCCATCGAATTTCCCACCTTTCCTATGTGACGTCTTTCTTTACACATATGCTAAAGGAAATAAAATCCAAACTCAAACGATATGGTTTATTTGGCTCAAGTTTTGGATAAAAGTCGCTCAAACCAACGCGTCACCAAAGCCGCACTTTCCAAATCCGCCGGGCTATTGCCCTTGCCATTCAATTCATCCACGACACTTTGAATAAACGCCAACCCAACATGCTCCGGTTCCTCCAAATCAATCGCTTCCCCATTCACTACCAAATCCGTTACACCCGTTCCCGAGAACACCATTTTTCCGGCAGTACCCGTAATCGTTACCTCATCCAACTCATAACCAGCCACATAGCACCACGCGGCCGTCCCAATAATTTCTTGGGAAAAAATGAAGTTCGCAACCGTCGTATCCTCAACCGTATACAAGCCACCTTTGTTCATGGCGCAACCATCCATCCAGGTCAAATGACCAAAAAAGTAGCTCAAGTAATCCATGACATGCACTTGTGTATCCAATGCCTTGCCGCCACCTGCTTCCGGGCGCAAACGCCAAGGTAACGGATTTTCATAATCTGAAGGATGTGGCTTTTGGAAATGACGAATTTCCACTGTTAAAGGCTTGCCGATTTCACCCTGGTCCAATTTTTCTTTAATCATTTGTATTTTTGGCAATCCGCGGCGATAAAAGTTGACGAAAACCGATACCCCGGCCTTCTCTGCTGCGGTGATAATTTCCTGGCATTCATACTTATGAATGGCCATTGGTTTTTCCATCAATACTGCTTTACCAGCCGCTATGGCTTGCATGGCATATGCGTAATGGCTATCTGGTGGGGTTGCAATATAAACGGCCGTAATTTCTGCGTCTGCCAACATTTCTTCTACAGTCAAATAGGCAGTCCCATGCCCATGACGGTTCACCCAGTCTTCCGCTCTGGCTTGCGTCCGGCTGAAGACACCTTTCAAGCGGCTTCCCTTTGCTTTATACAAACCCGGTCCGGTTTTCTTTTCCGTAACATCGCCACACCCGATCATTCCCCATACAACTTCATTCATTACTTATTACCTCCTTATTTTCCTTTTATTATAACGTTCTTGGAGGGTGTATCCTATTCAAAAATTTGTTATACTTTGGTAAAGTGAAATGAAAGAAGGATGATTGTCATGACGCAAGCATTAATCGTTTATGCGAGCCTAACAGGAAACACGGAAGAAATTGCGGATATCACCGCCGAAATATTTGAAGAACACGGGGTCGATGTTGACGTTGTTGAATGCGTACAGGCTGATCCTGCTGATTATGAAGACTACGATTACTGTATCGTTGCCAGCTATACTTACGGCGTGGACGGCGATTTGCCAGATGAAATTATTGATTTCTATGAAGAACTGGAAGAGATTGATTTAACCGGAAAAATATATGGTGTGGTAGGTTCTGGCGATACCTTTTATGAACAGTTCTGTACAGCCGTTGATGATTTCGAACAACAATTTGCCAAAACGGGGGCAACCAAAGGAGCAACCGGCGTTAAAGTGGATTTGAATGCCGAAGAGGAAGATGTGGCAAACTTACAAGCGTTTGTTAAAGGGATGGTTGAGACTTACGAGTCAACTGTCGGATAGGTTGGTGGATATGTGGAACTGAGGGGATTACCTATGGATGTGGGTATGGAATATGAAATTCTACTGTTGCAGCTCGGCTCGTTGTCACGCAAACATTATGTCGCAGAGGAATCACTTCGGGAACAGGAAGAGAGATTACAAGCTGTCGTAAAACAGATGTCGAAAAAAAATGCAAATCTGGAAAAATTGCAACAGGAGTCTCTATCCAACGCCATTTTGAAGATTATTGGTTCCTATAAACGCCAAATCGATCAAGAAACAAGCGATATCATCAGCGCTAAAATTGAATTCGACAAGGCGTATTCGCTGAAGATAGCTGCTCACCGGCGTCTGATGGCGTTGCAAAACGAAATACTCGAGAAAAAAAACCGGATTCGTGAAGTGAGAGAAAATCTGATCCGCCATAATGGCGTCGTCGAAAATACGATTACTGATAAAGACCAACAAATCATCCGTCTCCGTTATGAATATGTGCAGACATTGGAGGCTGAAGAAGCCTGTTATCAACTATTGGAAATTATCACGGATATCATGACCAATCTGGATAGTTCCGAAACGATTTCCAACTGGGATTTGATTACTGAAATTGATTTCCTCTTGAACCATGTGAAACCAGAACAACTGGACGTGGCCGAAGCGATGTTATTGGATCTAGAACGTAAAACCCAAAATTTGGAACGTGAGCTGCATGACTTAAATTATATTTATGCCAGTGAATACCAGACTTTGACTGAAGCAGGACCTGCCATTGATAAATTTTTTGATGACCTTTTTTCCGACTGGTCAACGAAAGATGCGGTGGAAAAAAGCCTTGTTCAATTGAAACAATTGGAAGACAACGTTACCCATCTATTGACGAAAATCGCGACCGAAAAAGGCCGCCTGGAACAGGAATACATAAAATTATTGGACAAAAACTGAAAGGCTTTGATTATATGCAAGTCGTCCCTGTCACGACAACGGAACAATTTCAACAAATAGAAATGTTATACCTTACCGCTTTCCCTGAAAATGAACGTAAATCATTTTCGATGATGAAAGACTTAATGGCGGAAGGTTCAGTGGAAATGGTTATTTTTTCAACGAACGAATTCCCTTTCGTGGGTTTCGCCATTTCCGCTATCCACGACCAAACAGTGCTTGTTGATTACTTGGCTATTCACCCGGACTATCGTGGTATGGGCTTTGGGAGCATGGCTTTAAAATGGTTACTAAACCACTATCAGGCATTTAAAGTGTGCCTCGAGATTGAATCAACGAAAGTCGATGCTGAAAATAAGCGCGAACGGCAACTACGTAAAGGTTTTTATTTAAAAAATGCTTTAGAGCTGTTGGCGTACGAGGCCGAAGTGTTTGGCGTGCGTTTTGAGATACTGGCGAATGATAAGTCGTTGGTTGCCGATGAATATGTAGCGGTGTACCATAACGTTTATGGCGAACGTTCTTCACGGAATGTGGCGATTTTGACTTCTTAAAAAAATGTTCCTTTTTTGGGGAACCGTGGTATAATGATAACGATTACTTTTCAAAGTGATCTTTAATTAAATCCCCCCAAGATTTAATTATTTGGGTCCTCCGGCTCCGGCTGGAGGATTTTTTTCGCTTACTTATGGTATGATAGTGAATATTAATTCTAAAGGAGTGTTTGATTTTATGGTTTTACCAAATTTTGAAGAAAACTTGCAAAAATATGCGCGTTTATTGATTTCAAAAGGGATTAACGTCCAAGAAGGTCATACAGTCATCATTAATATCGACGTAGACCAAGCACCGTTAGCTCGCCTTTTGACGAAGGAAGCTTACGCATTGGGTGCGGAAGAAGTTATCGTGAAATGGGCGGATGATATCGTCACGCGTGAAAAATATCTGCATACACCAGAAGAACGCTTAACAAACATTCCGCAATACCAAATCGACGAATCAGAAGCCTTGATCGAACGCAAAGCAAGTCGCTTGTCTGTTCGTTCGGCTGATCCGGATGCTTTGAACGGCGTTGACAGTGCGAAATTAGCTGCTGTTATGAAAGCTACTTCTAAAGCTTTGATGGCACAACGTATTGCAACACAAGCAAACAAAGTTTCTTGGACAGTTGCGGCTGCTTCAGGTGCTGCTTGGGCTGCTAAAGTTTTCCCACATTTGGAAACTCAAGAAGAACAAGTGGATGCGTTATGGGATGAAATTTTCAAAACATGTCGCGTTTACGAAGCTGATCCAGTTAAAGCATGGGATGAGCACGAAGTACGTCTACGCTCAAAAGCGGATGTATTGAACGCTGAACAATTCGATGCGTTGCATTATACAACACCAGAAGGTACTGATTTCACAATCGGTATGCCGGAAGAACATATCTGGGATTCGGCTGGTGCTGTTAACGCACAAGGTGAAGTATTTGTGGCTAACATGCCAACAGAAGAAGTTTTCTCTGCTCCAGATGGTCGCCGTATCGACGGTGTGGTTAAGTCCACAAAACCATTGAGCTACAGCGGAAACATCATCGAAGGGATGACATTCACTTTCAAAGATGGCGCAGTGGTAGAAGTTACGGCTGAAAAAGGCGAAGATGTCTTGAAGCACCTTGTGGAAGATAACGAAGGCGCTCGTTCATTGGGCGAGGTTGCTCTAGTTCCACATAAATCCCCGATTTCTCAATCAGGATTGGTATTCTTCAACACATTGTTCGACGAAAATGCTTCTAATCACTTGGCATTGGGTTCTGCTTACGCGTTCTCAGTTAAGGGTGGAACAGAAATGTCTCAAGAAGAATTAGCTGAACGCGGTTTGAACCGTTCAAACGTTCACGTTGACTTCATGATTGGTTCAGAAACAATGAACATTGACGGTATCCGTAAAGACGGTACCCGCATGCCGATCTTCCGTAACGGTGACTGGGCATTCTAATTTAATTTATTTGATGGAGGTGGGATTTTCCCACCTCTTTTTGTGTAGATTTTGATTCATATTTTTACTTTGGTAATATGTTGGGCTATAATTAATGCAAGGAAAAAGAAAGCTGGGTGATTTTTTTGGAGAAGAAAAGTGCAAAAGAAACACTTGAACATATGAAACCAAAACCTGAAAATGATTCTCCACCTCGGAGTTGGTTTTATATTTTAGTCGGTGTTATTTTGATTTTTGGACTTACTTTCATCTTTCAAGAACTTAACAATCAATCGGAAGAGATGATCGACCCTTCAAGCTTTGAACAATTAAAAGAACAAGTTCAGGAACTGAACCATAAAGTAACCGAACTTGAGCACCGCATCGAGGATTTAGAATCTTAAAAACCAGCAGTTTCCTGCTGGTTTTTCTGGACTTATTGTTGTTTTAATGAAATAATAAAGAGTATTTTGGTCCCGTAGCTCAGTGGAGAGAGCACTCGTTTCCTAAACGAGGTGTCGGAGGTTCGATCCCTCTCGGGACCGTTTTTTTTGTTAAATAGACGTCATGTATAATATGTTATTTTTGAAGTGCTTTTGTTTGACTCAAACAGTTCGTAAATCGTATGATTGGCTTCTGAAAGTGAGGTCATGGAATGTTAACTGTTGAATCATTTGCGAACGCAAAACAAATTACCGTTGAAAATGAAAATAACCTATTTATTATAGAAGAAGACGATGGCTTAATACTGGTGGATACCGCCGTTGAGTCAGATCAGATTGCTGAAATTATTTCTTTTATCAAGGAAGATGGTCGTCCTTTAAAGGCGATTGCCATTACGCATAGTCACGATGACCATTTAGGGGGATTAGTTGCTTTTAAAGAAGCTTTTCCAGAGACACCCCTTTTATTTCCGGAACGTGAATATCAATTAATACTGAAAAAAGAATTGTTACCATCTGACAAACAAACCCCTTTGAAAGAAGGGATTCCTGATAGTCTACCCTTTGTTCCAGATAAATTATTAGTAGCTGGGGATAAAGTTGGTGAACTTGAAGTTTTGTTCACTCCCGGTCACACACCCGGACATATTTGTTTTTATAATCCAGATAAAAATTATCTGCTCGTTGGCGATGTCCTTCAAACTTTGGGTGGAGCCGCCATTTGTGGTGTGCACCGTGATGCCTTTCCTAAACCGGCACGGTTGAACTGGGACTTACCCTTAAGCATTGAGATGGTGAAAGGATTCCTTGATCTTGATATAGATTATATCGGTACAGGCCATGGTGTGGTCATGGCTAATCCTTTAGAAGTTCTTCCTCTAACTATTGAAGAAGCGCAAGGCCTTATAAAATAAGAGAGAACCGTTCCTAAAAGGAACGGTTCTCTTTTTTCAAAACCCTTGACGACACCATATCTTTTCACGATGCTGGTAATGAAGTCTGATAAATAGCAGAAAAACTAGATAAAGCGGGGATTGAAATATTTAATTGGTAAATGGGGGCCAGCAAAATGAAATATATGGTCGTCCGTCTTAACAACATATGACTGATGTGACACTTAAAGATTGGCCTCCTTAGACTGTTGAAGGATAAACTAAAGTTTGACAAACGATAGCGCTACCTTTGTCATAACTATTATAATTCAACGAACAGTTAAAATCAAATTAATTTTTAAAAAATGAGCAAATAAATCTAAATAAGTATATTTATTTTAACCCAAAAAAGTAACATAATGTTCATTACATAGATTTATGTTAATTTTTTATTGAAGTATTCAAAAAAAATCCATCATAATATTGACTTACACTTACAAAGCGAAAGTATATATTATGATGGATACATCCTCTGATTTTTTTAATCATTTGCTTATAAACAAACTATTGTTTTGCAATTAAGATTTAAAAACTGATTTACCGTCCAAATATGTCTCTTCCAGGTTCAGGTTTTGATCCAAAACTAAAAAGTCGGCAGCATAACCTAATTTGATTTGGCCACAACGGTCAGCAATACCAACGCTTTTAGCTGGAACGATACTGGCCATTTGAATGGCTTCTTCAGGTGTCGCAATGCCCCAAGCTACCACATTTTGTACAGCCGTTATCATCTCCAGGACACTACCAGCCAAGTTACCGTCCGCTTTCAAACGCGCTGCGCCATCTTTGATGGTAACTTCGAATTCACCTAACATGGAATCTCCATCGCCCATGCCACCACCACGCATACAGTCCGTCACAAACATCGTTTTATCGCGACCATGAGCATCCATAACAATACCAGCTGAAACTGGATGAACATGATGTCCGTCACAAATCAGTTCAGAAAAAGCTTCCTTCAAACTCATCGCTGCTCCCACCACTCCTGGTTCACGGTGATGCAAGCCACGCATGCCGTTATAGGTATGGACGAAGATGTTCGCACCATGCTCAACTGCTGCCTTACATTGTTCATACGTTGCATCGGTATGTGCAATGGCCACATTAATATCATTATCCGTTGCATAGTCGATGAATGCCAATGCCCCTTCGCGTTCTGGTGCGATCGCAATTTTACGGACATAACCATTCGCCAGTTCTTGCCATTTTGTCAACGTATCGATCGATGGGTCGCTCATATATTTTGGATTTTGTGCCCCTTTGTATTTTTCGTTAAAAAAAGGTCCCTCCAAGAATATACCTTGAATCTTTGCACCCTTTATTTTGTCGGCATTTTCACCGATTGTTTGGCACACCGCGTCCAATTCTTCTGTAGACGCTGTCAATGTTGTCGGCAAATAGGAAGTTACCCCACAAGATAAAATGCCTTCTGAAATAACTTTCAATCCTTCAACATCATTGTCCATCACGTCATAACCCTTGAAGCCATGAATATGCGTGTCTACAAAGCCCGGAGCAATGTGTTTCCCACTGTAGTCCAGGATTTCGCCTTCTGGTTTTTCGGTTTGGAACGCACCGAATTTGCCGTCTGCAATTGCCAAATAACCTGGTCCCTTAACGCCGTCTGCTAAATAAAAAAGATCTGCTTGCACATACTGTTTCACGTATTTCGCCTCTTTTTCGTTTGATATAAGACTATTCTATACCAAAAAACGGGATTAAAAAAGATGAAGGGGCATATTCCCTTCATCGCTTTCATCCTCGATGTTTTTGTTTGGCTCTATAATATTTGGTGTTGGTGAATCATTTTGATTCACTGGCACCATTTTTGTTTTTAAATGCAAAAAGGCCAGTGAACCCCTATAATTTAGTTACCACACAAAACAACAGGAGGACTCACA
>NZ_JBQPRB010000005.1:0-210451 GCF_052266715.1 Jeotgalibaca sp. A122 | reverse complement strand
ATTGGTCCCAACAAATCAGGTGCCAAGGCATTCGCCACGAAAATGGACGTTGGGCCATCGGCTGCACCGATGATGCCGATAGATGCGGCTTGCTCCAAGTTGAAGCCAAACATCACAGCTACAATAATCGTAAAGAAGATACCAAATTGCGCTGCCGCACCAAACAAGAACATGAATGGATTTTGCAACAATGGACCAAAGTCAATCATTGCGCCGATACCGATGAAAATCAATAAGGGAAATAATTCCGTTTCAATTCCTGCTTCAAACAGGATATTCAAGACGCCTTTCATGTCGCTGCCTGCTTGCGTTACCAAACCTGAATTCGGGAAGTTTACCAAAATGGCTCCCAATCCCATTGGGACAAGCAATGTTGGTTCATATTCCTTTTTGATTCCTAAATACATCAACACCATTCCGATGACCATCATGGTTAGTTGGCCGGGTGTCACTGATAAAATACCTTGTACAATTGTATCCACTTATGTGTTCCTCCGTTCTATCTTTACAAATTAATTAATGAAAACGATGGGTTCACCAACATCGATTGGTGCACCTTTGGTTGCAGAAACTGCCGTAATCGTTCCTGCGCGAGGAGCCACAATTTCATTTTCCATTTTCATTGCTTCCAAAACTGCCACAACCTGGTTCTCTTCCACAACGTCACCTACCTTAACCTTGATATCCAGAATGTTTCCAGGCATTGGAGAAGTGATTTCCTCACCTTCACCACTTACTGGTTGAACGGGTGTTGTTGGTGCTGCTGGTGTTGTAGGTGCTACAGGTGCGGCTTGAGGAACAGGGTGTGTTGTTTCCACCACTTGATTTTGAAGTTGGGATGCCCCTGGGGTCAACTCTTCCATTTCTACCATATACTCTTTACCATTGATGTTAACTCTGAATTTTCTTAACATAATTTTTTCCTTCTTTCTCTTTTTTAGTTTATTCTTTCTATTTTTCTTAACACGAAGTTTGCATCTGGCTGGTCATTTGCGGCTATGGCACCCACAATAGCGGCAGCAATCTCTTTATCCGTATCAATTCGGGTAATTTTCTTAATATGAAACTTTTTTCCACTGTAATGCTCTGCTGCTATAGATGAGACAATGACAGAAACAATCTCTTTTTCTTCGTCATCAATTGGTAATGTGAAATCTACTTCACTTCTGGCAGCTGTATCTGGCTGCTTTTGCCGTATTTCAACTGAATCGGGTTTGAGAATTTCCGTTGAACGAGCACGTGTTACTTTTTGATCCGACTTTCTGAACCAATTAAATAATCCCATTTCGCTTCCCTCCTTTGCACTTCATGTTTACTCTTACATTATAAGAGAAAAGGCATACATAAACCTGTTTTTTAAGTGTCTTTGGTGTTTTAATGCTGGTTTACGCTTAAAACCCTTAGTTATCAAGCGTTTTACACACTGACTAATTCAGTAATGAACAAGAAACGCTTTCAAGTTAATTTTTTTTGGTGTTCTTTTCCTTTCTGTCTGTAGTTGGAAACGTTTTTTTACATTATACTAAACATGTTCAAAAAATTTCAAAGGAGTGAACAAAATGTTAACGTTTTTATCTTGGGGAATGATTATTGTCTTTATGGCGCTAATCATGAGAAAGAAACTGACACCTTTCTCAGCACTAATTTTAGTTCCAATTGCATTCGCACTAATTGGTTCTTTCTTCGGTCTTTATACCGAACAAGCTTCTGAATTACTGGAAGTGGCAAATCCTACCATTGTTGATCAAATTTTGGTTATTGGTGAATGGGCTGTTCAAGGGATTCAGTCTGTATCAACAACTGGTGTGATGTTACTATTTGCTATTCTATATTTCGCGATCATGCTTAATGCGGGACTGTTTGATCCTGTTACTAAAAAAATGATTCAATTTGCTAATGGTGACCCTGTCAAAGTATTAATCGCAACCGCTGTCGTTGCTGCATCCGTATCCTTGAATGGAGATGGAACGACGACTACATTAATCACATGTACTGCGTTTATTCCTATCTATAAAAAACTGGGCTTAAAGATGATGAACTTAGGTGTTTTGATTATCTTGATGAACACAATCATGAATCTATTGCCTTGGGGCGGACCTACAGCTCGGGTTATTTCTGTATTGAACCTTGATGAGCAAGAAATTTTACGTGCTCTAATGCCGGGTATGATTGCTTCTGTAATATTCATGCTGGGTGTTGCTTATTACATGGGTATTAAAGAAAGAAAACGCATTGGTGTAACAAAACTAACTAAAGAAGAAATCGAAGAATTAACTGCCGTGACGGATCCTGAAGAATTAGCTATGAGACGTCCAGAAAAAGTATGGATTAATGCAATTATGACTGTTGCTTTAATCGTTATGCTGATGGCTGGTACTTTCCCATCTGTATTCCTATTCTTGGTGGGTACTGCTCTCGCACTTGTGATTAACTATAGTTCATTGAAAGATCAAAAAAATCGTATCCAGGACAATGCTGGTGATGCTGTTCAGGTTGTAATTTTAGTTCTTGGTGCAGGTATTTTTATGGGGCTATTCACCGGTTCTGGCATGGCTGTTGCATTGGCAGAAAGTTTGACAGCTATCATCCCTCAAAGCTTCGGAAGATGGTGGGGACTGCTTACAGCTTTATTATCAGCACCTGGTACATTCTTCCTGTCCAACGATGCCTTTTACTATGGTGTGTTACCTGTATTATCGGAAGCCGGTGCTCAATATGGATTCACGGCTATGGAACTTGGGGTCGCTTCCCTCCTTGGACAAGCTTACCACTTGCTAAGTCCACTTGTTGCTTTCATCTATTTACTACTAAATCTAACAGGTTTGGATATGGGTGAATGGCAAAAAGAATCTGCTAAATGGGCGACTGGAATCTTTATCATTTTCATCGCTGTAGCAGCAATAACTGGTTCTGTTCCATTATTCAAATAAAAGAAAATCCAAAAAACCAACCTGGAAATTTTCCCAGGTTGGTTTTTTTAAATGGTTCTTGGTTATCTGGTGTTGGTGAAGGAAATGTCCTTCGGCCTGCGTGTTTGCTTGTGTACTGCCGTGGGACCGCCCTGAGCCTGTAGTCTGGGGGATTTCCGAGAAGAATACCTACCAACACCATTTATTATAAAGCCTTTTTAATCTATAATTTTTTCTACTTTACTTATCAAAATTGCAACGGAAAGTAAATCCGCGGATCCTCCTGGACTTATATTCAAGGCCATGAAATCCTGATTCATTTCTTTCACTTGTTCAATTGCTTCTCTTTGCGACATCCCTCCAGCTTGTATAAACGCTTTAGATCGTCTCTTTACGTCTTGCAGGGTTTCGATATTACTGCGATGGATAATATTAGAATCTTCAGTAGTAGCCATTAATAAAAATAAAGAATCCAACAATCGCTTATTTAAGTCCATTCCAACTGTTTTTCGTAAGTAAGGCAGTACTTCCACCATGACAGAGGGGAATCCTTGTTCAACCTCACCACGAACCCCAGTTATCCCATATTTTTGATAGAGTTTTTCGCCATGCGTCAAAAAGGCTTTTTTATGCAAATTAGAAAGTTCCCGACTTACTAAACCATCAGTAATTTCCTTGACAATCTCGATGACTGCTACTGTATCCCCGGCTGTAAAGTTGTTTACGTGAGGATTTCTTTGTAAATAAAGCCCGTATGAAGTTAAAAGAATCCCAAGCGAGAAAACAACCCCTTTATGGGTATTTATTCCCTTTGTTTCGTTAAACATGCGCTTCTCAGCCTCAATCCCAATTTTTCGAATGTGGGGTAATAGTTCTGAAAGGGCCCCATTATAGGTAAGGCCCAATTTAACGAGTTCTGAAAATGGTTCCTTAAAAGCAGTGGCGCTCTGGATAAAGGTATGGATATCCATATCCTTATGTGACCCAGCATCATGAGCATCCACCAATCCGGGTTTGGGAGTCAAAACGGCTTCGGTTAACAACGCTTGCTCTGCTAGAGTGCTGAGTTTAAGGCACCAATAATCTATCTTGTTATCTTCCATCTCGAGCTTCCCCTTCAACCATCTCCATAATGATATTATCCTTGGAATAGTCTAAATGCTTGGTGATAATCAGCGTGATACGTTCTTCATCACGGTCTCGCATTCCCTCATAAATCATCCAGTGTTCGCTAATCGCTTTATCACGACGCGCCTTCCCACGCAGGGAAATATCCCGGAAACGTTTTAAGTATTCACTTAAGGCCGTTACTATATGTGCCAAACGTGGCATTTTGCTAAAACGGTAAATCATGGCATTAAACTCTCCAAATAATTCCGTCACTAGCTTTACGTCATCGTTATTGTTTGCTTCGTCTGTTCTTTCCAACAATTCACGCAATTCTGCATAATCTTCCTCAGACATAATATGCATTGCATTCGTTGTTGCCAAAACTTCCAATACTTTACGGATTTTAAATATTTCAATGGCATCTCCAACCGTAATTTTCTTTACGACTGTCCCATATCCAGGAATCTTTTCCACTAATTGCTCTTTTTCAAGTCTACGGAGTGCTTCCCGGATAGGGGTACGGCTAATATTGAGTCTTTCAGCATACTCCTTTTCATTAATTCTATCCCCAGCTGGAATAATCCCCTGGATAATCGCTTGTCTCAAACCATTAAATACGCTTTCATTAATCGGTAAATTTTGCTTTAAATCTACTAATTTTATAACTGCTTCCATATAATCGTGCACTTAATATCTCCTCTCGAAACACATAAACAACAAATTAAATGAAGAAGTACGGAAATACCGTACTTCTTCCGTTTAATATTATTCTTGTTCTTCTAGTAATACCTTGCGGGATAGATTGATGCGACCTTGTCTATCGATTTCGATAACTTTAACCTTAATCTTGTCGCCAATTGCCAATACATCTTCAACTTGCTTGATTCTTTCTTTAGCAATTTCAGAAATATGAACAAGTCCATCTTTTCCTTTAGTGATTTCTACAAAAGCACCAAATTTTTCAATTCGTTTAACGGTACCTTCGTAAATTTCGCCAACTTTTACTTCATGAGTCAATTCTTCAATGATTTCTTTCGCACGTTGAATCATCGCTGCATCTGCAGAAGCAATGCTGACATTACCCTCTTGATCGATATCGATTTTGACACCTGTTTCCTCAATAATCTTATTGATTGTGTCGCCACCTTTACCGATAACAACTTTAATTTTATCTGGTTTGATTTGCATCATCTCAATTTTCGGTGCGTAAGGAGATAATTCTGTACGTGGTTCAGCAAGAACTGACTCCAGGTGATCCAGAATTTCGATACGTGCTTGTTTAGCTTGAATCAATGCTTCTTCCAGGATTTGGTCGGTGATACCATCAATCTTGATATCCATTTGCAAGGCAGTAATACCTTCTCTTGTACCAGCAACTTTAAAGTCCATATCACCCAAGTGGTCTTCCATACCTTGGATATCTGTCAAGATTGTGTAGTCTGTTTCGTCTTTAACAAGACCCATTGCGATACCAGCTACAGGTGCTTTAATAGGAACCCCTGCATCCATCAATGCTAATGTCCCCGCACAAATACTTGCTTGTGAAGAAGAACCGTTAGATTCTAAAACATCTGCCACCAAACGGATTGTGTATGGGAAATCTTCTGCATCAGGAATGACTTGTTTCAAAGCACGTTCCCCAAGTGCCCCATGCCCGATTTCACGACGTCCAGCTGAGCCGGCACGACCTGTGCTACCTACTGAGTATTGTGGGAAATTATAGTGATGAATGAAACGTTTGCTTTCTTCAACGCCTAAACCATCCAAAATTTGGTGCTCACCAAGTGGTGCCAAAGTAGCTGCGGAAATTGCTTGTGTTTGTCCACGCGTAAACATACCTGAACCATGAACACGTGGTAATAGACCTACTTCTGAATCCAAAGAACGGATTTCATCCAATTGACGGAAGTCCGGACGGATTTTGTCTACAGTAATCAGACGACGTACTTGCTCTTTTTCGATTCCATCCGCAATTTGATCGATTTCCTTGATGATATCCACGAAGTTTTCTGCTTCCATGTATTTCTCGGTAAAGTAATCAGTAATCTCAGCTTTAACCGCATCGATATTGTCATAACGCTCTAGTTTTTCTTTTGTTAGGATTGCGTCTTTCATTTTAGCACTGAATTTTTCATTTGCTTCTGCCACTAGTTCTGGATTATGGGAAAGTAATTTTACTTCCATTTTTTCTTTACCAATTTCAGCAACAATATGTTCCTGGAATTCACAAAGTTCTTTAACATTTTTATGGCCAAATAACAGAGCTTGCAACATATCTTCTTCAGCAACTACTTTGGCGCTACTTTCTACCATATTGATTGCTTCTTTTGTACCGGCAACAGTCAATTCGATATCAGACTCTTCCATTTGTGCTGGTGTCGGATTAAGAATAAGTTCACCGTTTACACGACCGACATTCACACCTGCAATTGGTCCACTGAAAGGAATATCAGAAATAGATAGTGCCAATGAAGACCCTAGCATTGCAGCCATTTCCGGTGTGCAATCTTGTTCCACAGACATTACTGTATTTGTAATTTGAACTTCATTACGGAATCCGTCGGCAAACATTGGACGAATTGGGCGGTCAATCATACGCGCTGTTAACGTTGCATGTTCACTTGGTCTACCTTCGCGTTTAATAAATCCACCAGGGATTTTACCCACTGCATACATTTTTTCTTCATAATTTACAGTTAATGGGAAGAAGTTAGTATCTTTTGGTTCTTTTGTTCCTACAGCGGCAGTCAATACTACCGTATCGCCATAACGTACCAAAACTGCACCATTTGCTTGTTTGGCTACTTGGCCAATTTCCACTTGTAATGGACGGCCTGCCCATTCCATTTGGAATACTTTCTTTTCTGTCATGCGTATAATCCCCTTTTAATTTACTTTCCTAAATTGCTGACTACTTAACAAAGGTCAAGGTTTCAATTTAAAACCCTCACGTTTGTAAAGTAGTGCCAAGCATAGGAAGTCATAATCTATTATATCTTAAACATTGCCGTTTGACACGCAGAAATGAGTTTTAACCAAAAAACATTGTGCAAAAGTTCAATAAGGAATTCTGATCGGATATAACCTTCCGAAAGGATACAAGGTGTGTCTACAGTTCCAAGTTTCTTCCGGACTATTTTTTCCGCCACTTTTCCAGCCATTTCCTGAACAGGCTTGGTTTTGATACGATGACCGTCGCCTCATCCGGGCGGGCGTGCTCCTTTTGCACCGCTTGTTTGTCGCGTTTGCGTTCCGCGTTCATACCGCGTGTCGTGAGTTCGGTGTGTCGAGATATTTTGTGGTTCATGATCAATCCCCCCTTTTTTTGTTTATATTCATTATATATGAAATCGGAAATATTACATGTGTGATTAGTTATGTCCAACTCCCTATTCTCATAAAACCCTACTCTGCAAAAAAAAATGGATTCTCACGGGGAGAATCCATTTCATTAGTTATGATTAACGACGTAGACCTAATTTTTGGATTAGTTCACGGTAGCGAGCCACATCTTTGTTACGCAAGTAAGCTAACAAGTTACGACGGTGACCAACTTTTTTCATCAAACCACGGTATGAGTGGTGGTCTTTCTTGTGTACACGTGCATGTTCGTTCAAGTGGTTGATTTCTTCAGTCAATACAGCGATTTGTACTTCTGGAGAACCAGTATCCCCTTCGTGAACAGCGTATGCTTTGATGATTTCATTTTTACGTTCTTTTGAAATTGCCATTCTTTTTCACCTCTTCTTTTATAATGCCTTAGTCTGAGAAATGCGTTGGTGATTCGCAAAACCAAGAAAAAGGTTCGTCATTTAGACTAGGCTATAATACCGCATTTATAATAAAAGCGCAAGTAAAATATTACAAGCCTTTATACTCTGATTTCAGTTCCAGAATAATATCACGTAATTCTGCAGCCTTCTCGAAGTTCAATTCTTTAGCTGCTTGTCGCATTTCCATATCAATTTGATCCAGTAGTTCTCGTCTCTGTTCCCTATTCATGGCTTTGAAGATTTCATAGGTACTTCCTGTTTCACCAACATCCTCCGGTGCATGGGTGATGGCGATTAAGCCGCGTACTTCTTTAATAATGGTCTTGGGTGTAATGCCATGTTCTTTATTGTAAGCTTCTTGAATGCTACGACGACGGCTGGTTTCATCCATCGCCTTTTTCATTGAATCCGTTATTCTATCAGCATACATGATGACACGGCCGTGCTCATTACGTGCTGAACGACCAATCGTTTGAATCAATGCCCGCTCACTTCGCAAGAAACCTTCTTTATCGGCATCTAATATAGCTACCAATGAAACTTCCGGAACATCCAAACCTTCTCGTAACAAGTTGATTCCAATTAGGCAGTCAAACTCACCTAAACGTAAATCGCGAATGATTTCGGTTCGTTCCAACGTTTTAATATCGCTGTGTAAGTACTTAACTTTAATGCCCACTTCCTTCAGATAGTCGGTCAGGTCTTCTGACATTTTCTTCGTCAAGGTCGTAATAAAGACGCGCTCGTTCCGCTCTGCCCGCACGTTGATTTCGCCAATAAGATCGTCGATTTGCCCTTTAATTGGACGGACTTCAACAATTGGATCCAGTAAGCCGGTCGGTCGAATAATCTGTTGAGCAATTTGATCGGTTTTTTCGTATTCATACGGACCAGGGGTTGCTGAAATATAGATGATTTGATTTACATGATTCTCAAACTCTTCCAATTTCAAAGGACGGTTATCGAGTGCCGATGGAAGACGGAAGCCGTAGTCAATTAATTGTTGTTTTCTAGCTTTATCTCCATTATACATACCTCGAATTTGTGGCATGGTCATATGGGATTCATCTACCACAATTAAATAATCTTCCGGAAAGAAATCCAGTAGGGTATAGGGTGCTTCTCCTGGTTTACGTCCATCCATGTGCCGTGAGTAGTTCTCAATACCGTTACAGTAGCCCATTTCCATTAACATTTCCATATCATAATTCGTACGCTGTTCCAGACGTTGGGCTTCCAATAAACGGTTATCTGCCCTTAACTCGGCTAAACGCTCTTTTAATTCAGCCCGTATCGTATCCACTGCATGTAATGTCTGTTCCTCATTTGCCACAAAGTGAGTGGCTGGAAAAACAGGGAAATGGTCGACGTCGTTTTTTATTTCCCCCGTTAAAACGTCGATTTCCCGGATGCGATCAATTTCATCCCCAAAAAATTCGACCCGTATTGCTTCACTGTCTCGTGAAGCGAGGAAAATTTCAACGACATCCCCACGAACCCGAAAGCGCCCCCTTTGAAAATCAATATCGTTGCGTTCAAACTGCATATCAACCAAACGCCTTAATAAATCATTGCGCTCCATTGTCATTCCTTTACGAATGGAAAGAACGTGATCACGGTAGTTCATCGGGTTTACTAAACCATAGATACACGAAACAGACGCCACCACAATTACATCGCGTCTTTCTATTAAAGAACTGGTCGCAGAGTGGCGCAATTTATCGATCTCATCATTGACACTGGCTTCTTTTTCAATAAAAGTATCGCTGGATGGGACATACGCCTCTGGTTGATAGTAGTCATAGTAACTGACAAAATATTCAACAGCATTATTAGGAAAAAACTCCTTCAACTCGCTATATAATTGGCCGGCCAAGGTTTTATTGTGCGCTAACACCAAAGTGGGTTTATTAACTTCTTGAATAACGTTGGCAACCGTAAAAGTTTTACCAGTACCGGTTGCACCCAATAAAATTTGGGCATCGGTACCCTTTTTCAAACCCTCAACTAACTGTTGAATGGCAGTCGGTTGGTCTCCACTCGGTTGGTATTGCGATTCTAATTTAAATTGATCCATTTGTTATGATTCTCCTTACATACAAACCCGTAATATGTGCTCACTCTATTCTAACACCAGAACATTCATTCGCCAACTATCAAGCATTATGAAAACAATTTGGAGTATTTCCACTTTTTATTGCATTTAACTTGGAATTTCTGTATAATATGGCGTGTTGGCAACAATTGTCTGACTAAACAGAAATACCGAAAGAGGGGTGAACCCAATGCCAAATATCGAATCAGCAATCAAACGCGTTCGCACAAGCGAAAAAGCAAACGAATTGAACAATACTCAAAAGAGTGCTATGCGTACTGCTATCAGAAAATATGAAGCAGCCGTAGCTGAAGGTGCAGAAAACAGCGAAACTCTATTACAAGCTGCAATCAAATCAATCGATTCTGTAGCTTCTAAAGGTCTAATCCACGCTAATAAAGCAGCTCGTGACAAATCACGTCTTGCTAAAAAATTGAACAAATAATTTTCATGAAAAAACAGACCGTTTAGGCGGTCTGTTTTTTTGTGTTCATCAAGTATTGGCATATTTCAACATGAATAATTCAAATTGAACTTCTTTCATTCCATCTCCTGTTTTCATCTTCTCTTCTGTTTCGACTAACCCCAAATAAGCCTGCATGAGTTTCTGTCCGTCCATTTTACGGATTTGCTGACTTGCCAATTTAACCCGATAAGGATGTATTTTTAGGACTTTAGCCATATCTGGTTGTTGGTATCCTTGCTTAGATAACAAAAACACCTGAATCAACAACCGAAATTGTCCCAGTAGGATAGCGTTGATTTTGATGGGTTCTTCTTTTTGTAATAACAAATCCCGATAAATCCGAATGGCTTTTTCAGCATCTTTTTTCATTACGTACGTGACAATCTCAAAAATATTTTGTTCCAAATTACGCGGAACTAAATCCTCAACCATTTGTTTGGTGATTATTTTATCATCTCTGGCTGACAGGAATAATTTTTCTAATTCTTGCACGCCTTTGGAAAGTTGGTCTTCGATGCGTTCAAAGAAAAATTGTACTGTCTGGCGATCCATGTTGTAACCGGCATTTGCTATCATCTGACTAAGAAATTTGCGACTGGCATCTGCTTCTAAAGGTTTAACATCAATTGTTGTCGCATGCTTTTTAAGTAACTTGCTTATTTTTTTACGATTATCAAGCTTCTCATAAGGGGCAAATATTGCCAGGATGGTCGACTCAGAAGGATTCTCCAAATACGATTCCAACCAGGCAACATCATGTTCCAAATTCCCCTTGGGTTTCTCACCCGTCAAAAAGATAGGGTTATCGATAATGACAAGACGTCGTTCCCCGAAAAACGGTAAAGATTCAGCATCTTCCAAAGCATTCCCCAATGGGACTTCATCCATATTGTACATACCAACGTTAAGTTCCTGGTCTTCTTTCGGAACGACATATTCCATTAAAGCAGCCCTTGCTTCTTCTATGAAATAGGATTCCGTTCCTAACAACAAATAAATGGGATTAAACTGCCCCTTTTTAATATTAGCTATTTCTGTTGCGTAACTCATTCTTTCACATCACAATCGTCTTTTAATGCTCTTATTGTAGCATAATATCTATCCATTTTTCTTGTCCTTTAAAAATGTAATGGACCGCTCCATTCAAATCGGTCCGGTATATCCTGGTTGCATTTTCGTCCAACCGCTTGATTACTTCTGTGGTTGGATGGCCATAACGATTGTTTCTCCCCACAGAAATAAATGCAACCTCGGGATTTATTTGTTTTAAAAAGCTTTCCGAAGTAGATGTTATACTACCATGGTGTCCCACTTTCAAAATATCGACTTTTAAAGCGGGATAGCGTTTCATCAGCTCACGCTCCCCCTTTTCTTCCAAGTCCCCCGTAAAGAGCCAATTTAAACTGCCAATACGACTGTACAAGACCAACGAATCATTATTTTCCCCTGCTCGTTTAGTTTCGGGATTCAACACTTGAAAAATGAGTGAATCCACCCTGAACGTTTTATTGGAAATCAAGGGCACTATTGGAGGCAATTTTCTAATCTCTTTCATTTCCGCTTGAAACGTAGCCGTTTCTTCCATGCCACTGGCAATGAACAATTTATTTATCTTTATCTCATTGGCTAGATAACCAAGATTGCCAATATGATCTGAATCACTATGGGTCAGTAATACCGCGTCCAAATGCGTAACCCCTTCAGCTTTGATGGCCGATACCAAATCCCGACCATGCTTATCACTGCTCTCTCTTATTTTCCAGGCAGCTTCTTCACTATTGAATGAAACGACTCCCCCCGTATCAATCAGTACGGTTTGTTCCCGATAAGGCATTTTAATTAGAATAGCATCTCCCTGTCCCACATCCAGCATAATAACGCGCCCTTCTGGATTAATAAGGGGAAGTAGGTAAAAACCTGTAAAGCCACCAATCAGGATCAAAGTCATTGTATATTGATATTTTCTCTGCTCAATTGCCGTCAAAAAAATGATTATGATGATTCCTAACAATAGATACCAGATAAGTCCAGGCCTTCCCGTTATCATCAATAGCCAGTTGGCATCTGCAAGCCATTGTGAGCATTTTTCCAAATATTCCAACAGAAAAGCCACTTTTTGTGTGAGCAGCGAAACAACAGAAACAGGAAAACGCAATAAAGACAGCATGGCTAATAACCAAAAGACGGGGAAGAGCAAACTGGAAAAAAAGAAACTGAAAAGAATGTTAACGAACATCCCTATCCATGTTATTTCAAAATAATGGTAGCTCAGGAAAAGCCCGGATACTGTCGTCATCATAACAGAAAGCAACAAATCCTTGATAAAGGCATGACGTTTCATCCCCTTGAATCTTGGACTCAAAAAATACAATAATCCCGATAATGTATAACTCAGCTGAAAAGCAATACTAAAAACAAGATAAGGGTTTTGCCATAAAGCGAATAAGATGGCAAACGCAAAAGCATCCTTTACATCCACCTCTTCTCCCAACACACCTGAAACCAGGAGAACAGCATGTGTAAACAATGCCCGGAAAACACCTATACCTCCTCCGGTTAGAAAGCCATAACAGAGGACGGTGACCAGTAGTAGCGGACGTGTCGTTTCTCTGGTTATTCCGATGCGCAGTAGACCATACTCCAGTGCTGAAATCAAGAAATGAATGTGCATGCCTGATATCGAAAAGATATGTAAGATACCAATCTTTCGGTAAGCTGTCATTGCTAAGCGTTCAATATCATCCGTTTGATTGAACAACATTGCCATTATATAATCAGCCGTTTTATCATCCGGTAAACCTTTTTTTAGATAACGTAATGACTCTGTTCGAAATTTAGAAAAATAACCGTTAAAAGCGGTGTCGGCCGTAATCGATGAGATTTTTTCTATTTCTACGGTCCAATGGATACCCTTTCGGTAGAGGTATTCCTGATAATCGAATTGAAAACGGTTTGTTGCCGATTCAGGTTCTTCCAAAATAAAATGAGCTTGTACATGAACAGGAATCGTTAAATCAAGCCAATACGCTTGTTCCTCTTCACTTTGCATCTGATGGTAAAAGGCAACTGACTCATCCAATAGCCACCCGGTGCCACTCAAACTGTTTCCATTCACTCTATATTCATTGGGATCAATGCGAATAATTCCACTTTTTATTGCAGGTGTTAAAATCGTTCGATTTGTGACTTCATTCAACACCGTTAGAGTTCCGGTAATGATTAGAATAATGAGTGTGCTTAACCAGAGTGGTCGAAAACGCATGGCAAAAGTACGCGCCACAAACAACCCAAAAATCCCCCAAGCGAACCCATTTTTAGGAGACAAAATGAGAACGATGAGGGAAATGGCTGTTAAACTGCATAATAAATAATAGCCTTTATTCTTTTGGATGATGTTCTTGGCAGCAAGTGTCATATCCGGTTGTGCCCTCCGCTTCAATTGGAGGCATTTCAGTTAAGGATTTAAAATATTCAGGATTTAAGGAAACTTGTTCGTAAGGAATATTCATTTTATTTAACAAAGCAATTGCATATTCATGGTTATGATAATCCCTCAAGTAATAGATTTTTTTAATCCCCGCTTGAAGAATCATTTTCATACATTGCAAACACGGGAAATGCGTAACATAGATTTCTGCGCCTTCAGTCTGAACCCCGAATTTCGCACACTGCAGAATGGCATTCATTTCAGCATGGATGGTTCGTAAACAGTGTCCGTCAACTATATAACAACCCTCATCAATACAATGGGCATCCCCAGACACAGAACCATTATAGCCCCCTGCAATAATACGCTTGTCGCGAACAATTGTTGCGCCTACTTCCAATCGTTTACATGTACTTCTCAATGATAATAAAACTGCTTGTGCCATAAAATATTGATTCCAGGGAATTCTTTGTTGCATCCACCCATCACTCCTTTTATTCCATCATACACCATAAAAAAAGTGATGCCACCTATTTTTTTATCCTTGTCCAGAATGCTCCGATTTAATTTTTAACTGATATAAGCTCTTTAAAAGAATCAAACGTTTTTTGTCCAATCCCACTGACATTCATGATATCTTCAATTGTTGTGAAAGAGCCATTTTCACTACGATAACTTATGATTTGCTGGGCTTTCTTTCCCCCTATTCCGGGCAAAGTTTGGAGTGCCATTTCATCAGCTGTATTTATATTTATTTTTTCATTGTCAGTTGTTTCAGACCCTGGAATCTGGATTGAATCAGCTGGTTCTGTTTCACTCTCTTCTCCTTTCAAAGGAACATATATCAGCATTTGGTCCATAAGGTGCTGGGCAAAATTAAGATGGCGTGTTTCCGCATCTGGCAAGATACCACCAGCCAAATCAATGGCATCTTGAACCCGCATATTTTTAGCGACTTCATATATACCAGGTTTGACTACTGCGCCTTTAACATCCACTACCCAAAAAATCGGCTCTAACTCTGAGGAAGTCTCACTCATTACTTCAACTTGGGACTCCATTAACCAAGAATTGGGTGGCTCCTCCGTTTCTTTCGTATTCGAAGATAATATGATAAATATGATAACGATTAGTTGAATAAGACCTATGCTGGCAAGAATGAGAACCCGCCATTTTTTATATTTCTCCACTGTTTCACCTCCTATGTATATATAAGCAAAAAAACGCAAAAAGTTTTATTTTGCTCAAAATTATTTTCAAAGTAATTGGAAAAACAAAAAACCACCCGGTTACGGGTGGTTTGCAAGTCAGGCTCTATAATATTGGTTCTATTATTTATGGTGTTGGTAGGTATTCTTCTCGGAAATCCCGAAGGACGGTAGGGTTGCTTGTGGCCGTGTCAAGGATGCAATGCGAAAGTAGGGACCGTTGATGCTTCAGCGTCTACGGTCCCTTTGAGGCTTGCAAGCCCGGAGACTACAGGCTCAGGGCGGTCCCACGGCAGTACACAAGCAAACACGCAGGCCGAAGGGCATTTCCTTCACCAACACCAGATAACCAAGAACCGCAAGTTATTGAAATAGGTCATTCAAGTTTTCTGCCATCGTTGGATGCGTGAAAACCTGGTTTTTCAGCACCGTTGACGATAAATCATTATCCATCGCCAGTTTGATAATATTGATAATCTCTGGTGATTCTTGGCCAAACAAGCTAGCACCCACGATTCGATTGCTTCCTTCTTCAATGACGGCTTTGAAAAGACCGCGTTTGTCATTTATGACATGCGCTCTTGGCATTTTAGCCACTGGCAGGACATTTGTCTTCACCAGAAGTCCAGCTTCAATAGCCTCTTCTTCTGTTAGACCGACACGAGCGAAAGGCGGTTCGATAAAAACACTAGAGGGCAAATTTTTTCGTTCTGCCAAAGTATACGCATGGTCTCCATAGAGATAGCTGTTGATGATACGCGCATCATCCAGGGAAGCATAGGTGAATTGCTCTTCTCCTCTTACATCTCCTAATGCAAAAACATTATCAACGGAAGTACGAAGAAATTCATTTGTCCAGATACCGCCGTTTTCCGTTTGTTTAATTGAAGTGTTTTCTAGTCCCAATCCCTCAACGTTTGGTTTACGACCAGTCGCGACTAATAACACATCAAAAGTATACATTTCGCCGGCTTTTGTTTCCAAATGAATACCACTATCATCATTGTGAACAGTGACAACTTCGGTTTCCAGTAAGAGTTGAATATCACGATTCGCCAACACTTCCAGTATTGCTTCACGAATCTCAGGCTCTTCCCGCTTCAGGATTTTGGAACTGGACTCAATCAACGTGACTGCTGATCCAAATCCGGCATAAATGGAAGCAAATTCCAACCCAATATTCCCAGCACCCAATATCCCCAACGTCTGTGGCACTGTAGGCAACTCCTGCAGTTGCGTTGAATCATAAACAAAATTGCTGTCCTTTAATCCAGCAATGTCCGGCAAAATACTTTGCGCCCCAGTGTTAATAAATACCAGTTCTCCAGTCAATTCAATACTTTCGTCCCCACCACGTACGACGATTACTTCATCATTTTTAAATGAACCTTCACCAAAATAAATATCAACAGTATCTTCATTAGCGAGATTGGCGTAGTTAGTTTCATTGAGCTTTTGAACAACAAGATTTCGGCGTATGAAAGCTTGGTCAAATGATATCCCTGTCGCTGAATCAACAGCAAGTACCTTAGTAGGAATGCAGGCAATATTTATACAGGTACCGCCTGTCATTGCTTTTGTCTTTTCGATAATCGCAACTTTTTTTCTCGATGTTGCAAATTGTTTGGCTAATGTTTTCCCAGCTTTGCCCCATCCGATAATTATTACATCATAATTCAATGCCTCATTCATCTCCTTGAGTGAAAACTTGAATAGCAACCACTAAAATATTTATTTATTTTTTTGCCCCGCATACTTTTCAATTACTGCTGCATTAACTACGGGAGGCAATAATTCGGAAACATCGCCACCGAACATTGCTACTTCTTTAATTAGACTGGAACTCAGGAATCGATAGCGATCCGAAGCCAGAATAAAAACAGTTTCCAACTCTGGAAACTGAGTCCGATTCATCATTGCTATGCTCTCTTCATATTCAAAGTCTTTAACGTTGCGAATCCCGCGAATCAGAGCGGTTGCTTTTAATTTTTTGGCCATATCAACCGTCAAGCCACCTGTATGACGTACAACCCGGACATGGGGTATGTCGGCCAAGACTTTTTCCGCCAAAGCTACGCGCTCTTCTCCATTAAAAAGTGATTGTTTAGTAATATTTGTAGCCACAGCCACAACCACTTCATCAAAAAGACGCGAAGCTCGCGTCAAAAGATCTACATGGCCATTTGTTAAAGGATCAAAACTACCTGGAAATATTGCTATTTTTTTATCCATTACTGCACACCTTCCTCTTTTCCTTCAAAAACTTCTATTGCTATCGTTCCATATTCAACCCGTTTCCGTTTGTAGAAGGAGTCGATTTCTTCAGGAAGTGAGTTAATACGATCCATTTCACATACCAAAGTCGTATTCTCATCAATCAAATGGTGTGCCAACAATAATTGAATGTCTGCTTCTGTTTTTTCTGCTTTATAGGGCGGATCTATAATCACAAGTTTAAATGTAATACCAGGATTCGTCTCAGCAAATTGAACCAAATTTTTCCGGGAATCGCCTATCATCACCGTAAATTTTTCAGGTTCTTTGGTCTTTTCAATGTTTTCATGAATAATCTGGATTGCTTTTCGATTCTTTTCAGATAGTAAAGCATGATCGATTCCACGGGATACTGCCTCGATTGCTAACCCCCCACTACCAGAAAACATGTCAAAACAATAGCCCCCATCAAAATAGGGGCCAATGATATTAAAAATGGATTCTTTAACCTTGTCTGTTGTGGGTCGTGTATTATCACCTGGCACAGCCTTCAATGGCCGCCCTTTATATTCACCTGCTATAACACGCATAACTATTCCCCCGTTATGATTCTACTGTCTCATTTTTTTTCTTGAACTGGCTCAAGCTGTCAGAAAATGTCATATCAATATCGGGTCGATATGACCTCTCAACTTTACGTACATAATGTAAACTATTTAAATGTTTGATTTTTTCTTCTATCTGATCTTTATCGACATACATCACAATATATTTCAGACGGTTTGAAACGTAATGGATATAGCCAAAACGTCGAAGGTTTTTCAATTGACGCAATGTATATACCCAAATAATGATGCCTTGTCTTTTGGTTGCTTCAAAGCTCAATATCTTTCCTCTTTCCTAAATGAATTTCACATGCTGCCGGCAACCCAATCATTGATAATGAAAAAGCATCCCCAGCAGAAACCAAAATATTTTCAGATACTGCTGTAGCTAGTTTCTTTGCAATCAAATCCAGTTGAACTTGCAAATCTCTTTCGGCAATGCGGTAATTGTAGATAACATCATCCAAGTCCATTTCACGCTTTGATGCAAATAGTTTAGTACGCAGTTCTTTAAATCCCGGCGCATATGATCCGTATGCTTCTATTTTTTCAAATTCAGTTTTTATATGGTTAAAATGCCTTATTTTTTCTTGCGCTTCCTCGGAGTCTTCTAAAGCTTCTTTTGCGAGCTTGAAAGTGTGCATCGCAACAGAATTTCTAATAAGTGCCAGCATGCGCTCACATTGCGATTCAATGGCAAATAATTCTTCATTAATAATCATCTGAACCCACCTTTCCAGATTCAAATACCAACACTAAATCATCATTTATTTTCGTGATTGAAAAAGCGGTAAATCGTGAATTGAGAAGTAGTCGTCGGTTAGTTTCATCCAAAAATAATAATCCAAATCGCATAGCCGGATCAATTATTTCATCACCGATTAAAAATTCGACAGTTTTCCCTTCATTTTCTACTCTTAGCTTCGTTTCTTCGGACAAGCCCTTAAAAGTAAGCGAATTTAATCCTTCTTCCTTTAAAAGTTCCTGACCATATATGGATAATGCTTCTGATTTAACAAGAGAAGCAGTCTCAAATTCGTTGCGTACCGCATTTATATAATGCTCCATCAAGTGGTTTGATTCATTGGCGCTTACACGCTTTGACGTCGAGTCATTGCCCGCAATTTCGTAGTAATTTAAGCCCAGCAATGTCTCCGGAGATAAATAGCGAATGCCATAAATTTCATGAGTTTCTGGATGGAAATACAACACAGCGAAGCTATTATTGTCAAACTGGACTAAGGGGAAGTATTCCCATTCTTCTCTTTTTAATGTAAGAGAGTATTGTTGTCCATGAGCCTTAAAATCGAAATGATTGCCTAATGCTGTCTCATCATAAACATTTTGGCGATTCATCCCTATCTGAATGGCACCGGTCTGGATATCACTCCCCAGTACAAAAAGAGACTGAATAACCTCATCCTGAATTTCGAGTTGAATAAATTCACTTAAATCCAAGTGGTAAGTCCACCAACTCTTACCTTCAGCCTCATCGGAATAAACCTTGTCAGGATCACCATGACGGTCTACATAAGCTTGAACAGGTTGTCCCACATAATGTTCGAAGCCACTGACGGGCAACGGGTATACTGTATCGTCCGCATTCATCGAAGTCGCATAATTAGGATTTGTAGTTATCGGCTCAGATACTATCTCCCGTTCACTATACAAAATGGGGACGTAATACAGCCCCATTATCAACAAAGCAAATAATAAAAAAAATTTCTTAAACAAATAGTACCATCCTAATCCAATCGCGCATGTATTAAACGATCATTAATATATATATTATTGACGATGGCCAAAGCAACAGAAGAAACAATCAAACTGGATCCACCGTAGCTTACGAAAGGAAACGTGACCCCGGTTAAAGGTAAAATCCCTACTGCTCCTCCGACATTAATCGTACCCTGTACAAGGAACAGTGTCCCCATTCCAATACAAACCAATTGTCCAAAAGAATCCTTTATTCCTAAACTAATTTTGAAGATACGGAATACGAGATAAAAGAAAGTCAATAGAACCAACAATACCCGTATCAATCCCAGTTCTTCAGCCATAATTGGAATAATGAAGTCTGTATAGGATTCGGGTAGATAGCCTGTTTTTTGCACACTTTCGCCGATTCCTACTCCAAATAGTCCCCCCCTTGCCAAAGCATAGAAAGAATTTACTAACTGGAAGGAAGAATCTTTAGCATCCGCAAAGGGATCAAGAAAAGCCGTGAAGCGGTCCATCATATACCCGGGTAGAAATGGCAAGCCGCCTTGCCATTTAATTAATCCAATAAAAGCTAAGTAAAAAGCGATGACCCCACCAAACGTCATTAACCCTATCCAAAATGGAAGTCCACTCATCAAAAGCATCGTTAAGCAAATCGCCCCAATTATAATGACCCCACCCATATCGGGCTGGATTAAAACTAAAAATAAAAGCGTGACGATAACTAGAATGGGTTTTTTAGCCACTGCGAAAATCTTTTTAAATATATTTGTACCTTCAGCTGACCGTATATCAGCAAACTTCTCCTCATTTCTTGAGAGGAAGGTAGCGAGATACAAAACCATAATAATTTTCAGGAGTTCGGATGGCTGGACGGAAAAAAGTCCTAAATCTATCCAAGCACTCGCGCCATTTACTGCTATTCCTTTTAATAGTACATAAAGGAGTAGAAAAAATATGACAACGAGACTCGTTCCCAAGAACTTTGTCGAGGTAAACAGTCTTTTCGATAGTGTGGAACCCAGAAACACAACCAGCAAACTTCCGACTGAAAATATAAATTGTCTGATTAAAAAATATTCTGAATTATTAAATTGACTCATGGCGAAGTAGCTACTGGAGCTATAAACCATTAAGATCCCGGTTCCTAATAATACCAAATACGGAATAATCAGCTTCCAATCTGACAGCTTAATTTTTCGTTTTACACTGGAAAATACGGAATTTTCTGTTTTATTCATAACTTATTCCCCTTTAAATTGCGGGTTATTCTTATTCTGTTCATAGTAGTTGGTATACATGTTATTTAAAGAATATTCCAAATCACTCAAAATCTTCATACCTGCATTTTGGTCCAATACACCTAATTTTACGGCATAATCAATTTGTTTTGATAGGCCGTATAATTGCGTATCTACAACTTCCTCAAAGGCCGGACAGGCTGCAAAACACAGATGTTGTTTTTGACTATCGATTAGGGTATAAACTTTTTCAGTTTCATCTATCAATAATTGAAATGCCAATTCCCTCGTTATCGCGTCCATCTTTATTCCCCTCCAAGCATTTATTGAGTCTTATTTATTATAGCACATAAGTTTACAGCACATGAAACCATTTTAGTTGCCACAACACCCTTATGCATGTCTGAAAGAAAAGACACCCCTCATATCGAATGTCATCGAGATGAGGGGTGTCCTATATTTTATTAGTTTTCGCCTTCTACTGCTTTTTTCTTACGTTTTGCAGCTTTTTCACGTTCGTTTTTATCCAGAATTTGTTTACGCAGACGGATAGATTTTGGTGTGATTTCACAATATTCGTCTTCGCCCATGAATTCCAAAGATTCTTCTAAAGTCAAGATACGAGGACGTTTGATAACGTTCGTTTGATCTTTATTAGCTGAACGGACGTTAGTTTGTTGTTTAGCTTTGGTGATGTTTACAGCAATGTCGTTTTCACGGGCATTTTCACCAACAACCATGCCTTCATAAATGTCAGTACCTGGTTCAACAAAAATTGTACCACGGTCTTCAACACCCATGATTCCGTAAGTTGTTGCTTTACCAGTTTCAGTAGAAACAAGTGCACCGTTACGACGGCCGCCAATTTTACCTGTTAATTCTGGTAAATAAGAATCAAATGTATGAGCCATGATTCCGTAACCACGTGTCATAGACAAGAATTCTGTCGTATAACCAAGCAAACCACGAGAAGGAACAAGGAAAATAAGACGTACTTGACCATTACCTGGGTTAACCATATCTTGCATTTCACCTTTACGCAAGCTCAATGATTCAATAACAGAACCCATGTATTCTTCAGGGGTATCGATTTGCACACGTTCAAACGGCTCACATCTAACGCCATCGAAATCTTTGATGATTACTTCTGGACGGGATACTTGCAATTCAAAACCTTCACGACGCATGTTTTCAACCAAGATGGACAAATGAAGCTCTCCACGACCGGAAACAATCCATGCATCTGGTGAAGCTGTGTTTTCTACAAGCAATGAAACGTCTGTGTGCAATTCTTTCATCAAGCGCTCTTCCATTTTACGGGAAGTAACGAATTTACCTTCACGACCAGCAAATGGTGAGTTGTTTGTCAAGAAAGTCATTTGTAATGTTGGTTCATCAATATGCAAGACAGGCAAAGCTTCTTGATGGTCAACAGGAGTAATTGTTTCACCCACATAGATATCTTCCATACCTGAAACGGCGATCAAATCACCAGCAACGGCTTCGTTGATTTCTATACGATCTAGACCGAAGTAACCGAATAATTTTGTGACGCGGAAGTTTTTAACTGTACCATCAAGTTTCATCAAGGAAACTTGGTCACCAACCTTGATTGTTCCACGGAATACACGTCCAATACCGATACGGCCAACGAAATCGTTGTAATCCAACATCGCTACTTGGAATTGAAGTGGTTCATCAGAGTTGTCAATAGGTGCTGGAATATGTTCCAATACCGTATCAAAAATAGCATCCATTGATTCTTCTTGATCGGCTGGGTTATCAGACAAGCTTGAAGTACCATTTAATGCAGAGGCATAAACAACCGGAAATTCCAATTGGTCATCGTCTGCGCCTAGTTCAATGAACAATTCCAATACTTCATCCACAACTTCTGCAGGACGAGCAGTTGGTTTGTCGATCTTGTTAATAACAACGATTGGAATCAATTTTTGTTCCAAAGCTTTTTTCAATACAAAACGTGTTTGCGGCATTGTTCCTTCGTAAGAATCGACAATAAGTAATACACCGTCAACCATTTTCATGATACGTTCTACTTCTCCACCAAAGTCCGCGTGACCTGGTGTGTCCATGATGTTGATGCGGTTTCCTTTATAAGAAACTGCAGTGTTTTTCGCTAAAATTGTAATACCACGTTCTTTTTCAATATCATTGGAGTCCATTGCGCGTTCTTCAAGATTCGCACGTGCATCCAAGGTATCAGAATTTTTCAATAACTCGTCAACCATTGTCGTTTTACCGTGGTCAACGTGGGCGATAATCGCGATATTTCTAATATCTTCTCTTAATTTCATTTATTATTCCTCCGCTTGTTTACTGCCAAAAAGAAAGACCCCAACTTTGATTAGTCTAAGGGTCGCTCAACTGGTTACGGAAAATATTGTCTCAATATTTTCACTTATCTCAAGTACTTTTTCAACTGTTACATTGTACCATGGCAGCTTTTGTTTGGGAAGAGAAAAGCTTACTATGGAAAAATATTGTTTTTAATTGATAAACTTACTTACAATTTCCTGGTGAGTCGTTGAATTTGCAATGATTATAGGATTTTTTTCCATTAGATTGATTGGTAAGCCGTCTGTACGCGTGAAACATAAGCCAAGTTCTGTCCCTAACATGTAACCAGGTGCAATGTCCCAAGAATTTAATGGCGTTGTGACGTAAGCAGAAACACGATTCGTTAGCACCTGAACCATTTCCAACCCGGCCGATCCGATCAAACGAACTCCTAATGCTTCCTTCACGATTTTATTGGAAGTTTCGGGCTGAAGCATCACCATTTTTGTATTTAAGGCTACCAGGCCATCTTTTAAGGTATGGTTGGGTACAGGTTCTAGTATTTCGTCATTACAACGAACACCATGCCCTTTAACCCCATGATAAACCCTTTTATTGATAACATCATTTATAAACGCTAAAACGCCCTCCCCATCATTAAATAGAGTCAGCATCGTACAAAAATTACTTTTTTGTTTAACGTAATTCAGCGTGCCGTCAATTGGGTCAATTATCCAGATGAAACCCGAGAGGTCGTTAATTTCATCATAAGTTCCCTCTTCCCCATATATTTTGTGATCAGGGAAATTCTCACGAATTTTATTGACATAGAATGCTTCAATAAAACGATCCATTTCGGTTACTAAATCACTGGGCGCTGACTTCTCTTCGATCTTAATCGAGGTATCAGTTAAGGATTCACGTAATATATCTCCGGCTTCATTTACCCACTCACGAACCATTTCGGCCATTGCTACATAATCCATACTGCATCCCCCTACTTTCTTTGTTTATCCATATTAATGGTTTTATTTTCATTTTGTGAAGCTTTAACCACTTGGTACAATGAATAGCCGGAAATTTTCTCAAATGCATTGCCCAATTGTTTTTCTTCACCTTTAGAAGGAACAACCTCTTTAAATGCACGATATTTTTTTATAAATTCTTCACGGCTAATCCCACCCTCATAGGCAGATTCGACTGCATTCCACAAAGACACCACTTTCACCATCTCTGCGTGTGTCCAATCTAAATCAAGTGGATAACTATAATTTTTCATTCGTAACCTCCACAATAGTTTCTCTAATCATAACACAGAATAACACCTCTTTTAAAAAAGAAAACCCAGAAACAAGACAAAAGTCCTGTTTCTGGGTTTATACAAGCATCTTAAATATGGATTGGTAATCCCAATGCCAATTCTGCAGCATCCATAACTGTTTCAGATAGGGATGGGTGAGAATGGATTGTCAATGCAATGTCATCTGCGTTCATGCCTGATTCAATTGCTAAACCTAATTCAGCAATTACGTCAGATGCGCTCACGCCGGCAACTTGTGCACCAACGATAACATTGTCTTCTTTAGTCGTTACTAAACGAACGAACCCTTCAGTAGCGTTCAATGACAACGCACGACCGTTACCTGATAATGGGAATTTATGCCCTTTAACGTTCAAGCCTTTTTCTTTTGCTTCTTTTTCAGTCAAACCAACTGTAGCCAATTCAGGATCTGTAAAGGCAACTGCAGGCATTGCTGTGTAATCGATAGCAGCTGGTTTGCCAGAAATTGCTTCAGCAGCAATTTTAGCTTCATAACTTGCTTTATGAGCAAGAGCAGCCCCAGGTGTGATATCTCCGATAGCATAGATGTTCTTGACGTTTGTGCGTCCTTGGTTATCTACTTTAACTAAACCACGTTCAGTCATTTCAACACCTACTACTTCCAAACCTAAATCATCTGTGTTTGGACGACGACCAACTGTTACCATTACGTAGTCAGCTTCGATTGCTTCTTCTTTACCAGCTGCTTCATATTTAACAGTTACGCTGTCTCCGTTATCAACAGCCTCTTTAGCCATTGCATTTGTTACATAGTTGATACCTTTATCTTTGAATGATTTTTCAACAAGTTTAACCATGTCTTTTTCAAAAGATGGCAACAATTGTGGAGAACCTTCAAGAATTGTTACTTCTGCACCTAGGTTTGCGTAAGCTGTTCCTAGTTCAGTACCAACAACCCCACCACCAACGATAACTAGTTTCTTAGGAACTTCTTTCAAGTTCAAACCACCAGTTGAGTCGATGACACGTCCGCCAAATTTGAAACCTTTGATTTCGATTGGGCGACTACCAGTTGCAACAATTGCATTTTTGAAAGTATATGTTTGAGCAGCATCTTCAGTGAAAACACGCAATGTGTTTGCATCATTAAAGAATGCAGTCCCCATGATAATTTCAACCTTGTTTTTCTTCAACAAGTAAGTAACCCCACTTGTCAGAGTGTTAACAACTTTGTTGTCTTTCCATTCTTGTGTTTTTGTAAAATCAAGTTTTACATTTTCAGCAGTCACTCCGAAAATTTCAGAGTTCAAAGCTTCTTGATAACGGTGTCCAGCAGCAATCAAAGCTTTTGAAGGAATACAACCAACGTTCAAACAAACGCCGCCGATCCATTCCCGTTCGATAATTGCTACTTTTTGTCCCATTTGTGCAGCACGGATGGCAGCCACGTAGCCACCAGGTCCGGAACCAATCACAACTGTATCTAATTCAACTGCGAAATCGCCTACTACCATTCTTAAATCATCCTTCCATCAATAATAATTCTGGATCAGCTAACAAACGTTTGATGTTGTTCAAAGCTTTTTGAGCCGTCGCACCATCAATCGCACGGTGGTCATAGCTTAGGGAAAGTTTCAGTACGCGTCCCACTGCCAATTCACCTTCAGCATTCACGATTGGTTGTTGTGCGATTGTCCCGATACCCAAAATAGCAACTTCCGGGTGATTGATTACTGGTGTGAACCAACCGCCACCTACTGAACCGACGTTACTGATAGTGATGGAACCATTTTTCATTTCGTCAGCTTTTAACTTACCGTCATGCGCTTTTGCAGCCAATTCGTTGATTTCGTCAGCGATTTGGAACATGCCTTTAGAGTTTGTATCTTTAACGTTTGGAACAAACAAGCCAGCATCTGTATCTGTTGCGATACCGATGTTAAAGTAGTTTTTGTAAACAATCTCGTTTGTTGCATCATCGATAGAAGCGTTCAAGATTGGGAATTCACGTAATGTAGCAGTCAATGCTTTCACAACGTATGGTAAGAAAGTAAGTTTTGTGCCTTTATCTGCAGCAATATCCTTGAATTTCTTACGGTGATCCCATAGTTTAGAAACTTCAACTTCGTCATGGTGCGTAACATGTGGAGCAGTATGTTTAGAGTTAACCATTGCTTTAGCAATAGCTTTACGCATACCTGTCATTGCTACACGTGTTTCCATTTCGCCTACGTTTGAAGTGTATGGTTGTGCTGGAGCTGCTTCTTTTGCTGGAGCTGCCGCTGGTGCTTGTGCTGTGGCTGTTTCTGCAACTTTTTCTGCAGGAGCTGCCGCTGGTGCTTGAGAACCAAAGTTATCAATATCAGCTTTCAAAACGCGTCCACCTTTACCAGATGGTGCAACTTGGGTAATATCCACGCCTTTTTCACGCGCATATTGACGAACAGATGGCATAGCCAAAACACGTTTGTTTGGATCTGCTGCCGCTGGAACGCCTGTAGTTGCTGGTGCCTCTGCTGATACTGGAGCTGCTGCAGGAGTAGCTGCTTCTGCTGCTGGTGCAGTTGCTGCTGCGTCGTTGTGTCCTGGTGCATCGATTTCTACCAAAACATCACCAATCACTGCAACGGAACCTTCAGGAACTACAATACGAACAATTTTGCCTGTAACTGGAGATGGAATCTCTTCTACAGATTTGTCGTTTTGGATTTCAACTAATGTATCATCTTCGTTGATTGTGTCGCCTTCTTTAACTGGCCATGAAGCAACTTCGCCTTCCATGATTCCTTCGCCAAGTGCTGGCAATTTGAATTGGAAAACGCCGCCTGAAGCTGCTGGTGCTGCTGTTTCAGCCGCTGGCGCAGGTGCTGCTGCCGGAGCCGCTTCAGCTTTCGGTGCTGCCTCTTCTGTATCTTCGTATCCAGGTACATCGATTTCAACTAATACATCACCGATAACCGCAACTTCACCTTCTGCAACCACGATTTTTGTGATTGTTCCAGTAACTGGAGATGGAATCTCTTCTACAGATTTGTCGTTTTGGATTTCAACTAATGTATCATCTTCGTTGATTGTGTCGCCTTCTTTAACTGGCCATGAAGCAACTTCGCCTTCCATGATTCCTTCGCCTAATGCAGGCAATTTGAATTTGTAAGCCATTATCATATCATCCCTTCGATTGTATCTTTACCTGTTTGCTCTAATAAACAGGGAAAAATACAGTTCTTAATAAACTGTATTTATCCTGCAGATTAAATAAATTAGAAGTTGTAAACTTCTTTAATTTTCGCTTCGATATCAGAAGCATTTGGCAACCAAGCGTTTTCTGCTTGACCAAATGGGAATACTGTATCTGGAGCTGCTACACGTCCGATTGGCGCTTCTAGAGAAAGAATAGCACGTTCAGAAATTTCTGACATTACCATTGCTCCAACACCGGCTTGACGTTGTGCTTCTTGAACAACTACTACGCGGCCTGTTTTTTCAACAGAAGCGATAATTGTTTCAACATCTAATGGGGAAACAGTACGTAAGTCAACAACTTCTACTGAGATTCCTTCTTTTTCTAAATCTTCAGCAGCTTTAACTGCTTCACGTACCATTGCTCCGTAAGTAATGACAGAAACGTCTTTACCTTCGCGAGTAATAGCTGCTTTTCCGATTGGAACAGTGTATGACTCTTCTGGAACTTCGTCACGGAATGAACGGTAAAGTTTCATGTGCTCTAGGTAGATAACTGGGTCGTTATCACGAATAGCTGAGATCATTAGACCTTTTGCATCGTAAGGGTTTGATGGAATAACAACTTTAACACCTGGAGATTGTGCCATTAGGCCTTCTAGGTTGTCAGAGTGCAATTCTGGTGTATGAACACCACCACCAAATGGTGAACGAACTACGATAGGCATATTACGTGTACCACCCATACGGTAACGGTAACGAGCCATTTGAGCAACGATTGAATCCATTACTTCAAATACAAAACCGAAAAATTGAACTTCTGGAACTGGACGGTAACCTTCAAGTGCAAGACCGATTGCTAATCCACCAATACCTGATTCAGCTAAAGGAGTATCGAATACACGGTCTTCACCAAATCTCTCTTGTAGACCTTGAGTAGCACGGAAAACACCACCGTTTTTACCAACGTCTTCACCAAAAATCAGTACATTTGGATCACTTTCAAGTTCATGTGCAAGCGCATCTGTAATCGCTTGGATCATAGTCATTTGAGCCATGATTATTCATTCTCCTTTGCTTCGAAAATTTCAATTTGTTCTTTGATACCTTGTGTTGGTTCTTCGAACATGTTCTTCAAGAATGAAGAAACTTTTTGTTTAGGAGCTTTGTCAGCTTCCGTGATTGCATTTTTAATTTCTTCTTTAGCAGCTTCAATTACTTCGTTTTCTTTTTCTTCAGTCCATAGACCTTTTCCAACCAAGAATTTACGCATACGAATTAGTGGATCTTTTGCTTGCCATCCTTCTAACTCATCGTTGTCACGGTAGCGAGTTGGATCATCACCTGAAAGTGTATGTGGTCCGAAACGGTAAGTAATTGTTTCAATAAGTACAGGACCGTTTCCTGCTACTGCATATTCACGCGCTTTTTTAGTTACAGCATAAACTGCTAAGAAGTCCATACCGTCAACTTGAATACCTGGGATTCCAGCAGCAACTGCTTTTTGTGCCAATGTAACGGCAGCAGTTTGTACGTGACGAGGAGTAGAAATAGCCCAGCCGTTATTTTGGATAAAGAAGATTGCAGGAGCTTTGTATGCACCAGCAAAGTTGATACCTTCATAGAAGTCACCTTGTGAAGAACCACCGTCACCTGTATAAGTTACAGCAACGTTTTTCTTACCACGTTTTTTAAGACCTAAAGCCACACCAGCTGTTTGAATGTATTGTGCCCCAATAATAATTTGTGGTGGCAAAGCTTTCAAATCTTCTGGGTATAGGTTTCCATCAGCGTGCCCTCTTGACCACAAGAATGCTTGTGATAAAGGTAGACCATGTTTAATTAATTGAGGAACATCACGATAACCTGGAAGCAATACGTCTTCTTTTTCGATTGCAGCGATTGAACCTAGTTGACTCGCTTCTTGACCAGCTGTTGGTGCGTAGAATCCTAAACGTCCTTGGCGGTTTAGTGCTGTTGAACGTTCGTGTAAAATTCTTGACCAAACCATATCAGACATGAATTGCACAAGTTCTTCATCAGAAACGTCAGGCATCATATCGGGATTTACGACATTACCTTCCTCATCCAAAATTTGAACCATGCGAAAATCTGTGTTTGACGGATTTAATAATACGTCAATATCAATTTTCTCTTTTTTTGTAGCCATGCTAACACATTCCTCTCTTTACAATTGAGATTTCATCATAATGATGAGTTTTTTGTACAGTTTCAAAAAACTGTATTAATCTTGTTACCTCACATGAATAATTTACCACTGCCCTCCATTTAATGCAAGGTATTGACAATCTTTTTTAACTGTTTTTAGTTGCTCCTATAATAATGGAACCGTTTTTACGAATGCCATTGTTCACAGTTGAACGAATCGTTATATGCGATTTAATCTGTTTTTTATCACTTAACTCCAATCGTATAATAGCGTTTACTGTCCTACTCTGTTATACCTATTTTCAGCACCTGTACTATTTTTATTTTCAAGGAATTGTTATGTTGTCGCCTTTGTTATCGAAACAGTTTCAAAGTGCCTCTGGTTTCATTATTTCAAAAAAAATCTCCATCATGAATATTAAACACCCTATCAATCTGTTGCATACTTTGTATAACAAAATGTTAGAGCATTCGTTCACAAGCGATAAATTAAAAAATTTTAATCTTATTTTCGGGATACGCATTCCTTTATACGGAACGGAAGCGTTTACAATTAATGCCGTTTTAAGTTATAGTGATATTGTAATCAGAATATTAGGAGGAATGTTGGAATGGTAGATTTAAGTAAATTACTTGATAAAGAGTATCAGTTACTCATTAATGGTGAATGGACGAATGGTAGTGGTTCGGATCGGATTACTTCCTACAATCCGGCTACAGGGAAATCTTTAGCTACTCTAGTCGATGCCACCAATGACGATGTCGATGCTGCCATCACTGCTGCACAGGATGCTTTTAAATCATGGAGTAAAACCTCCGTTAAAGAACGTAGTGCCCTCTTATTAGAGATCGCAGACCGCATCGAAGCAGATTTAGAAAAGTTTGCGACCATCGAAACACTGGATAACGGTAAACCGATTCGCGAAACCATGAACGCCGATATTCCATTGGCTGTGGATCACTTCCGTTATTTCGCGGGAGTCATTCGTTCTGAAGAAGACAGCGTCAAGATGTTGACGAGTGATATCATGTCCATGATTATTCGCGAACCAATTGGAGTAGTAGCTCAAATCGTCCCCTGGAACTTCCCTTTCTTGATGGCAGCCTGGAAAATTGCGCCTGCCTTAGCCGCTGGTGATACGGTAGTCTTTAGTCCTTCTTCAAGCACTTCATTGAGTGTTTTGGAATTAGCCAAAATCCTTAATGATGTATTACCCAAAGGTGTTTTTAATCTTATTACGGGACGTGGTTCTAAATCAGGCGATTATCTGCAACATCACAAAGGAATCGATAAGATTGCTTTTACTGGATCAACAGAAGTCGGACGTGGAATTGGCATTTCAGCTGCCGAGAACCTCATCCCTTCCACTCTGGAACTTGGAGGAAAATCGGCAAATATATTTTTCGCAGATGCAAATCTCGATTTAGCACTGGAAGGTTCACAGATGGGAATTTTATTTAATCAAGGTCAAGTCTGTTCTGCTGGTTCACGTATTTTTGTCCAAGAATCAATCTACGATACGTTTATGGAAAAAGTAACAAACGCGTTTGAGAAGGTCAAAGTTGGTGACCCCCTTGATTCCAGCACCCAGATGGGAGCACAGGTGAATGAAAAACAAATTGAGACCATTGAAAAATATATCGAAATCGGAAAAGCTGAAGGCGCCAAAATTCTAACGGGTGGCGAACGTTTCAAGGACGGTGAATTGTCCAAGGGCGCTTTCTTTAAACCAACATTATTAGAAACGACCAATGACATGCGGGTAGCACAAGAAGAAATTTTCGGACCAGTCGGAACAGTCATAAAATTCAAGGATGTAGATGACGTTATCGAAATGGCCAACGATAATGAATATGGATTGGGTGGTGGTGTCTGGACAACAAACTTGAACACGGCCATGAAAGTCGCACGCGGAATTCGAACTGGCCGGATATGGGTAAATACTTACAATTCATTCGAGGCTGGTGCGCCATTTGGTGGCTACAAGAATTCAGGTATCGGGCGCGAAACTCACAAGATGATTCTTAATGCCTATACGCAAGCTAAAAATATTTATATTAACCTTTCTGAAGATGGATTGGGCATGTTTTAAATTTTTTATCAAATAACTAAAAAAGGTCAGTCTCAAATCCGATTTCACATCGGTTTGAGACTGACTTCTCTTTATTTACACGATTCCTTGATGGATCATTGCATCGGCAATCTTTACGAACGAAGTAATATTTACACCCGCTAGATAGTTGTTTCCTAAATCATATTCTTGGCAAGTTTCATTAACTGACTTGAAGATATTCACCATGATTTGTTTCAGTTTCTCATCCACTTGCTCCATCGTCCAATGCCCGTGAGCAGAATTTTGAGCCATTTCCAAAGTACTGGTTGCAACCCCGCCGGCATTAGCAGCTTTTGCAGGTCCGTATAAAATACCATTTTCAATATATAGATCAACGGCTTCTAATGTACTCGGCATGTTTGCTCCTTCACTGACACAATAGGCACCATTATGAATGAGCTTTTCTGCTTTCTCACCGTCGATTTCATTTTGGGTTGCACATGGAAGTGCGATATCATAAGCAACCTCTAAATCCCATACGCTACCTTCAATATAACGGCTTCCTTCTTTATTATAAGACGTTAAACGTTCACGACGAACTTCTTTGATATCTTTTAACAGCGCAACATCGATTCCATTTTCGTCATAAATATATCCATTAGAATCGGAACAAGCTATGACCGTTCCACCATATTCATGAACTTTTTCAATCGTATAGATCGCGACATTCCCACTACCCGAAACAATAACCTTTTGCCCGGAGAAAGACTTATTATTCGCCTGCAACATCTCCTCAGTGTAGTAAACCAGACCATAACCGGTTGCCTCAGTACGGCCCAAGCTACCATTCATCACTACTGGCTTACCAGTCAAGACACCCGTTTCAGGGCCCACCAACCGTTTATACTGGCCGTATAAATAACCAATTTCACGACCACCTACGCCGATGTCCCCAGCCGGCACATCTAGTTGCGGCCCGATATGACGATAAAGTTCCGTCATGAATGACTGACAAAAGCGCATAATATCCGCGTCTGACTTTCCTTTGGGATTAAAATCCGATCCGCCTTTCCCGCCTCCGATTGGCAGGCCAGTCAAACTATTTTTGAAGGTTTGTTCAAATCCCAAGAACTTCAGAATACTTTCGGAAACGGTAGGATGGAAGCGCAAGCCCCCTTTATAAGGTCCATTTGCCGAGTTGAACTGAACACGATACCCTTTATTTATTTGTACATTACCAGCTTGATCCATCCAAGGAATTTTAAACGTGATAATCCGTTCCGGTTCCACCATTTGCTCCAACACATTCCATTTGATGTAATCAGGATTATTTTCTATTGCCGGTTCGATTGTATTGAAAAATTCACGAACTGCTTGCAAGAATTCTTTTTGATGCGGGCCTCTTAGCTCAACTTTTTGATAAACTGATTCGATATACTCTTTCGCTGCTGTCATTGCAATTCCACCTTTAATGGATCAATCCATGATTTTTAATTAGATTTTCATTCTAGATTGTACACTCTTTTAAAAAGATATACAATCAATAATCTTTTTCGCATTTTTCAAAATATTGTAGTAAAATAGAACAGATAACGAAGTTGTTATATTTTATATCCAAAAGGAGAGATGTTTCCGATGCTTACGATGGATAATATCGTTCGGGAAGGACATCCTGCGTTGCGGGAAGTTGCAAAACCTTTAACGTTTCCACTTAGTGAAGAAGAACGTACCTTAGCCCATGAGATGATGGCTTTCTTAGAGAATAGTCAAGACCCAAATATTTCGGAAGAATATGGTTTACGTGCAGGTGTAGGCTTAGCTGCACCGCAATTGGCAATTCCAAAACGAATGATCGCTGTTTTAATTCCAGGTGAATACGAAGATGATCCCCCAGAACTTAAAGCTGTAATGGTAAATCCTAAAATTGTCAGCCATTCCGTGGAAAATATTTGTTTAAAAGATGGTGAAGGCTGTCTTTCTGTCGACCGTGATGTACCAGGATTTGTGGTTCGCCACACACGTATTACTGTCACATACCAAGATATTAACGGTAAAACATTCAAGAAGCGCTTCAAGGAATACCCAGCGATTGTCCTTCAACATGAAATCGATCATTTGAATGGCATTATGTTCTATGACCACATCAACAAAGAAAATCCATTAAATCTTGATGACGATGTAAAGATTCTTGGATAAAAAATAGAAGACTTGGTTTTCACCAAGCCTTCTATTTTTTTATGCTTATTCCTGGAATTGACTGTTATACAAATCATGATAAAACCCTTTTTGTTCAATTAAAGTATCATGGGAACCTTGTTCAATAATTTGACCTTTATTCATGACAAGAATCAAGTCCGCGTCCCTAATCGTTGAGAGGCGATGGGCAATGACGAAACTAGTCCGACCTTCCATGATGGTCGACATCGCTTTTTGAATCAACATCTCCAAACGCGTATCTACTGAACTGGTCGCCTCATCCAAAATGAGTACTTTGGGATCGGCAATAAAGGTTCTGGCAATCGTCAACAGCTGTTTTTGGCCTAAGGAAATATTGGAAGCCTCTTGATTGATAACCGTATCATAACCGTCACTCAACGTTTGAATGAAGTGGTCCACATTTGCAGCTTCGGCTGCTTTTCGTACTTCTTCATCGGTTGCATCCAGTTTACCAAAACGAATATTATCCGCGATCGTCCCTTGGTATAACCAAGCATCCTGCAAGACCATACCGAACTGCGAACGATAATCTTGGCGACTATATGAGCGAATGTCTTCACCATCCAGTTTAATCGAACCAGAATCAACATCGTAAAAACGCATCAACAAGTTTATCATAGTTGTTTTTCCAGCACCCGTTGGACCTACAATTGCAACTGTATCCCCACTTTTAACATCTACGTTAAAATCACGAACAAGCGGTTCCTTCGGTGAATAGCTGAAAGAAACATTTTCAAAAGAGATGTCTCCTTTAATTTCTGAAGGCAATGTTTTTGTATCATCTACTTTCATTTCTTCTTCGTTCATCAACCCAAAGATACGTTGCGTAGCAGCGGCAGCAGATTGGATGACACCTGCCAGTTGCGTAATCATCGTAATCGGTTGGTTAATTTGCCACACGTATTGCGCAGCAGCCTGGACATTACCAATCGTAAGCGTTCCAGCCACAACTTGGAAAATACCAAAACCAGCCATCCCAATATAACCCAGGTTTGAAGCTAAAGCAGTCAACGGCGACATCAACCCGGAAATAAAAGCAGCCTTAAAACCACTTTGGCGAAGTTGATTATTAATCGTCTCGAATTCAGTTACTGAATCATCTTCCTTGCCATAAAGTTTAACAACCGAGAAACCTGACAAGTTTTCTTGAACAAAACCATTCAACTGCCCTAAGTATTTCGCTTGTCCAGAGAAGTACGGTTGTGAAATAACCGTAATTTTTTTAGATAGGAAATAAGAAGTTGGAATCATTATAAACGCTACAAGGGCTAGTTTCCAACTGATTAAAACCAGCATCGTCACGGCAAAGAGGATTCCCAGAACTGCGTTCACAATTTGCAAGAGTGCCTGTTGCAACGCATTGGAGACTGCATCGACATCGTTCGTCACCCTACTTAACACGTCCCCGTAAGATTGCGAGTCAAAAAAGGAAACCGGCAAACGATTTAATTTCCCATCCAAGTCTGCACGTAAATCTTCCATGGCAGACTGCACTACTTTGGTCATAAAACGTTGCGAGAACAAAATCGTAGCTTGATAAACCAGTGCTCGCCCGAAGTAAATCAGCATAATCCGGTAAATGTACGGATAATTGATTCCCGTATTCGTATTGTCACGGAGCATTGCTGCAATATTATTCCCAATTTCTGTAATCGCCAACCCTAAAATATACGGTTCCGCTACGTTAAGAACAGACATGATGACGGTCAATACGATTGCACTGATAAAATGAACCTTATAAGGTTTTAGGTAGTCCCATAACTGGAGCAATTGACTTAACTTTCTTGTTTGATTCATGCCAACTCCTCCTCTCTCATTTGAGAAGCCGCAATATCATAATAGATCTGGCTCGTTTTCAGAAGCTCTTTATGCGTACCCTCGGCAACAACCTTACCTTCATTTAAAACAATAATCTTATCTGCATGCATAATTGTGCTGACTCGTTGGGCAACAATTATGACAGTCGAACGACCGGTTTCGTTTTTCAAACGATTCCGCAAACGTCTATCCGTTTGGTAATCCAGTGCCGAGAAACTATCATCGAAAATATAAATGTCCGGTTTTCGAACAACCGCCCGAGCAATCGACAAACGTTGCTTTTGGCCACCAGACAAGTTGCTTCCACCTTCTGCCAAGTGCTCCTCAAATTTTTCCGCCTTATCCAGGATAAAATCTTTAGCTTGGGAGATATCTGAAGCTTCTTCCATTTCAACATCGGTTGCGTTAACTTTTCCGTAGCGCAGGTTATCCGCAATAGTCCCCGTGAATAAGAGTGATTTTTGAGGAATATAACCAATTTTTTGGCGCAATGCTTTCAAATTATAATCACGAACATCATGACCATCGATTATGATGCTTCCTTTTGTAACATCATAAAATCGCGGAATCAATTGTAGCAAGGTAGACTTCCCACTTCCCGTGCTTCCGATAAAGGCTATCGTTTGCCCAGGCTCCAACGAGAAGTTCACGTCTTCAATAACCGGCGTTTCTTTGTTATCCGGATAGGAGAAAGATACATTTTCAAAGGTAATGTAACCATGTGTTTCAGTCTCTTTAATGCCATCCTCATTGGATGAAATCGAGCTGATGGTATCGAACACTTCCTGGATTCGACCAGCTGATACAGCAGCACGCGGATACATCATGAATACAATCGCAAAGTTCAGGAACGAATAGAGTGCATGGAAACTATACTCCACATAAGCAACCATATTCCCCAGTTGTAAATCTCCAGTTTCGATTAATTGCGAACCTAACAGGACGATAGCAATAATAATCAAGTTAATGACATGAGAAAAAACAGGTTGGGTCCAAGCCATCAAATAGAAAAGACGGCGACTCACTGTACTGTATGCTTCGTTGACAATCGCGAAGCGGGAAGATTGAAATTTCTCACGCACAAAAGCTCGAATAACACGCAAACCTGTTAACGACTCTCTTAAAGTCAGGTTAATATTATCCAGATTCTTTTGTTGCGCTTCCGATAAAGGACGTGATTTCTTTCCGATAATCAATACCGATAGCAATAATGCGGGGAAAGCCGGAATCAAAATAACGGATAACTGACGACTCGTTTGAAAAATCATAAAGAAACTCGCAAACATCATCAATAATGTCGCCAAACCCATCCTTAAAACCATCTGACTGAATTGCATCAAGATGAAGGCATCATTGGTTACCCGCGTCACAAGCGAAGAAACACCAAGACGATCAAACTCCTCATGTGAGAAAGTCTGAATTTTTTTGTACATATCATTACGCATTTCTGCAATCATATTAGTAGTCAGCCGACTCGTTGTATAAGCAACAAGACTACGACCGAGCAAACCAGCAACAGTAAATAATAGCATGATTCTAATTGTATCCATGATAAATGTACGTTCGACACCAGCAATAGCCCCATCGATTAATTTTGCCAACATAGTTGGAAGGCCCAGTTCAACAAAAATAAAACCAAAAGAACCAACTACGTTTAAGAGCAAAATAAATTTATAACGTTTAATATAGCGCCATATTAAGCTCACTTTTTTTCCTCCAGTTCAATTTTTTGCACTTATCCCTCTAGTTTATCCAAAGTTTCAAAAAAGGTCTACACTAAGTTAACGAATATTTTTTGAAAACTGTTTTCAACAATTTTAATCAGAATTCTATGCGTAGTTCCACTGATTGTGGTAAACTGAGAATAGCAATTGTATAGAAAATACAATAATGGAACCGGTAAGGAAATATGTTGTTTTTTCAATGCGAAATTAAAGAACTATCAGGAGTGATTAAATATGTTATTTAAAGTAACGTACCATACGAATAAATTAGATGTGCCTACTAGAGAAACGACACAATCTCTTTATTTGGAAGCAGAAAGTCTTATTGAAGTAAGAAAAATCTTGGATAAACACACCCCCTATAATGTAGAATTTATCCAGCCACTAGAGGGTAAACATTTAGAATATGAACAAAATAATCCCAACTTCAAAGTTACGGAGTTCCCTCAATGAAACCTAACATTCGTAACAATGAAGTAGGTGTTTTTGCCTTAGGGGGTTTAGGCGAAATCGGGAAAAATATGTATGCCGTACAATATCAAGATGAATTACTGATTCTTGACTCAGGCGTCATGTTCCCTGAAGATGACTTACTCGGAATTGACTATGTCATTCCCGACTATTCATACCTTGTTCAAAACAAGAACAAAATTAAAGGCGTATTCATCTCACATGGTCATGAGGATCATATCGGGGGGATTCCATTCTTATTGAAAGAACTGAATATCCCTATATACGCAGGAGAAATTGCTCTCGCCTTAATCCGTAACAAACTGGAAGAACACGGTTTGCTTCGGGATGCGGTATTACATGAAATTAAGGACGATACAGTCATTAAATTCCGTAAAACCAGCGTCAGCTTTTTCCGAACAACACATAGTATCCCGGACACACGCGGGATTGTCGTCAAGACACCACCAGGTAATATTGTTTTTACAGGGGATTTCAAATTTGATTTCACACCTGTTGACGGTAACCCGGCCGACTTGCATCGTTTAGCCCAACTCGGAGACGAAGGTGTCCTATTGATGCTAAGTGACAGTACGAACGCTGAAATTCCTGAATTTACCAAATCTGAGCAAGTAGTTGGTCAATCACTGTCCAATATCATCCAAAAAGTTGAAGGTCGTATTATTTTCGCATCATTTGCTTCAAACATTTCTCGTCTGCAACAAGTTGCCGAAGTTGCGATTGAAACAGGAAGAAAAATTGCCGTATTTGGTCGAAGCATGGAAAATGCGTTTCGAACTGCTCGGGAACTAGGTTATATTTCCGCCCCCGACGATACTTTTATCGATGGTCGTGAATTAAACCAATATCCAGCTGATAAAGTACTGATAGTTTGTACCGGTTCTCAAGGCGAGCCAATGGCAGCTTTAAGCCGTATTGCGAATGGCACTCACCGTCAAATTTCCATCCAGCCTTCTGACACGGTTATTTTCTCAAGTTCACCTATTCCTGGAAACACGTCTAGTGTGAACCGCGTTATTAACCAACTACTTGAAGCTGGTGCCCATGTTATTCATGGTCGATTGAATAATGTCCATACTTCTGGACACGGTGGCCAACAAGAAATGAAATTAATGTTGCGTCTATTGAAACCTAAATACTTCATGCCTGTTCACGGTGAGTTCAGGATGTTGAAAATCCATGCAGGATTAGCAGAATTATGTGGCGTACCTCGTGAAAATTGTTTCATCATGGACAATGGCGAAATTCTCGCACTAACAAGTGATACTGCTCGAATGGCCGGTGACTTCCCTGCTATGGATGTTTACGTGGATGGAAAAGGAATTGGCGATATTGGTAATATCGTATTACGCGATCGTCGCATTCTTTCCCAAGACGGACTGGTTGTGGTTGTCATGACCGTTGACTTTAATTCTCGCCAGCTTGTTGCTGGTCCAGACATATTGTCACGCGGCTTTATCTATATGCGTGAATCTGGGGACTTGATTAGCGAAGCACAAGGGATTATCAAACATGAAGTCAATGCAGCCCTCGCTTCCACTGCAAAAATGAATGAGCGTCGTCTGAAAGACACCGTCATCGATGCCGTTCAACCGTTCCTGTATGAAAAAACAGAACGTCGCCCAATGATTGTTCCAGTCATTATGCCACTATAAAATTAAAGATCCCCTCGTTGCGGTGACGCTGCGAGGGGATCTTTTGTGTTGGGGATAGGCGATTGCGGGATTATTCAATAATTAAACCATTTGAAGCTCATTATTTTCTTGAAATGGTCTTATTATTCATTATTAAACCATTTCGTCATAAATTTCTACCTCAAATGGTTTTATTATTCATTATTAAACCATTTCGCTCTCTATTTAATTGGCAAATGGTTTAATTAACTATAACTAAATTATTTGCCGTAAAAAAACAGGCTCTATAATAAATGGTGTGGGTAAGTATTCTTCGCGGAAATCCCGAAGGACGGTGGGGTTGCTTGTGGCCGTGTCAAGGATGCAATGCGAAAGTAGGGACCGTAGATGCTGAAGCATCTACGGTCCCTTTGAGGTTTGCAAGCCCGGAGACTACAGGCTCAGGGCGGTCCCACAGCAGTATACAAGCAAACACGCAGGCCGAAGGGCATTGCCTTCACCAACACAAGATAACCAAGAACCAAAAAACAACAAGGAACACTGCTCCTTGTTGTTTTTTTATTGGTATTATTTTTTTGTTTCATGATAAATATATTCTGGTTCATTTAAGTTATCATCCAGAACAACTTCCAAGTCGTATCCACTGAAGAACCAATCATCATTTTTATCGATGAAATAAGGAATTCCATTGATGGTGGTGATAGCTAGAGGATCCTTTGGTTTATCAACAGCTATTCCGATTGAAAATCCTTCGTGAATAGGACTGCTTCCATATACCTTACCCAAGAAACGGATGCCTTCCCCTTCTGGAATACCAATTTCTTCTTCAAACCATTTTTGTGCACGTTCATCAATTGTAATTTTCATGATTGTTTGCGTCGGAGCGAAAATCCGACTCCCCCTCTCCAGGCCTTTGATAGGTCCATCATAACACAGGTTTAGGAATCTGTGCTAATTCTTTGTACTATCGATACTCCTTTTAAGTGAAACACATATTATTTCTGTATTATTTTACTAAATTATGTTTAAAGGCATAAATGGTCGCTTGCGTTCTGTCATCAACTTCAAGCTTCGAAAGAATGTTTGAAACATGCGTCTTTACTGTCTTTAACGTTATAAATAGTTGATCGGCAATTTCTTGATTTGAACATCCTTCTGCAATCAACAATAACACTTCCATTTCGCGCGATGTCAAATCTTCGTGCAGAAAATGGGGAGGTTTTTTTGTAAGTCGTTCCAACATTTTATCGGTGACTTGGGGTTCAAGAACCCTTTCACCCTTAAATGTTGAACGAATCGCGTTTGCTATTTCATGAGCTGAGGATGTTTTCAGCATGTAGCCTGCTGCACCTGCTTCTAATGCCGGATAAACCTTTTCATCGTCAATAAAGGAAGTCACGATAATAATTTTAGCTTCCGGCCATTCTCTGAGAATCGCTTTTGTTGATTCAATGCCATCCATTACTTCCATAACCAAATCCATCAAAATCACATCCGGGCGTAGCTCGAGAGCCATTTCGAAGCCGATTTGGCCATTCTCACTTTCACCAACCACATTTATATCATCTTGAATCGATAGGTATGCTGAGTAACCTAGTCGTACCATCTCGTGATCATCCACTATCAGTACATTTATCATTGCGACTGCCTCCTCATTCTTCCGTTGTATTCGGGATTCTGATATCTACGATTGTCCCTTGTTTAGGGAAGCTAATGATTTTACATATCCCACCTAAACCGCTCACGCGTTCACGAATATTCATGAGCCCATAATTACCCGATTTTTTTACTTTGGTATCAAAGCCAACGCCGTCATCAAAAACCCGCAGATTGATATCCTGTTCACTTTGAACGAGATGCACTTCTAATGTTTTAGCTTTTGCGTGGCGAAGTGTATTGGAAACCAGTTCCTGGATAATCCGGAAGAGGTGATCCTCAACTCCTGGTATCGTATCAATGGGTGAAATTTCCCATTTCAATTTGATTTGGACTTTGGATTGCAACTCGGTCAAGAGTTGCTCAATCCCTTTACGCAGTGTCTTCCCTTCCAACTTGATGGGTCTCAAGTGTAAGAGCAACGCTCGCATTTCAGATTGTGATTCATTGATTATTGATTCAATTATCTTCAATGATTTTTGAGCTTGTTCAGGCAAGGCATCAGCCCGTTCGTTCAACGCTGACAACATCATCATGGCTGCGAATAATTGCTGACTAACGGAGTCGTGTAGTTCCCTGGCAATGCGATGACGCTCATTCTCTAGTATTTCTTCCTTCGTTTCGTTACCTACCATTTTGGGTATACTGCTTAACTCCTGAACTTCACGCGATAGACTGACGAGTTTCTTACGTAAGTGTTCAATTTCTTCTTTTATTTCTTCTGAAGACACGCCCAATCCCTGAAACAAGTCGATTTCCTGGGCCGATTTGTTATAGTTACCTAAATTCAGTTGGTGGAGTTTGTTTATCACACTTTTTTCTGTTCTAAACAAAGAATAATAAATAAGGATAGCAATTAAAAGTGACAGAAAAAAGGTGATGGTTCCCATTAAAAGAAGAACGGGAACATGGAAATTTTGTATAGTCCAAAGATCCCCCAGAGTTAAAACCGGACGAAGCGAAAAAAGAGTTGCTACCACAGTGAGTGTGAGAACGAGGAACGTCAAGAAAAAGATTTTTAAAAAAGCGAATCTTTTCATAGGTAAATCACCTCGAAATCTCCAAAAATTGTATTGGACACAATTTTTATTTTTCGCGTGGCTGTTGTGTAATTTTTGCTATATAAGGTGATTGTTTCATTCGAAAGATGATGAGGTTCGTTGTCAAAGACTGCTAACCCCTGAATAGCTGAATGTTGGAGAGAAATCCCAACTCCCATAGGGATAATCACGCGCGTTTGTCCTATTCCTTTGCGGATTAGCACGACATTTTCTGCATCCGGTAGCAAAGTATTACCCAGATCGATAATGGTATCTCCCATTAAGACAGAAATGTTGATGTCATCCCACTCGTAAACGGAACTGCCAATAGTGGTATCACCAAACCACTGCTGCTTTCTACGTTTTCCTGAACGGTTAACAGGTTCTCTCGTTTCAACACCATAATACTGTTTCTTTTTCCAAGGTGCAGCGAATGATGTCCCCAAATCCAAGGTATCCATAATATTACCACCATTAAGTACGAAAAAGACAATGGCAACCCCGAGCATCAACCAGATTGTGAAAGTCGATAGAACGCTTAATGCAATAAAAAACCAGCCGATCATTTGTGTGATGCCGCTCTTCTCCGCCCGCCTCTTCCTAGTTTTTATCATTACGATTCCGATAAACAGCAATACCAATAGTTCCCAATCCTGGACTAATTGAAATGCTGTTAATAAAAGAAGCATTCCCTCTATGATCAGAAATATTTTGGTTAATCCTTTTCCCACTTACTTCCCCTCCCATCCTGGTCATTTTCTTAATTATACTGGATGAACCAATTATTGTATGGATGCAAAAGGTTGATAGCCTTCTCAGTCTAAAGTCGTACTTCTCACTTTCAAATTTTACCATACCAAAGAAAAAGACCAAAACCCTTTTCAGGAGTAATGGCCTCTAACGTTTTATAAAACTGTTACGCTAACGATTTTAACTTTCATATCGCCACCTGGAGTAGCGATTGAAACTTCATCACCGACGCGTTTCCCTAGCAACGCTTTGGCAATTGGGGAGTCATTGGAAATTTTTCCTAATAACGGATTTGCTTCAGCACTACCGACGATTGAATAAGACTCTTCCTCTTCATCAGGTAGTTCAACAAATGTCACTGTTCTTCCTAAAGATACAACATCTGCCTCAACATTTTTATCGTCAATGATTTCGGCAAAACGAATCATTTTCTCAAGTGTTAAAATACGACCTTCCACAAATGCTTGCTCATCTTTTGCAGACTCATATTCGGAGTTTTCTGACAAATCTCCGTAGCTTCTTGCAATTTTAATACGTTCAACAATTTCTTTTCGTTTGTTTGTTTTTAAATCTTCAAGTTCTTCTTCCAGCTTGCGTTTTCCTTCTATCGTCATTGGATAAACTTTTTCAATCATAATCTTATTCTCCTCTTTTTCTATTCATGAAGCCTAATAGGAAATGGTGGTACCTGATTTAACCACTGGCAGTACTTAAATTTAACAAAGCAGGCATCTGTTAATGGGCAGATACCTGTTTGAGTTCATTTCTATTAGTCTTTCTGAGATGCTAACAATGGTAATAAAATACCACTTTATCGTTATAAATGCAATATCTAAATAATTTATTATTATAAAGATAGCCTTACAATCTCACTTTGTCAATATGGAGGCAATTTTTGTAGTCATTAAATCGATAGCAACTTGGTTCTTGCCGCCTTCAGGAATGATGATATCGGCGAACTTTTTAGTAGGTTCTATAAATTGATGATGCATCGGTTTAACAACATTCAGATACTGTTCAATAACACTGTCCAATGTTCTCCCACGCTCTTCAATGTCTCGTTTTATACGACGGATGATCCGAATATCATCGTCGGTATCAACGTAAACCTTTATATCCATCAAGTTCCTTAATCTTTCATCTTCTAAAATGAGAATACCTTCCACAATAATGACATCTTTTGGCTCACGATGAATGGTCTGTGAGCTGCGTGTATGATTAGTATAATCATACACGGGTTGATCAATGGCTTCCCGATTAATCAACTTTTCCAAATCTTCGATAAAACGATCATTATCGAAAGCAAAAGGATGATCATAGTTTGTTTTAAGTCGTTCGGAAAATGGTAAATGGCTTTGATCTTTATAGTAATAATCCTGTTCTAACAGCAGAATCGATAAATCAGAAAAATTCTCGAATATCGCACGGCTTACACTCGTTTTTCCACTGCCCGACCCTCCTGTTACTCCGATTACAATAGGCTTTTTCACGGTGTCGGCTTCCTCTCTATTTCTCATGTCTTATTCTTCATTCGGTTCTTTAATATATAATTCTTGGTATTCAAGATGCTGTTCAAAGGTTTCTGAGAAGTAAACTTCTCCCGTCTCCAAATCAGCCAAGAAATACAGATACGTTGTATCAATTGGATTCAAAGTTGCTTGTATTGCTTCTTCGCTGGGACTATTGAATGGCCCTGGTCCAAATCCTTTATTAGTATAAAGGTTATAGGGAGATTCCACTTCAGTATCTTTAATCGATACGTATTCAAGGTGCTTCCCTAGTGCATATAGGATGCTGACATCGGATTGAATGGGCATCCCTTCATCCAGGCGGTTGTAAATAACATCCGCAATCATTTGACGATCTTCGTAATCGACTCCTTCTTTTTCAACCAAAGAAGCGATTGTCAAAATTTCATGAAGCGAGTAATCGCTCTCCTGAATTTTTTTATTATACTTTTTGAGTATTTCATTGCTCTTTTCAATCATGACTTCAATCATATCTTCCGGTTCGTAATGAGACATATAATCGTAAGTAGCTGGGAATAAGTAACCTTCAAGATTATAAATAATATCCTCATTATTTACCGAGTCAGTAATGACGTTGGGATATTTTTCAATCATGGAAGCGATAAAGGCTTCGTCATTAATGGTTTGCAGGAAATCTTGCTCTGAATACTCCGTTTTGGCAGCAAATTCTTCCGCGATTTCTTCAATTGTCGCACCCTCACGCACGAGGATTTTGTAATCTTCAGAAATCGGTGTAGCCGTTCCCCCCAATTCCAGAACTTCGATAATTTCATCTAAGTCCATTGCAGGTGCCACTTGATAAAATCCAGCTTGAAATTCAGATACATTTTTAGTTTTCATGTAATAATTGAAAACTGTTCCGTCTTTGACAATACCCTTTTCTTCAAGAATATCTGCAATTCCTGAAGTTGATGTGCCCATCGGTATTTCAACTTCCACAGTATCCGTTTCTTCAGTATTCATGGGTTCCAGCGCTGTTGTTATGTAGTTGTATCCCACAACACCGATAATTAACATCAAAAGGAACACTATAAAGATAATTGAAAAGACAATCTTCCGGATCAATGAATTCTCTTTATTTCTTACTGCATACCGGTCATCGTTTGATTGACTCGCTTTCACTCTTTCAGAAATCTCTATTTCCTGAGAATCTTCAGGTTGATTGGTATCTTTATCTACCAAAATCTAACCTCCTCATTTAGCGTCGTTTAGTCATTCTGTCCTATAACTCAAATCATTATACATGATAACATTAAAAAAATGAACTTATTATCATATCTTTTAGTTAATGTGTACATGACTAAAGAGGCCAGAGTATACTCCGGCCCCTTTATTTTACGCTTATATTACTCTTCTTCGTCTTCGATAAACGTGTTTAGAACTTCTTCAATCATATCCCATTCTGCTTCAGTTTCAATTGGTTCCAAATCGCCTTCAGTTCCATCTGCATTTTCAACATATGAGAAAGCTTGTAATTCTACTTCATCCCCTTCAGGAATTCCAGCAGGATATACGAGTACGTATGATTTTCCAAAATCTTCGGAATCAAATGTAAATAAGATTTCGTAAAGTTCTTCGTTACCGTGTTCATCCACAATTGTGATATGTTCGTGGTCGTGATGGTCGTGATCATGGTTATGATCGTGATTATGTTCTGTCATCTTAGCACCTCTTAATATTAGTATGAAGAATGTGAATCTAAATAATTTTGCAGCAAAATTACTGCGGCCAACTTGTCGATGACCTTTTTGCGTTTTTTACGAGAAACATTTCCCTCGTTTATCAACATTTTTTCAGCCTGTACGGTTGTGAGTCGTTCGTCCACATAGTCCACCGGTAACCCTGTTTCAGCTTCTACAAGTTTACCATACGCCATTGACGCTTCTGCCCGTGGACCGAGCGAATTATTCATGTTTTTTGGTAAACCTATAACAACTTTTGTAACTTCATAAGTTGCGATTAATTCTTTTAATCGTTCAAGACCAAACTGTCCTGCTGCTTCGTCAATGCGAATAATTTCTATTCCTTGAGCGGTCCAGCCCAACAAATCACTGACAGCCACACCAACAGTTTTAGATCCGACATCAAGTCCCATAATCCTCATTTATTGGTCACTCTTATCAATCGAAAGATAGCTACGCAGTAGTTCTTCCATGATTTCATCTCTTTCAAAGTGACGAATCAAATTTCTGGCATCATTGTGGCGTGGAATGTAAGCAGGATCACCTGATAGTAAAAAGCCCACAATTTGGTTAATTGGGTTATAACCTTTTTCTTCGAGCGCCTGATACACAATCGTCAAGGTATCTTTGATGTTTTTACTGTCACGGCCGCCGAGGTTGAATAGCATTGTTTCATCTTTTGAATTCATACAGACACCCCAATTTCTATGATACCCTTATTTTACAAAACTTGACCCAAAACTACAACCCAATCAGGTAAACTTATGAAAACATTATCATTCAGCTAACCATGTACCGACACGATCTAAAGCATCAGGAATGCCAGCTGGGTTTTTACCGCCTGCTTGTGCCATATCGGGACGACCGCCACCGCCGCCGCCTACTAGTGGTGCGATTTCTTTAATCAAGTCACCAGCTTTTACTTGGGAAATTTTATCTTTTGCTACAGCCGCCAATAAGCTTACTTTACCATCCATTTCAGAAGCAGCTACAAAAACGTCGCTGACAGCTTTTTGGCGCCATTGATCAGCTATTTCACGTAAATCATTCATACCTTGATTCTTTGTTTGGTATGTGATGAAGGTAATGCCGTTAGCTTCTTTGATATCTGCAAAAATGTTTTGAGATTCAACAGCCAACAATTTTGAACGAAGAGAATCTTTTTCAGATTCGGATTCTCTGAGCTCCTGTTTCAACGCATCGATTTTACCGACAACTTCTTTCGTTTGTTGTGCTTTCAATGCTTGGGCTGCGGCCATTAATTCTTCTTCTTTTTGACGGAAGTATTCATAAGCAGCTTGACCTGTGATTGCTTCGATACGACGGACACCCGCACCAATCCCTGATTCGGAAAGAATCTTGAATATACCAATATCTTGGCTGTTACGAACATGGACGCCCCCACAAAGTTCAACAGAGAAACCGGCTACGTTAACTACACGGACGTCATTTCCATATTTTTCGCCAAACAGAGCCATCGCGCCCATTTCTTTTGCCTTATCAATCGTTGTTTCAAGTGTTTCAACCGGCAATGCATCCCAAATTTTTTGGTTAACAATACGTTCCATTTCGGTTAGTTCTTCTGCAGTCGCTTGACCGAAGTGGGTAAAGTCAAAACGTAAATGGTTCGGCGTCACTAAAGATCCTGCTTGGTTAGCATGAGTCCCTAGCACATTTTTCAAAGCTTGGTGCAACAAGTGAGTGGCTGTATGGTTTTTTGTGATAGCACGGCGACGGTTTTCATCCACCTGCAGGAAGTAGGTTTGGTTAGCTTGCAAATCTCCTGTTACTTCTACTGTATGAAGATGCTGACCATTCGGCGCACGCTTTACATCGCTAACAGTTGCAACAATTTCGCCATCTTGATTTTTAATCACACCGGTATCTGCAACTTGTCCACCCATTTCAGCATAGAAAGTTGTTTCCTGGAAAATAACCTGGACGGTTTCGCCGATTGTAGCAACTTCTTTCATCTCATCATCTTCAATCAAGACGACTAATTCAGATGAAATGCCCGTCTTGTCATAGCCAACAAAGGTGCTGTCTACTACGATATCACCTAAAATTGCTGACTGGACTGAGAAAGAGTCTTCAACTTGACGCGCTGCACGTGCACGGTTACGTTGGTTTTGCATTTCTTCATTAAAGCCGTCTTTATCAACGGTGTAGCCTTTTTCTTCTGCATATTCTTCCGTTAATTCCATCGGGAAACCGTAAGTATCATAAAGTTTGAAAGCATGTGCACCGGAAATAACCGTGGTATCATTTTCAGACATGTCGTTGAATACTTCATGCAATATTTCCAAACCTTCATGAATTGTTTCTTGGAATCGTTGTTCCTCGTTTGTAATAACTTTGATAATGAAATCTTGGTCACGTTGTACTTCAGGGTAGTATTCTTTCATAACTTCCGCAACAACAGGCACTAATTCAAACAGGAAAAGACGGTTGATACCCAATTTTTGTCCGTGCATTACCGAGCGACGGATGAGACGGCGTAAAATATAGCCTCTCCCTTCGTTCGAAGGCAAGGCGCGATCCCCGATTGCAAAACTTACAGCACGGATATGATCCGCAATAACCTTAAACGAAATATCCGTTTTTTTATCACTACCGTATTTAACACCTTCAGCCAATGCTTCTACTTTACGGATAATCGGCATGAATAAATCCGTTTCAAAATTCGTCGGTGCGTCCTGGATAATGGATGTTACACGCTCCAAGCCCATCCCAGTATCGACGTTTTTATGTGGCAGCGGCTCATAGCTGCCATCCGGCATATGATTGAATTCTGAAAATACTAAGTTCCAGATTTCCAAATAACGTTCATTTTCGCCACCTGGGTACATTTCTGGATCTTCATCAGGTAAATCTTGGTACGAAACACCACGGTCGTAGAAAATTTCTGTGTCAGGGCCACATGGACCTGCACCGATATCCCAAAAATTGTCAGCTACAGGTACGATATGATTGTCAGCCAGACCTACTTTTTCTGCCCAAATACGTTTTGTATCTTCATCTTCAGGGTAGTAAGTGACATACAATAATTCCGGATCGAAACCTAGCCATTTTTCATCCGTTAAAAATTCCCATGCCCAGGGAATTGCTTCTTCTTTGAAGTAGTCCCCGATTGAGAAATTACCCAACATCTCAAACAAAGTATGATGGCGCGCAGTAACCCCAACGTTCTCAATATCATTGGTACGGATACTCTTTTGTGCGTTTGTAATACGAGGATTATCAGGAGTAATGGATCCATCGAAGTATTTTTTTAACGTTGCGACTCCTGAGTTAATCCATAGTAAAGTCGGATCGTTGACTGGAATTAATGAAGCACTCGGTTCCACCTTATGCCCTTTTGATGCCCAGAAATCTAGAAACAGCTGACGGATTTCGCTGCTGGTTAATTGTTTCATTCTTTCATCATCCTCTTCTTTTTCTTGTGAAAAAATAAAACACCCCATCGCATTCAAGGGCGTTTTACCGCGGTACCACCTTGATTGCAATGGAATGTTGTTCATTCATCATCACGTCTTCATACCGGTAACGCTGGTAGCGACGATATTTCTATCGTATCTAAAAAGGGAGCATCATTTGAATTGTCGCCTTTCACCTGTGGCTGACTCTCTGATGGGATCAAACGATATGGCCTTTTCAATCGAATTTAGTATAGCTAAATTTGACCATTCTAGCAAGTATCAAATCATAATTTGTCTGATATAATAAAACTATCATTTAACTTAAAGAGGTTATGTTATGGACATGTGCTATCACATCATCGCAAATTTTAATGCTGGAGCCGGAAAAGGCAAACGTATTGGTCTGGATGTTGAGAAAATAATGCAAGAAAAGGCAGTTCCTTTTCAATTTTATCAAACAAAATATCCCAACCATGCTTATGAGCTAGCACAAGAACTCGGTGAGAGTTTGGATGGGGATACTGACCGTATCATCGTGATTGGCGGTGACGGAACGTTACATGAAGCGATTAGCGGATTGAATGAAGCCAAAAGTGGACTCCCCATTGGTTATCTGCCAGCCGGGACCGGCAATGACTTTGCTCGGTCAATCGGACTGACTAAAGATATCAAAAAAGGCTTACGGGCTATTCTGAAAGCTGTGGAACCTGAAGAAATAGAATGCATGAAATACCATGACCATACAAACGACAAAGATGGGATTGCTCTTAACAGCATGGGCTTCGGGTTGGATGCTGAAGTTAATGCGCTTGCCAGTGATACCAAAAGTGAAAAAAACGGGGGCTCCGTTTTGGGCTTGGAGAATTCTTCTTATTTAAACAAAATAATTGGGGCGTTCAAAGAGCGAAAAACCTACTCGGTCGCTGTCACGATTGATGGTCGAACCGATACTTATCACGATGTTCTTGTAACGGGTGTAATGAATCATCCCTATTTTGGCGGTGGCATCAAGATTGATCCGCAATCCGCCAGTAATAACCATGAATTAGCTGTCATGCTGATATTTGATTTAAGCTTTCTGACTTTATTGCGTCTCCTGCCCCTTTTATTAACTACGGGTAGCCATGCGAAAACACGCTATTTCAAGAGAATTCCCGGAAAAAACATCACCATCAAATTACACCGCCCTGTTTTGGGTCAAGCGGATGGTGAAGTGTTGCCTCCAGCAGCCTATCATATGGATTATGCTTTAACCACTTTCAAATTATGGAAATAGAAAAACCGGCGAGCTTTTGTGGCTCGACCGGTTTTTTGATGATTTAGACAGTCTCATTTCATGAATTGTTCCGGGGTTGTCCCGTCCATCCCAATTAAGGGATCAACTTCTTGCCCCATCACCATATCAATCGTCAAAGTGAAGTTTTTAGGTTTACTCGGTTTTGGTGCTGGCTTCGCCACTTCTTTCTTTTCGACGGTAAATATTTTTTTATCTTTGTTTTTATTCCGTAAAAGCTTTTCAATCAACATCGTTCGTCTTAAATCACCCGCATTTTCGGTGGCGAAAGTAAAAGCCGCTTCTTCCCCGCATAAAATTAATTTATTTTTGCTGCGGGTGATAGCTGTATATAACAGGTTCCGTCGAAGCATACGGCCGTATTGACGCACCATCGGGAGAATAACCATATTAAATTCACTACCTTGAGCTTTGTGGATAGAACAGCAGTACGCCAGTGTAAATTTATTCCAGTCTGTTTTTTGATAAGTGACTTCGGTAGCGTCAAACAGGACTGTAATTTCATCCACTTTATCTTCGGTTTCTTTGGCATATTGGATACTGGTTATTTCACCCATATCCCCGTTGAAAACGTTGAGTTCCGGTTGATTGACCAGTTGTAGTATTTTATCCCCTACCCGATATGTAAAATCGAAGTGTTTTACTTCGCGGCGTTTTTTCCCTTCATTGGGATTCAGTATTTCCTGCATCATCGCATTGAGTGCGTTGATGCCAGCCGGACCTTTGTACATAGGTGCAAGAATTTGAATGTCTTTTGAAGTAAAGCCCTTTGCCTTGGCTTTTTCAACGACAATCCGGATCAAGGGTTCTATCTGGGCAGCCTGACACGGGAAAAAAGAACGGTCTGCTTGATTGTTTCGAAAATCGGTCGGTATCTTGCCATTTTTAATATCATGTGCCAAAGGAATAATGGAAGAACCATCCGCTTGGCGATAGATTTGTTCTAATTCGATATGCGGAATGACCTGACTTGCTAATAAGTCATGCAAGACTTGTCCCGGGCCGACGGAAGGCAATTGGTCTTTATCTCCTACGATAATGACCTGCATGCCAGGCGGTATGGATTTCAACAAGCGATTTAATAGCCAAGTGTCAATCATGGAAGCTTCATCAATAATGAGCAGTTTCCCTTCCAATTCGGCCGTATAAACCTCTTCGTTGGGATTTTCTTGCCCCGTCAAACCCAATAACCGATGAATGGTACTACTTGGAATTCCAGTCATTTCGTTCATGCGTTTAGCAGCGCGGCCCGTTGGCGCGGCCATAATAATAGGATAAATGCCATCATGAAATTCCAGTGGGTTAGCTGGTAAGCCATTCAATTCACAAAAAAGCTTCACAATCCCATTCAAAACGGTTGTTTTACCTGTTCCCGGTCCACCCGTTAAAATGAAGAATGCATGCGTTAAAGCTTTCTCAATAGCTCCTGTTTGCACATTGTCATAAGTGATTCCCAATTTTTCCTGTAAAGCACCAATTTCACCCTTCAAATCTACCCCTGGATATTGGACGGATTTACCATTATTCAGTAATCTATCCAAGCTTGACGCAATCCCTTCTTCGGAAAAATATAACGATGGTAGTGCAAAGCGTCTCTCATCCTCGATAATTTTCATGTCTTGAACCATTTCAACCAATGCTTCAATCAACTGGGAATCTTCTATTAAGAAACGTTGTGAGGACTCCAACAGCTGCAAGGAGCGGTCCATCAATTCGTCACTGTTTACGTAAGTATCCCCATTCGAAAGGCAAAGCTCATTGATTGTGGCCAATAGTGCTCCTTTGATACGATTTTTATCATCCGCTGGAATACCCATATCTTCCGCTAAACGATCAGCTGTCCGGAAGCCAAGTCCTTCAATATCTTCTATCAACTGGTACGGATTTTCACGAATGGTCTTTAGCGTATCTGCTTTATAAAAATTCATGATGGTTGCCGCTAAGTTATTGGAAAAACCATAATTTGCCAATTCGATCAGTGTTTTTTCTGTACCCTGACTTTGTTGAAGCACATCATATATCAGTTCCTGCTTTTGTTTGGTTAAGCCGCTGATTTCTGCCAAAGAATCTGGGTCATCCAAAATAGCATCAATGGTATTTTCTCCGAAGTGATTGACAATTTTTTCTGCCGTTCGTTTACCGATTCCTGGGAAACGGTCACTTGATAGATAAGCAATCATGCCATTTTTGCCGGTCGGTTTCTCGCGCTCATAGCTAATTGCCTGGAATTGCGTGCCGTAACGCGGATGGTTCACCACGTTCCCCACAAAGCGATAGTGCGTATCCGTTGTTATTTCACCAAAATTTCCCGTTACTACTATTTCATCTTTGTCTGTTTTAAAATTACATTCCTCGATTTCTACGAGGATGACTTTATAGAAGTTAGATGGGTTATCAAAGAAAATAGCCTTCATTTCCCCGGCAACATAAGGTTGTTCGTTTAGTTCCAATCCATCTATCTCCTTTCTACGTTAATCTCTATGCTCTATCATAACATTTTCTAGAGCTTTGCAGAACAGAAAACTGGATAGTTTGTACAACGTGAATAATCAAAAAGCGTACTTCCGTTACGGGAGTACGCTTTTTGAATTATACATATTGTAATTCTGTTGTCGCTTGGAAAGCTTTATCGATTGTTCCGCCGCCCAAACACTCCAAACCGTCGTAGAAGACAACTGCTTGTCCTGGTGTAATGGCACGAACTGGTTCATCGAAAACAACTGTTGCTTCTGTTTGATCTTCATTCAACGTTACCGTTACACCCGTATCTTTTTGGCGATAACGGAATTTAGCCGTACATTTGAATGTGGTTGGCATTTTTTTATCTGTCGTAAAATGAACATCGGTCGCAAACAAGCTTTCTGCGTAAAGACGCTCGTGGTGGTAACCTTGACCAACATACAATGTATTAGTTTCCAAGTCCTTACCGATCACGAACCACGGATCAGTGGAATCCCCACTACCCCCGATTCCCAGCCCCTTACGTTGCCCGATAGTATAATACATCAAGCCAGCATGGTCGCCCATTTTTACGCCGTCCAACGTCATCATAGGGCCTGCTTGAGCTGGTAAGTACGTGGATAGAAATTCCGTAAAGTTCTTTTCACCAATGAAACAAATACCCGTTGAATCTTTTTTCTTGGCTGTTGCCAAACCAGCTTCTTCCGCAATGCGGCGAACTTCAGATTTTTGCATACCACCAAGTGGAAAGAGTGTCTTGGATAATTGCTCTTGCGATAATTGATTTAAGAAATAGGTTTGATCCTTGTTATTGTCGAGCCCTCTGAGCATACGTGTTGTACCATCTTCGTTACGTTCAACTTGGGCATAGTGACCCGTTGCCACATAGTCGGCGCCTAAATCAACAGCGTAGTCCAAGAATGCACGGAACTTGATTTCTTTGTTACACATAACATCAGGGTTAGGAGTGCGACCTTTTTTATATTCATCCAAGAAATATTGGAACACTTTATCCCAGTATTCTTTTTCGAAGTTAACAGAATAATAGGGAATCCCGATTTGTTGTGCAACAGCTTGAACGTCTTTATAATCTTCCGTTGCCGTACAGAATCCAAATTCATCTGTATCGTCCCAATTCTTCATAAAAATACCGATCACATCATAACCTTGCTCTTTCAATAATAAGGCAGTAACAGAAGAGTCAACGCCACCACTCATTCCCACAACAACTCGTGTCTTTTCTTTTTCTGTCATTGTCACAGTCTCCTTTCGTTCTTTCTCAATCACTTCTTAAAAATAAGTGATTAATATACAAATAAAGATAATACACTAAAAACGTTTATATTTCAAGCCCTTTACTTATTTGATAAAGGAGCCTAGCCAAAACAGGATAACCTGGTGGATGGGATAATAAAGATAACCAAGCCATTTGGGAAATCTCGGTAATCGCCATTCCATCGGTAACAACATGAAAACAACCGCTATGAGGGCAAAAAATTGAATCGAACCAAAATACAGGCCCAAATGCAAGGCTAGGATAAAAACTATCCCCTGGATTCGATCCTTATCCAGCATGATTTTTATAGCCCAGCCCAACAAAAAGCCATACACGCTATATTCGGTAAAATAACTCAAAAAAAGCGTTGGCAGAAAAAGCCGCTTATCCTTCAAGGAAAGTGCAAATATCGCCAACGAAAAAAGAATATTCCAATAAATACGAATGGGACTCATCAGGATGACACTGACAAGTGCCATACCCAAGAGCCGCAAGAAATACATAGGGAAATTGGCGGTTTGTTTAACGCCTTGAATCGTGGTAAACAAAAAACAGGGAAAAGCCAGCCGACCAATCAAGCGTAAAATAATATATTCCGGAAATACATAATACCCAATATGGTCAATGGTCATGGTTACCATTGCCAGCCATTTAATCGTATTTGTTTTCAGATTCATATTTCCCCTCCTACTCCGCTAATCAAAGTATACCGTTTCACCTTTGTTTAACCAAGCATAGGTACAACCAATTACCAATCCGCCTCCGATGTAATTACCGATAGTGGCGAAGAACCAGTTACTTAAAACAGCCGTTGTCGTCATTTCCGGAACGCCACCTGCGAAGAATACCATTGCAAAGGATGAAAAATTCGCAATAACGTGTTCGTAACCCAGGAAAGCGAAGAATGCGATAATGAATTGGACAGCCAACAATTTACCAGCATCGTCCTTCATACGCGCAGACGATATAATTGCCGTATTCACAATGATATTTGCAAATATCCCTTCAATAATGACCTGAAATCCCGGCTTCAACAACTTGGCCGAGACCGTTTCCGCCAGATAATGGCTTGAAGAAAAGTCCAGAAAAGGACCCGTTTGAACGATTAATAATCCGGATAAAGCACCACCGACTAAGTTACTAAATATACAAACTAATAGAATTTGGAGGGCTCTTCTTGCTTTCAAGGTCTTGCGGTTAACCCCGACGGTTAAGTACATCATGTTACTCGTTCCGAGTTCAGCATCCATATAAATAATCATAATAAGTGCCCAACTGAACAAAATCGCATAAACAAATTTCCCTAAATCGGGATGAATATGGTTGGCCTTTTCAGCTGCTACGACTGAGATTGCCGTTCCTATTGTCAAGTACATCCCCGCAAACATGGAGCGGACAATATACTTCGGGATTGAATTCTCGAATAAATGTGTTTTCTTGATGGCATTTTTATCGATCATCCCCATGAGTCCCTGATTATCAAGTTCCAAAACATTCAACTCCTATAATGTGATTTACTGAACTATTATAGCATGAAAACCAAAGAGGGGGAACGTGAAATAAATTGATTAATTTTATGACAAAAACGACGATTAGCTGTTGAGAAAATAGCCAATCGTCGTTTTTTTTATGATTTCGCGACTGTTAGCTAACCGCCCATTTCCTGATTGTCGCTTTTTGGCGAAATCACGACGATTAGCTCGACTAACAAAACCTAACAGACGTCCAAGAACTTTTCCAACCTAAAACTTATAATGTTTGTCAGTCACACATGTAATAGAGCTCAAGTTCTTTTATCTTAAATTGCTCCATCAGGGCTCTGATGAATTTTTCATCATTATCTGTTGTGATTTCAAAAACTGTTTCTTGTGTTTCATTTGCAATGATTTTATAGCTGTGAGGGTCTTTCTCATCTTGGTAGTCGAGTTCCATCAGGTTATCTTTCAACATAGCTTTTCTCAACGAATTTACCTCCACGGAGTAAAGTTCATTGAATTCTTTTAATGTAAGTATTTTATTCTTATTGTTCACATATTTTCCTCTTTTCGTTATAATGGCCCTGTCATTTATGGTATTAAACAAAAAAGCTGGATAAAATCCAGCCTTTTTCACCGTTATGCTTTTTCGAAAATATTTTCTTCGATGAAATGGTTCATGATATATTCCAAATGTTCAACCAATTGGCTCATATGCGGATTGCCATAAACATCTATTGCTTTCAATCCGTTGGCGGATGTTGTCGATATTTTGAACCCTGAGAAATCACCTGCTATAACGATTTTTAATAACGCACCTGTTTTATTGTCTTTGTCCGTATTTAAGCTACGAACATATTGGAAGTTTCCTGATTTTGTTTCCTGGAATCCATGGTCACGCAACGTATAACGTTTTACCGTTGGATTAAGTCGATACTGCTTGGTTGCACCTTTTAAACCTGTTACTTGATCATATGCCATTTGAAATCCTCCTGAACTATTTTGTGGTATTTTTATATTTTTCTTGCAAGGCTGCAATCATTGCCACAAATTCATCTACTTCCTCAAGCGTATTATCTGCGCCAAAGGAGATACGGACAGACTCACCAATTCGGGCTTGTCCTTTTCCAAACATTGCAGTTAGCACGTGGCTTGGTTCCAGACTGCCTGCCGTACAAGCGGAGCCTGCAGAAATCATGATTCCCTTTAAATCACATTGAATCAAAAATTTATCGGATTGCAAATAAGGGAACCAAACATTCAAAATATGGGGCACGCCACTCTCTGGGCTCCCATTAAGGGAATAGGTTATCTTGTTTTCTTTTAATGATGTCAAAAAATGTGTCCGTAAAGATAGTTTGTGGGCGTTATTTTCATCACGGCCTGCTACCATCTTTTCAACCGCCTTCGCATAACCACGAATATAAGGTGTGTTTTCTGTTCCGGCGCGGTGATCGTTCTCTTGTGTCCCACCATGCAGATAATTTGGTAAGTGTAGGTCGTTGCGACGATACAAGAAACCTATACCTTTGGGACCATTTAATTTATGGGCGGTCGTTGAAAGCATATCTATCTGTTCAGCCACAACATCAATTTCCAAAGTTCCATAGGCTTGCACCGCATCGGTATGGAAGTAAGCGGGATGTTCCGCCACCACTGCTCCTATTTCACCAATTGGATTTATACTACCCACTTCATTGTTGACATACATGATGGAAACTAAAATCGTATCCTCCCGCAAGGCTCTTTTTACTTGGGTAGCTGTAACGCGACCTGTTTCATCAACCGGAAGATAGGTCACTTCAAATCCCAATGTTTCCAAATACTGCATTGGATGCAAGACGGAATGATGCTCTACCTCTGTGGTGATGAGGTGTCTCCCTTTTTCTTGCATCGCTAGGGCTGTTGCGATAATTGCGGTATTATTTGATTCTGTTGCACCACTGGTAACAATCAAGTCTATTGGTTTCGCATTGATTGAACCAGCGAAGATGCGTCGTGCTTCATCCACAATTTGACTGGCTTCCCTACCCTTTTGATAAAGACTGGATGGGTTCCCGTAATTATGGGTTAACGTGTCTGTAATGATTGCTACCACCTCTGGATCGACCGGTGTCGTTGCCGCGTGGTCAAAATAAATCATTTGTTTTCCTTCTTTCTATTATGCCTACAAGCCCATGAAGCTACCAAGCCAATCATGTAGCGTTTTTTGTAGGGCTAATTCTGCCTCATTAAGATTTTGATCGATTGTGTCTGACTTTTGGACAAGAATGGCTTTGGCTTCTTTTACTTTCATCTCAACAAAAAATTTGTAAGCCACTTGTGTGCGTCGGGATCGATTATAATATCCCAATAGAACAGGGTAAGCCTTTATCTGTTCCATCAATGTCTCCGCTGCTTCTTTCCTACCAAAAATAGCATGGCAAAATAGTAACTCACTGGTTAACATCTGTCTATAAGGTGAAGATAGATAATGCCACTTTTCTTGATAAGCACCCAATAGTTGGTCTGCCCTTTCAAAATTCAATTCCGATAAGGCGCGTTGATAAGCAATCAAGAGAACATATTCTCCTAATCTGGATTGGCCGTAAGTACCGTCCTTAACTTCTGAAAAATACTCCTCAGGAATTTCTGAGAAAGTTTTGCCCTCCTCGAACAAAGCGGAAAGTTCTAATTGTTTGAAATACAGCTTTTTTGAAACTTCAGATTTTCTGATTTCGCGAATCACACTGCCATCGGTAAAACCCAGCGGAACAATATTCATCAGGAATAACAGAAACGGCGGCAAACTCAAGGCAAATAAGGTGAAACTGATTGGAACAGGTAAGATAAATGAACCCAAATAGAATAACATGGCAGTTAGAAAGTTGACAATTAATCCGCCCGCTAAATAAAGAAAATAAGGTTTTTCATTGTAGTTACCTTTTATCGGTGGCTTCATCAGACATTGCCCCATAAGTCCCGGTACACGTGTTGATAATTTTTTGAACTGCTTTGTCTTCACCTCATAACGAAAGTTGGGCATTTGAAAGTAGACGAGTTCGTATCCAGTCATTTTCCCGAACACATAATGTCCAAACTCATGTAAAAAGATATGCACATATCCGGTATACACGGCTATCAAAATCACAATGACCATTTGAACGAACGGAACATTGTCAGCCAAGGTTTGGAAAGTAAGCCCATTCCCATAGAGATAGCCCACACCAAGAGCCAACATCGCAATTAAAACAAAGAGTCTATGGATTCCTCTCATATTGGATCCCCCTTAATATTCATTTCGGGGAATAACAAATCCAATACATCCAATGTCAAACGTTGTCCTTCACCTTCATGCGGGTAAATATGCATCATCATGGCTGGGTTGAAGTTTGCTTCGATTACACCATAACCAGGCGCCTCTTTCGTTGAGGGTTGACGATAGTCAGGAATCATCATATCTACCCCTGAAAACGTCGCGCCTACCGCTTTAGCAATCCCCACCGCAATCTCTTTATAGCTCTCATGCATTGCTGCCGTCATGTCAATGGAATCGCCACCTGTGCTGATATTGGAGTTATCACGCAAATACACAGTCGTGCCTTCAGCCGGAATATCCGTCATCACATATCCCTGTTCCTCCAAAGCCAATTGTTCGATTTTACCAAGCTGAATCAAGGTCAACGGTGTGCGATGATTCATCCCGCGTAAGGGATCCTGATTCTTGATTTCAACCAATTCTTCAATCGTATGAGTGCCATCTCCTATTACATTCGCTGGAATACGCAATAGAACCGCTTTGGTTTCATCTCCGGCTACGAAGAAGCGATATTCCGTTCCTGGAACAAAGTCCTCTACTAAAACAGTTGAATCTTCCTCAAATGCGATTTCAATCGCTTTACGATAATTCTCTTCACTTGCGCCCTCTTTGAAAATAGAAATGCCCAGCCCATAATTCGTGGACTTTGGCTTCACAACAAAGCGTTTAGCTTTAAATAGACCATAGTCGCGCAAAGCTTCCGCTACATGATGGTATTCTTTGCTTGCCGGTACAATATAGCCATTATTTGCCAATATTTTTTTGGTTACCACTTTATTCGCCATGACTAATGAAGAAATATAAGTATCTAAAGAAGTCATATTTCCATTCTTTACATACTCTAAATGTTCTTGGTATTTAAGGGACAGGAACTGGTCCTCAACATCCAAAACATCGACTTTCAAGCCTTTTTGGATTGCATCAAAAATCAGGATTTGGGTGGAAAGCTCCATCGTCTCAAAGCCACGTAATGCGTATGGTCGTTCTTGAGCGGCCTTCTTGTAGGCTTTTGCCTGTTCGATCACCCAACCTGTGTAGTCTGCTTCGTAAATTGCGGCTAGTTGCCCTGCCAAGGTCAATTCCGGATTATTAAAAGCGGCTATTTTTTGGTCAATGATTGGTGTTTCCAAATTCAATTGTGTCAACATTTCTTGTATGCCACTAAGAATTGCAAGACCTTCCTCATAGTAAGCCGACTTACTGTGTGGGTGCTCCAATGCTGTGTTGAAGTTCATTTGTTTACCAATTTCCAAATCCGCTACCGTAGCTTCATCATCCATCCAAATTAAATACATTAAGAAATAATGTATAAAATGTATGTCGTCGGCTTCAATACCAAATTCAGCGAAAGGATTCAAGTCCAGCAAACGGAATTCCAGATAAGAAATACCATTTTTGAGTATTTCGCGGGCATTTTTGCCACCGCGGAACCGGACTGTTGAATAAAATTCTTTTTCTTCAATCAGTTTTCCATCTTTAACCATCTGTTCAATCGTCTGAACATAATCTTCCATGGATTCAAAAGAAACTTTTACATCGTCATTATTGACATAACCATGGTGGCTACTACGAATACTGCGAATCAAGCCTTCAGGAATATCACTGGGTCTTTCTTCATTTTTGAAAAATTCCGGCTTCGCTTCAATGGAAGCACCTAATAAATAAGTTAATAGCCATTGATAGCGGAAAAAATTGTGGGCCAGTTTTAAATAAAGACGCGACTGGAAGTCCTTGAAGGCCATCTCGCTGGCTTGTTCTTCATACAAGGCATGTACAAAATCTGGATGGAATTCGAAATTATAATGAATACCACTCACCATTTGTTTTCTCTTTCCATAAACGTCCACTAAATACTCCCGGTAGGCAACGTCATCCGCATTATCTAATTTTGCGACATGGATTTCATCCTCTGTCGGCATAAAAAGTGGTGAACTTGTTGGCAATAAATATTCGTTTTCGGGTATCGTCCGCAAAGAAACATCATGAATAGCTGCAAGCCAATTCATGACTTCTTCGACACTATTTAACGGTGGCGTAACCAGCTCCATCTGGGTTTCTGCGAAATCTGTCTGGATATAAGGATGGAAGTTCCGATTGCCGAACTCATCGGGATGGTCAGTCGTCGTAATCGTACCATCGGCAAGAATTCGTTGCGATTCTTTTTCAATCCCAAAAATTGCTTGGGTAAATAAAGGTTCTAAATTACTGCGTTTAATATTTTCTTTAATGTTCATTCGGTTTGCTCGCTTTCGTCGACAATTTTCACTATTCTCATTATACCTGTATTCCGGTACTTTGATAAGAAGATAGCTTCATTTTACCAAACGAATGTTTGTTCCTTTTTGTTGAATGGATTATAATGGTGAAGACAAAGGAGCGAGTATATATGAAAAAGCCATTAGCCTATCGGATGCGCCCTAAAAACATTGATGAAGTTGTTGGCCAGCAGCATCTTGTTGGCCCTAATAAAATAATTCGCCGTATGGTGGACGCAAAGATGCTTTCTTCCATGATTCTCTATGGACCACCGGGTACCGGTAAAACGAGTATAGCCAGTGCCATTTCGGGTTCGACGCATTCCGCATTCCGACAATTGAACGCTGCGACCGATTCAAAAAAAGATTTACAAATTGTGGTCGAGGAAGCGAAGTTCTCCGGGCAAGTTATTTTGCTCCTGGATGAAATTCACCGATTGGACAAACCGAAACAAGATTTTTTACTGCCCCACTTGGAGAGCGGTCTAGTCATTTTAATCGGGGCCACAACCGAGAACCCTTATATTAGTATCAGTCCGGCCATTAGGAGCCGAACGCAAATATTCGAAGTGAAACCACTCAGTATCGATGATATGGTTATTGCGATTAAACGTGCAATGACAGACGAAGTAAATGGTTTAGGCGCTATGTCCGTTGAAATGGATGAAAATGCGTTGCTTCATTTCGCCCGAAGTTCGATGGGCGATTTACGCGGTTCGTTGAATGCTTTGGAGTTGGCAGCTTTGTCCACGCCGAAAGATGAAGACGGAATCGTGCGTATTTCTTTGGAAGTCGCTGAAGAATGCTTGCAACGCAAGGCATTGGTCCATGATAAAGATGGTGATGCGCATTACGATGTGATTTCGGCTTTTCAAAAATCCCTTCGCGGGAGTGATGTAGATGCATCTCTTCACTATTTAGGCCGCCTCTTGGAGGCTGGGGAACTGATTGTGGTTTGTCGGCGTCTATTAGTGATTGCCTACGAGGATATTAGTTTTGGCAATCCGGCAGCGGCAGCGCGGACGGTATCGGCCGTCCAGGCTGCTGAGAAGCTCGGATTACCCGAAGCCCGTATTCCTTTGGCCCATGCAGTGATCGATCTGGCGCTGTCCCCGAAATCAAATTCAGCTATTGAAGCCATTGATGCTGCGATGAGTGACATTCGTGCCGGCAATGCTGGTGAAGTGCCAATTCACTTAAAAGATGCACATTACAAGGGAGCTGAAGCCTTGGGCCGTGGGGTTTCCTACAAATACCCCCATGCTTATGAAGGGCATTGGATTGCGCAACAATATTTGCCCGACAGCATCAAAAATGCTTCTTATTATAAACCTGTTGTGACCGGAAAATACGAACAAGCATTAGCCCAACAGTTAAATAAGTTGACAAATAATAATTGATGTGCTCGCTTACAATGCTGGTTTAAGTGCGTTCTTGGTATATTTTTTTGAGTTTATTTGTTGCATAACCGAATACGATATGCTACTATACTTATAAGAAGTTCTGAGGTGTACGATATATTCTCAATGTGTTGACCGAACAAATAATTACTACATTGGGATCCTTGATAAATGCTTGGATAGTAAGCCACAACATTTGGAAACTAGAAAACATTTTGTGGAGCCCACCTGCTTATATCGCGGGTTCAAAACTAGTAGAATACTAAAAACGGCACCACCGGAATTTTAAATAAAGTATTAAACTTTAGAAGCCGCTCATTCGAGCGGCTTTTAATTTTGTAGGTGAAAACAGATGATAAAAATTTTAATGGGACTCTTTGCCCTGTTGTTAGGGATTGTCTCCTGGTTTTTCTTTAATAAGGCATCGGAGGCTTTCTCCGTGTTGTTGCAGAACAAACCAAAACATCGCTTGAATGGTTTCTGCCGATTAAACGGTTGGGTTTATTTAGTCTTTGCCCTTTTCTCTGTTTCCGGTATCGTGTGGGACACAATGCCTTTCATTGCCATTATTTTGGTTGTGGTATCTGTTTACACGGCAAGTGTTGCTTGGCGCTTAGCGGCCTTCCTTAAAAATTAACACAATCCTTTATAATTTTTGTGAATTCGGTTACAATTAGGGTGTAATCAACATTTATGAATGGAGTGGTTAAAATGATGGAAGATTATAAAACAATCCTTTCACCGGTGGATGGTTCAGAAGAATCGGAACTGGCTTTCAGAAAAGCAATCCATGTAGCAAAAAGAAATAATGCTAAATTATTAATCGTGCATGTTATTGATACGCGGGCCATCCAAACGCCTTCCGGTTTCGAGGGGAATTTCACTGATGAAATTATTCGCCAAACTAAAATCATGATGGATCGTTACGTAGAAATCGCACGCGAACGTGGCGTAGAGAACATTGAAACGATTATTGACTATGGCTCTCCAAAAGTTATGATTGCCAAGGAAATTGCTGTTGAGCATCATGCTGATTTGATCATGATCGGGGCGACGGGGCTAAACGCAGTAGAAAGACTATTCATCGGTTCGGTGTCTGAATATGTTATTCGTAACGCACCATGTGATGTTACAGTTGTGAGGACGGATTTAGAAAATCATCGTCTCCATAGTGAAATAAATAAAAAATAGACAAGGGGCGGTCTCACGTAGCATACAAACAACCATTTCCTTTACCAACACCAATTAAAAAAGCCATCTCAAAACCGAATTTCATTCGGATTTTGAGATGGCCTCTTTTTTATTAAGCTAAATTACCTAAACGCAATACATCGCGTAGAATAACTAATTCTTCGTCAGTTGGGATAAGTACAACTTTAACTTTAGAATCATCCGTTGAGATAACGCGTTCTTCACCACGGACATTGTTTTTCTCGTCATCGATTTCACAACCGAACCAAGTCAAACCGTCAATAATAATTTTACGTGTTGGAGCGGAATTTTCACCGATACCAGCTGTGAAGACGATAGCGTCTACACCATTCATAACTGCAACGTACTGACCGATGTATTTTTGTACACGGTTATAGAAAATGTCCAACGCAGTTTGTGCTTGTTCATTTCCTTCTTCAGCTGCTGTTTCGATATCACGCATATCACTGGAAACACCAGACAAACCTAGTAAACCAGATTTTTTGTTTAGGATATTAACCATTTCCTTAATATCTGTGATTTCCAATTTGTCCATCAAATATGGCAACAAGGAAGCATCGATGTCACCAGAACGCGTTCCCATTGTAACACCAGCTAATGGTGTGAAGCCCATTGATGTATCGACAGATTTTCCGCCATCTACAGCAGTAATGGAAGCACCATTACCTAAGTGGCAAGTGATGATTTTTAAATCTTCTAATGGTTTACCTAACAATTCAGCTGCACGTTGTGCTACATATTGGTGGCTTGTTCCATGGGCACCATATTTACGAGCCGCAAAATCTTCATAATATTCCATTGGAATACTGTATAGATAGTTTTCTTTAGGCATTGTTGTATGGAATGCAGTATCAAATACAGCAACACTTGTAATTTCTGGCAACAATTTTTTGAAAGCGCGAATCCCTGTAGCATTTGCTGGGTTATGAAGTGGTGCTAAATCGCCCAAGTCTTCAATTTTAGCTAGCGCATCATCATCAATTAGTGTGGACTCTTTAAAATGTTCTCCACCAGCAACAACACGGTGACCAACACCCGTAATTTCGTTGAAGTCCGTAATAATTCCTAAATCTTTCAATTGCGTCATTAATTTTTCAACGGCAATTTCATGATTATCAATGTCTTCTACCACATTGAATTTTTGGCCTTCACCATATTTAATTGTAAAAATGGAATCTTTCAAACCAATTCTTTCAATAATCCCAGATGATACTGTTACTTCTCCTGGCATTTGGTATAAAGTAAATTTCAAACTAGAACTACCAGCATTAATCGCTATAATTTTAGACATCATTTTCGCTCCTATCAGGTTTTGTTAATACACATAAAATATTATAGCATTTATTTCGCCCAATTGTTGAATTGAGATAGAAATCCTTGCATTTTTCTTGCATCTTTTATGTCCGGAATAGTGCCCAAGAGGACTTCTTTTACTTGTTTCGCACCATTGCCTGTTTTTTGTAAAATAAGGATGGATTTTTGCAATTGCTCGGATTGGAATAATGTTTCAGGAAGTTCCAACATGCCTTGCAAATAAGCATGGCCTTTTAACCATTTCATAAAGACGCCTTTCTTATCGCTTTCAATTAAATTCTTCGGAACGATAAAGAAGCCCCAGCCACCTTCTTTTAGATACTTCACATGTTGTTCAATAAGCAAGAAGTGTGCAAAGGAATGTCCGTCTTCGTAGGCCGTCTGGAATTTTTCAGCCCGATTATCCATTGGATAGTAGCCAATAGGTAAATCGGAAACCGCTATGTCACTGGGTCTGATCAACAATTCTTGTAAACTATCAGAATGAGTAAAAGTTAATGCTTCACCCCACTTTTGCAAGTGGCTACTATTTGAAGCCAAAGCTACCAACAAATCATCGTTGTCAACGGCTTCTGCTGTTACTTTATTACCTCTTTGTTCCAAGTAGTCCATAATGACCATCAACAGATTACCTGATCCAACAGCTAAATCATGGATATGGAGTTCTTCTTTTTTATCTTGTTTAATGGCATCAATGAAATATGCCATCAAGAAAGCAATGGTGTCAGGCGTCATCTGGTGATTGGATTGAATTTTATCCGATTTAATGGCTTTAATAAAACCGAGTTGAATCAATTTACGAATTACTTCTCGCGATTCTTCTTCAAGATGTAATTTACGATAGAATCGATTCAATTTTGCTACAGTCTCATCCGATGGCAAACCATCCAATTGCTGTGCCTTACCCTCATAAGCCAGATTTTGAATTGTTTCTGTCAGTGCTTCAACATATGAAACATCCAAATCATTCTGCAATAAGGTTACAGCTTCATCCAAAATCTGAAATAATTTTTCTAGCTTTGATGTATTCATTACAGAACCCTTCCTTCTGAACGCTTTTACTAAAAAAAAACTTGCGTTAGGTTAATCCCTTCGCAAGTCTTTGTGTGTATGAAAATGGGTTGATTGGTAAAACCAATCGTTATTATTGAGCTGCTGGGTAAACAGATACTTGTTTTTTGTCGCGGCCTAGACGTTCGAAACGAACGATTCCGTCAACTTTAGCGAACAATGTATCGTCGCCACCTCTGCCTACGTTAACACCTGGGTGAATTTTTGTTCCGCGTTGACGGTACAAAATTGAACCACCGGATACGTGTTGTCCGTCTGCACGTTTAGAACCTAAACGTTTGGATTGAGAATCACGACCGTTTGAAGTAGATCCACCACCCTTTTTAGTAGCGAATAGTTGTAGATTAAGTTTCAACATGAGTTGCACCTCCCTGGTACATATTTTCTGATTAAATGGTCTCAATAGTTACATAATCAGGATAGGTATTAGCCACATCCTCAAGTGAGAAATACAAATGCTTCAACAAAATTTGTGTTACCTGCGCTTGTTCTGCTGAAAGATTTGGCTTGATTTGGGCAAATAGATATCCGCCTTCGTCATCCGCTTCTTTAACAGTCATCTGATGGGAAACCATCTTGTCAATACTGTTCACTGTTTCAATTGCTAAAACTGAAACCGCCGCACAAACAATGTCTTCTCCCGCCTCAGCGTAACCAGCATGGCCAGTAATTTCAAAGGAAAGAATCGCTTCATCTTCTGAATCGATAATAAATTTTGTATTAATCATTGCTTTCACATCTCTTATGCGTTGATTGCGTCGATCATAACTTTTGTATAAGGTTGACGATGACCTTGTTTACGGTGAGAATCTTTTCTTCTCTTGTATTTGAAGGTTGTAACTTTTTTCTCGCGGCCTTGTTTTTCAACAGTTCCTACGACAGTTGCGCCTTCTACGAATGGAGCACCAATTTTAGTGTCATCTCCACCTACGAATACAACTTCCTCAAAAGTTACTTGGTCACCAGCTTCAACGTTCAATTTTTCAACGAAGATTGGTTGTCCAACTTCAACTTTCAATTGTTTTCCACCTGTTTTGATAATAGCGTACATATTCTTGCACCTCCTCATTAGACTTAGACTCGCCGACCAGAGTGTCCTTTGGGAACTTAAGACTCCTTACGTGCGGTTGTAGCTGTGGTGCGCACATTTACAACATGAGTATTATACCAAACCTACTCATAGACGTCAAATTATATTTTTACATTTTCTGGTGTTTGGTGATAACGCGTTTTAGCGAATTCCTTGATAGTCATCATGACTACGAAACTTGCCAAATAGCTGAATGATAAGTAGGTCATGACCGTTGTTACATTCCCAACATCCATCAAGAAACCGATGATAATGGATGAGAAGCCACCGATTGCACGGCCGACATTGATAACGAGGTTATTTGCCATAGAATGAACATGTCTTGGATAGAGTTTACTGACGATAGCCCCGTAACCAGCGAACATACCATTTACGAAGAAACCAACCAACGCCCCACCCAATAGCATGGCAAACTCGTTTTTAACCAAAGTGAAAAGGAAAACAGCTGAAGCTGAAGCCAGTAAGAATAACCCATAAGAAAAGCGTGGACCAAAGTTATCCAGAATGCGTCCAAAGAATAGCATACCCAATGACATTCCGAGAATTGTGGAAATCATCCATAAAGAGCTTCCGGACACGGATAAACCAAGACTTTGTTGCATGATTTGTGGCAACCAGTTCATCAGTCCGAAGTAACCCCCGATTTGAACGATAGCCATAAACATCAAGGAAACTGTTTGGCGTGCTAACTTTGGCGTTTTGAAAAGTTCCCCGTAGGATGGCTTTTCTGTTTTTTCCACTGTACCGTGTGACTCCAGTGATTTTTCCAATACGTCATCTGTGACATTGAAATGAACCCATGCCACAATCAATAGTGGCAATAGACCTAATAAGAAGAGATAGTTCCAACCTAATGTTGGCAGGATGATGCTGGCCAGTAAGGCTGCGAAAATATTTCCGACCATGCCGGCAACACCGTTATACGCTGACATCTTGCCCATTTTGCTGGCAGGTGTCACTTTTGCCAATAAACTGATGGCGATGCCGTATTCCCCACCGGTTCCGATTCCCGCCAAGAAACGAAGCACATAAATGGTTGTCATATTCGTAGCGAAAAACATGCTTGCGGTAGCCAGGGAAAACAATAACAAAGTAATCTTGAATAATTTCAAAGTCCCGTATTTGTCTGCCAAGTAACCAAAAATAAGTCCGCCTAACAACATCCCAAAGTTCGTGATGGTTGAAATGGATCCAGCCTGTGTATTGCTAATACCCAGGTCAACGATAATTGAAGACAAAGAAAGGGACAGAAACATATTCGTTAAATCGTCTGTTCCTGACCCAATGATTGCAGCACGCTGCACAAGTATTTTATTTTTTTCCATAATAATCTCTCCTTAAAATGAATGCTCTCGTCATTCGTTATTTTAGTTCTTCATCATTATACAAGTATCTGTTTTATTTGCAAGGTTATTTGACAAATTCTGAAGAAGAGATTAATCGGGTTCCATATTTTTCTCCGAAAGGTGTATCATGGGTAACGATCAAAATGCCTGTTCCCTTTTCCGCAATCCCTTGAATGAGATTACCGATGCTGTCAGCTGATTCACGGTCCAAAGCAGAAGTCGGTTCGTCAAAACACAATACTTTAGGATTCAACATCATGGCACGTGCAATCGCAACCCGTTGTTTTTGGCCGCCTGACAATTGTGATGGCATCTTATCCAACTGATCTGCGATACCCATTTCCGCCAGCAATGCTTCTGCTTTGGCATTCAATTCAGCCTTTGTCCCTAACTTTTGGGAGAGTGGCGCTTCCAACAAGTTCTCACGAATCGTGAAATTCGGGAACAAAGCATAGTCCTGGAAAACCATGCCGATTTTACTTTGGTACAATTTACGCTTTTTACGGGAAACATAGGCTGCACCGCGCTCCGTATCTTCAAATAAGGGCGTATCTTCAATAGTAAGACTACCACTATCTGCCGATTCCAAATTATTTAAAATGCGCATCAAGGTCGTTTTACCGGTACCAGAGCGACCAGTCAAAACAACGATGTCCCCCGCATCGATTGTGAAGGAAAAATTTGCAATGACTGCTTGATTATGATATTTTTTGGAAATATTTTTTGCTTCTAATAACATCCGGTACCCTCCTAAAACTTCCTTTTTGCTTCAAGCGTATTTAAGATAATCGTGATAATCCCTGTAACGGACAAGTACAAAACACCAACCCCAAGGAACGGCACGAGCGAGGCATAGGTATTAGCTGCAATTTGCCCTGCCCGTAATAATTCCCCGATTCCCAGGATATAAACCAAAGATGTATCTTTAACCAAGGAAATAATTTCATTACCAACTGATGGCAATACAATGCGGAAAACTTGTGGCACGATAATTCGCACAAATCCGCGTAATTTCCCAATCCCCAAAACCGTGATGGATTCAAATTGATCACGCGGAATTGCCAAGATACCCCCACGGAATATTTCCGCATAATAAGCTGCATAGTTAATAATAAAGGCTAAAATCGCTGCCGTGAACCGATCCATAACGATACCAACAAAAGGGAGGCCAAAGAAGAAAAACATTAACTGTAGCAGCAATGGCGTTCCCCGCATAATGAAAATATAAACTTGAATAAGTGACCCGATCCAACGTGGTGCATATACCCGGATGATCGCAATCAAAAATCCTAAAGGGATACTCGTTATAGCCACGATAAAGAAAATTTGCAAAGAAATGAGGAAGCCGTCCCATAATGATGGCCAAATCGTTTGAATAAGTTCCATTTTAACCCTACTTTCTATTCAGAGAAGAACCAATCATCATATATTTCATCAAAGGTTCCATCTGCTTTTATTTCTGCTATTGTATCATCAATTTCTTGTTTCAATGCTGTATCTTCTTTACGAAGAGCTACAGCCATTTCGTCTTGCCCGAAGTCATCTTCCAGAACGCGGAAAACATCTTCTTTCCCGGCTTGTTTCACATAATAACGCCCATATTCTGAACCGACTACTATGGCATCCACCCGACCTGCTTCCAAATCCATGAAACTATTATTATTCGATGGATAAAGAACCAAATCTCCGCCCAACTTATCATAAATACCGGAAGGATCTTCCTTGATTTTATCGATTGAGCTAGAAGATTGTTGTGTTGATAAAAGTTTACCTTCTAAATCACTCTTTTTTTGAATGTCGCTGTCTTTACGTACAAAGATAGCTTGGGATGATTCCAAATAAGGTTCACTCAACAATACTTTTTCAGCCCGTTCCGGTGTCACAGCATAACCATTCCAAATTAGGTCAATATTTTTCGTATTCAATTCTGTTTCCTTCATCGACCAATCGATTGATTGAAATTCCACTTCGTAACCAAGTCTATTCATTGTTTCTTTAGCCAGATCAACATCAAAACCAATCACTTCATTATTTTCATCCAGAAATCCCATTGGGGCAAACGTTTCGTCCATACCAATTATGATGGTTTCTTTTGTTTCGGCAGTCTTTTGATTGCCACAGGCTGCCAAGAATAGGGATGCCATTAAGAAAAAGATCTTTTTTTTCATCATCATTCTCCTCCTTCGCTTATTCAGCAAACCATTTCGCATAGATTTCATCATACTTGCCGTTTTCTTTCAATTCTGTCAAACCGTCATTAATTGCTTCCTGAAGTGCTGTATCTTCTTTTCTCATACCAACACCATATTCTTCATCACCGAAATCCTCATCCAGAACTTTAAATTTGTCGGAGCCCTTTTGTTTCATGATGTAACGACCTAATACTTCATCAACAACGATGGCATCACTACGGCCACTTTCCAAATCATTGAATACATCATTAAAGGTTGGGTATAGAATCGGCTCGCCACCGTCAAATTCTTGTACAATGCCTGTTTCATCAGCATTCATGGCATCTAAAGTCGCGGAAGCTTGTTGCGTTGCTACTGTCGCCCCTGCCAAATCTGATTTCGTTTCGATATCGCTATCAGACAGTGTTACAATGATTTGAGAATTTTCCAGGTAAGGATCACTGAAAGCAACTTTCTCTTTACGCTCTTCCGTAATCGTATAGCCATTCCAAATCAAATCGATATTGCCAGCATTCAATTCTGTTTCCTTCATTACCCAATCAATCGGTTGAAATTCAAATTCAACACCCATAATTGCGCCAATTTCTTTCGCCAAGTCAACGTCAAATCCTACAATTTCACCATCTGTATCACGAAAACTCATAGGTGCAAAGGTTTCATCCAATCCAACCGTATACGTCTCTTTCAAAGTCTCATTTGTCTCTGTAACAGTTGATGATTCATTTGTTGCAGTTTCAGATCCACATGCTGCTAACAGTGCACTGGATGCTAATAATAAGAATAATTTTTTCATGATTGGTTCCTCCCAGATCTTTCATCATTTTTTATCCCTATTCGAAATGACATGATTTTGCCGACGTTCTGTTGGCTGCAGTCCAACAAAAAAACGCCCCTTGATTCTCTATGATATAGAAAATCAAAGGACGATAGCTTAATTGCTTCGTGGTTCCACCTTTATTTGTAATGCCCTCACGAACATTACCTTATCGCGTTCATTGTTAAAACGCTAGTGCTGTAACGGGCACCCCCGAGTCTACTTACTCGCGAATAAATTCTTTTCAGTAGTCTTGCTCCGAGATGTGTTTTCATTTTCTCCATACACCTGCTTTCACCGACCGCAGGCTCTCTACCGAATGAATGAAAATTACTTTTTCTCTTCTTCGCATTTCTTTTAGGTAAAATCATAATAACACAGAATTTTTTAAAAACAAGTATTTAAACAAATTTTTTTAATTTGTTTCTCATTTTAGACACTGTACATCCATTTGCTCAATTTAAGCAAGGGAACATAAAGCAAAGCTAAAAAGAAGAAATTCAAAAGAACAGTTGGGCCAAGACGGGTGGCGATAAAAGTGCCAAACGACAAATCAGCCATTCCTAATAAGGAATAGACGCCAAACACGAAAATTTCCACATAGCTGATGCTAAGGAAGTAAACAATAAAGACTGCGACCGGTGCAGTTGTCAAAAACCTCTGACTCCGTTTCACTAAATAAATGCATGAAGCAATGGCAGTCACATAGATACCCAGTATTCCCGTGTAGTAACTGTCGTACATAATGCCAAACAATAAAGCATAGAGAAATAATGGTTGTTTGGGAAAAAGTAAAGTAAATACAACAAACAACAGTAACAATATCCTTGGAACTAATACATAGTTTTGATCCAAAAAACTGGCGGAAAAAATATTCATGACAATACCATCCATGACCAATCCCAAAAAAAGAAGGATAGGAATCAGATAAACATGATTAAGCGTACGATTTTGCACCATTACCGGGAAACCTCGCTTCCCCTTTGGATGATAGTCACGTAAAGAATTTCAGCTATATTACCAGCTGGTTCGATTGTAACTTCCTGGAACAAACCAAACTCATCCATGCGCACTTCCTTTACAACTCCTATCAATAAAGATGCCGGTGATACACCACCTAAACCAGAAGTGATGACTTGCTTCCCAACCTCTATTTTGGCTTTTGGATCAATTTCGGACATGATCAATAGTCCATTTTCCGTTTCATAGTCATCCACAATACCATGAACTGGTGTATCGGGCATTTGTATTTCTGCCGACACACGATTTACCGATTGATTGGCCGTAGACAATAACAAGATTTTAGCAGTAGTTGGACTAACTTCGGCTACACGACCAATCAAACCATTGCCGGACATGACAGACATATCGACTTCCACACCATCTTCGCTACCTTTATCAACCACAATTTGATCGATCCAAGTGTCAGGATTTCTGGAAATGACGGTTGCGTTAATATTGGAGAATTCGGACAGACTACTTTGTAATTCTAACTCTTGCTTCATGCTTACATTTTCTTGCTCCAGTTTGGATATTCGCGCTTGCATGTTATCCATAGCATCTATTTTTTGTTTCAATTGTTGATTTTCTTCGTAGGTATGAAGCAAATTATCAACAGAATCGACAAATCCATTTACCGTTTCGGCTGGCTTCGACATAACGTTCGCTGCTAGACCGGTCACATCATTTATGAACAATTGCGGAAGCGATGCGTCCTCACGGTTTCGCGACATAGAAAAGGCAATTGTACTGATAAAAATGATCACGGAAATCAGCAACACAATCATTCTTTTATTATTGAAAAACTGATTCACCTTAAAACCTCATTTCCTTTCCTTTTCCCCCATTAGTAGGTGTTATGTTTCTTTAATTGTTTTATATTTTTTAGATTTTCACCAATGCCTGCTACAACACTATCCAGGGGATTTGTTACAACAGTAACGGAAATTCCCATTGCTTTGGAAATTACTGTATGAATGTCATTTAACAAGGCGCCCCCACCGGTCAAGAAAATCCCATGGGTAATTATATCCGCTGCGATTTCCGGTGGTAAATGTTCCAGGACTGAAGTGATGGTTGCAATAATTTCCTGCAATAATGGCTGGAGGGCTTCGGAAATATCTCTTGCTTCTATTGTAAGTTTTCTGGGGAGTCCTGTTTTTACATCCCGGCCTTTAACTTCTTTATTTTCATAGTAAGAGGCTGCTTTCAAATCTGCTGAACCACTTTTCATCTTGAGGGTTTCAGCAGTGCGAGACCCGATTGCTAAGGCATACTTTTCCCCAATATAGTTACGGATGGCTTCATCCATTTTGTTTCCTGCTATAGGTATCGCCTTACTGGCTATGACTCCTCCCAGAGATAAAACAGCAATACAGGTTGTCCCGCCTCCTATATCAACAATAAAATATCCCGTTGGTGTATAAATGGGCAAACCCGCGCCAATTGCTCCAGCAAAAGGCTCATCCAGTAAAAAAGTTTCTTTGCTCCCTGCTTCCAGTGACGCCTCAATAATAGCACGTTTTTCAATTCCCGTAATACCTATTGGGGTACAAATCATGAGATATGGTCTTTGAAACGAATATTTTGTCGTTTTTTTAATAATATTCCTAAATAGCGCAACCGTCGTATCATAATCAGCAATCATACCTTCTTTTAAAGGCCTTGACGAAACCACATTTCCCGGTTGTTGTTCCAAAAGCTGAATGGCTTCATCACCAATGGCCACTATTTTTCCATCTTGAAGATTACGGGCAACAATTGCGGGTTCTCTATAGACAATACCCTTGCCTTCCATCCAGACAACAATATTTGTCGTACCTAAATCAATACCAATTCTTTTGGCTCTTAAACTTATTGCCGACAAAAGATTCATCCTTCCATATGCTCATCGTATATCTTCAATATTTTACCACAAATTGAAATCCGAAAAAATCGAAAGCTAAAAATATTTGAAAATGTAACATTTTCTTAAAAAAAGGTTCTTGGTTATCTGGAATTGGTGAAGGAAATGCCTACCAACACCATAAATAATAGAACTAAAAAAATAGAAAATGAGATAACAAAAAAGCTGAGACAAATGAATGTCTCAGCTGTTTATTATCAACTAGGAAAAATTAGATTTTTTCTACGTTTGATGCTTGAGGTCCACGGTTACCTTCAACGATGTCGAAAGAAACTGCTTGTCCTTCTTCTAGAGATTTGAAACCGTCACTGTTGATTGCTGAGAAATGTACGAATACATCATCTCCGCCGTCGCGTTCGATAAATCCAAATCCTTTTTCTGCGTTAAACCATTTTACTGTTCCATTTTCCATGAAAAATTCCTCCTCGTGCAATTTGCACAAATATTCTGTTATTGCAAATGGTACGATCGGAATGTTCATGACATAACTTTCTTCCCTTACAAAAACGTACCCTTATTATAACCAGACTTTTAAATTATTGCAAGTCTTTTTCTAAATTATTCCATATTCCTTTAAACTGATGTAATTTTGGTCGCCGATAATAAAGTGATCCAGGAGCTCAATCCCCATCATCTCGCCACATTCGACCATCCTCCGCGTAAATATCAAATCTGCTTCCGAGGGCTCCGGATTTCCAGAGGGATGGTTGTGACCCAAAATAATCCGGGCAGCAGAAAAACGAACGGCTTCCCGAAATATTTCTCTCGGGTGAGCGACACTACTATTTAGACTGCCGATAAAAATGGTTTTCTTTTTGATGATTTCATTTTTAGTATTTAAATACAATGCGATGACATGTTCTTGTTGTAGATCGCGCATTTCTTGTTTAAGCAAAGCCCCTGCCGTTTTAGTTGAAGTAATGACGCCACTCTTTAACTGTGTCGTCTGAGCAAGGCGTAACCCAAGTTCAATGCAGGCTTTGATTTCAATCGCCTTCGTTTCTCCTATGCCATTAATCGTCATTAGTTCCTCAACGGAAGCCATTTTCAAGGAATGGAGGTCTTCGAATTCATTCATCACCCGCATCGCAAGCTGTAAAACGTTACTGTCTTTAGGGCCGGTGCGTAACAAGATAGCTAACAGTTCATGTGTTGCCAAAGCTTTCTCGCCGTATTGTGCGAGCCTTTCCCTCGGTCGGGATGATTTTGGGACTTCTCTTACTAATGTTGTTTCTTGCATACTATCTCTCCTTTTTACTCACTATAGATATATACGCAAAAAAACCGCAAAAGTTTTATTTTATTTCCCAAAACCTTAAAATAATGTTCTAATTTCGTCCAAGTCGTTCACAATTGCGATGGTTTTAGCTCTTGCTTCTTCATTTGGAGCAATTAAATCTGGCACCATGATGACATCAATTCCCGCTGAAAAAGCTGAACGGACACCATTCAGTGAATCTTCCAAAATCAGACAGGCTTCTTTTTCATGGTTTGTCAGTGCGTGTGCTCTTTCAAAAATAGCGGGATGCGGTTTGGCAAACTCAACATCTTCTCCACTAATTTTCCTTGAGAAATAATGAGAAAGCCCTTCTTTCTCTAGGAAAAAGTTTATATCGTAATGGCGATTGGACGAAGCAAGAATTAATTCCTTATCCAACTCTTTAAAATGATGCAGTAAAGCTTCCAAACCCTTTTTATGGGGAACACCATTCAATTCTATCAAACGGTGTAACTCTGCCCGATAATCATTGCTCAACTGGTAAGCAATGTCATAATCACCAAAATCCTCCGTATACTTTACTAAACAGTCTTTATCGGACATGCCTACTGATTCTAAATAATAATCTTCTGTAAAGGGGACACCTAACTTTTTAGCGATACTCATTTGAGCCTGGCAAACTAATTTTTCTGTATCAAACATTAAACCGTCCATATCAAAAATAATAACTTTTTTATCCATGTCTATCCCTCCATAAGAAAGTGGCGTACTTCGGATAAGAAGTATAAGGATCCCGTCACCAACAAAATTTCATCTGAGGCTAATTTTCCTTTTAATTGTGTCAGTGTTTTTTTCCAATCTTCATGGTAAGTTGCATCAGAAACGCCAAGGCGTTCTTTTAAATCTTTCAATGTTGCGACCAGTGGAAAATCAAAGGTCGTTAAATGAATATCGTGATTAGGAATACGCATTAACCAAGGGCCTATTTTTTCAAGTTCCTTGGTTGTGAGTGCCGCAAACAGGACTTTTATTTTTTTATCGGAAAAATTCGTATTGATGGCATCCAGCAATACGGCCATTGCCGGTTCGTTATGAGCGCCATCCAGGATGATAAAAGGATCCTGCGAGATAATCTCCATTCGAACTGGCCAAAAGGCTTGGCGGAAGCCGGCCAAAATCGTCTTTTCTGAATAGTTTAATTTTTGGGCCTTACAGAATGTCATAAAGGCCATGAGTGCTGTTGCTGCATTGTCGATTTGGTGATGGCCCATCAAAGCAATTTCGATGTCATCCAATTTTAATTCGGGCGCTTTAAAATCGAAGTGTTCATGGAAGTCTCTGGTAGTCGGCTGATTCACGGCAATGAAATCATCTTGATAAGCCAAAACAGGACTTTTTTTCTCTTTTGCCATGTCTAAAATGACTTTTTTGGCAGCACCCTGGATATTCCCGATCACCAGTGGTACACCGTTTTTGATGATACCTGCTTTTTGAAAGGCAATTTCTTCTATCGTATTTCCAAGTATCTGCAAATGATCCATTCCGATTGTCGTAATCATGGTCAGTTTCGGTGCAGCTACATTCGTACTGTCGAATAAGCCACCCAATCCTACTTCCAGCAAGACAACATCTGGTTGAATGCGGGCAAAATGAAGAAACATCATCGCCGTCACCACTTCGAACTCTGTTAAAGGACCTAACTCCGTTTCCGAAATTTCAGCGTACAGTGGTTGAATCGCATTCGCCAATTCCAAAACTGCATTGTCGGAAATCTGTTCCCCATTTATACTGATTCGCTCATTGAAACGCATAATATGCGGTGATGTGAAGCTTCCCACGGTGTGTCCAGAGGCTTTAAACAAGCTGGTTAAATACGCAACAGTAGACCCCTTCCCATTGGTTCCGGCAATATGAATGGCCGGAAACTTTTTCTCGGGATGGTCTAATTTCTCCATTAGCCATTCCATTCGTTTTATTCCTGGTTTAGGCCCCATTCCTTTACGGGTATGAATCCAGTTCATTGCTTCTTCATAAGTTGTAAACATGCTTCCACCCTTTGCAAAAAGATGGCTGGGAATACTTCTCAGCCATCTTCATCATTTTTATAATTGTGCTTTTAAGCTAGCGATGCGTTCGTTGACAGTCGCCAATTTTTCTCGGTAATCTTTTTCTTTTGCACGTTCACCTGCAACAACAGCTTCAGGTGCTTTGCTTACGAATTTTTCATTACCCAGTTTTTTTACAACCCGGTCCACTTCTTTTGCAAGCTTCTCTGCTTCGCCTTCCAAACGAATAATTTCGTCTTCCAGTTTAATCAAGCCTGCTAATGGCATCCGTACTTCCCCACCAGAAATAATCGCTGTAACAGCCTCTTCCGTTGTTTCCAGATTTTGGCCGATTTCCAAGCTTTCTGGATTACAGAAGCGGATGATATAAGCTTCGTTCGCAGTGAAAATGTTTTCTGTTGCATCATCATTTACATTGATCTGCATTGGTACTTTCTTCGATAATGGTGTATTCATTTCATTACGGATATTCCGTACTCCACGAATCAAACCTATCAATTTGTCCATGGCCGTTTCCGCTGCATCGTCGACCAAATTTGCATCCGCAACTGGATACTCAGCGACCACGATTGAATCACCTTGATGTGGTGCATTTTGCCAAATTTCTTCTGTAACGAAAGGCATGATTGGATGCAACAAACGCAGAATGTTGTCCAATACATGTGCCAAGATGCTACGCGCTGTCAATTTAGCCGCTTCGTTATCACCTTGAAGCACTTCTTTGGTCATTTCGATGTACCAGTCACAGTACTCATCCCAAATAAAGTGATAGAGCAATTTACCGGCTTCACCAAATTCAAATTTCTCAAATAATTCGGTTGCTTTCGCAATCGTACGGTTCAATTTAGACAGAATCCATTGGTCAGCCAATGTTTTCTCACCTGTTAAATCAATTTGATCATAGGTTAATCCGTCAAGGTTCATCAATACATAACGGCTTGCGTTCCATATTTTATTGATGAAGTTCCATGATGCATCCATTTTTTCATAACTGAAACGCACGTCTTGTCCTGGGGAGGAACCATTTGATAGGAACCAACGCAAAGCATCAGCACCATATTGATCAATAACATCCATTGGATCAATTCCGTTACCTAGGGATTTACTCATCTTACGGCCTTGTTCATCACGAATCAAACCATGAATCAACACATTTTCAAATGGGCGTTTTTCAGTAAATTCCAAAGATTGGAAAATCATCCGGCTTACCCAGAAGGAAATAATGTCATAACCCGTTACTAATGTGCTAGTCGGGAAATACCGTTTGAAGTCTTCTGATTCCTCATCCGGCCAACCCATTGTTGAAAATGGCCATAGGGCAGAACTGAACCATGTGTCCAATACGTCTGGGTCTTGTTCCCAATTTTCGATATCGGTTGGGTCTTCCATGCCAACATACATTTCGCCAGTTTCTTTATGGTACCAAGCAGGAATACGGTGTCCCCACCATAGTTGACGGGAAATAACCCAGTCATGGATGTTTTCCATCCAGCGTGTAAACGTATTTTCGAAACGTTCCGGGAAGAACGATACTTTATCATCCGTACCTTGATTTTCGATTGCTTTTTCAGCAAGAGGTGCCATTTTTACAAACCATTGTGTCGAAATAAGCGGTTCGACCACCACATCAGTACGCTCAGAGTGACCAACACTGTGGACCATCTCTTCAACCTTAACCAAGAAACCTTCTGCATCCATATCTTTAACAACAGCTTTGCGTGCTTCGAAGCGATCCATACCTTCGTATTTACCCGCTTCTGCATTCATTGTCGCATCGTTGTTCATAACATTGATTTGGGGCAAGTTATGACGCAAACCTACCTCAAAGTCATTTGGATCATGGGCTGGTGTAATTTTAACAACGCCGGTTCCGAAATCTTTATCAACGTAGTCATCGGCAATAATTGGAATTTCACGATTCATCAACGGTAACATAATTGTTTTTCCGATTAAGTGAGCATAACGCTCGTCTTCAGGGTGAACGGCTACTGCTGTATCTCCCAACATTGTTTCGGGACGTGTCGTTGCCAATTCAACGAAGTCAGAACCATCAGTCAGTGGGTAACGGAAGTGGTAGAAAGCACCATTTACATCTTTATGGATGACTTCGATATCCGACAATGCTGTTTGCGCTTTTGGATCCCAGTTGATCAAATAAGCACCGCGGTAAATCAAGCCTTTTTCATAAAGGGTTACAAACACTTTGCGAACGGCGTCCGACAATCCGTCATCCAAAGTGAATCGTTCGCGTTCATAGTCAACGGAAATCCCCATTTTTTCCCATTGGTCGCGGATGAAGCCAGCATAATCTTCCTTCCATTCCCAAACCTTATCGACAAAAGCTTCGCGTCCTAAATCATGACGGGAAATACCGTCTTCAGCAAGTTTAGCTTCAACTTTTGCTTGGGTTGCGATACCTGCATGGTCCATTCCCGGCAACCACAATGTGTCATACCCTTGCATGCGTTTCATCCGAATCAACATATCTTGCAAAGTAACGTCCCACGCGTGACCCAAGTGCAAACGTCCTGTAACGTTTGGAGGCGGGATAACGATGGAGTAGGGTTTCGCATCTTTATTTCCGCTTGGACGGAATAATTTGGACTCCACCCATTTTTTATATTTTCCTTTTTCAACTTCTTGCGGTTGGTATTTTGTAGACATTTGGTCTAACTGTGACATACTTTCATTCCTCTCTCGTGTTTAAATGAAATGCAGTGGTGGCGTCAATTTGGTGGAATAAACGCCGCTTTAAACAAAAAAATCGCCCTGCAAAATTGCAGGACGAATAAATTTCGTGGTACCACCTGAGTTTATGGGCATAATAATCCCATGTCTCGTTTTGATAACGGAGCTATCTCCGAGTAGGACTACACAGCACTGCCTTCATCCCACTTGCTCCTGGGCTACCTTCATCCAGCCGGTTAAAAAAGCTTTCACCATCCGCTTTTCTCGCTATGTAACCGTGCTGCGATTACTCTTCCCAGTTCAATCGCATTTTTCTCTCCAATAGTCTACCATCAAAACCCAAAATTTTAAAGTAAATCTTTTGCAGCTTCTACTGCTGCATCGTAATTTGGTTCTTCAGCCATTTCCGGAACCAATTCACGGTATGCTACTTCATTATCTTCTGTTAAGACAAATACACTACGCGCTAATTTATCCAATTCTGGCATCAAAACACCAAATGCTTTAGCAAATTCACCGTCTGTATCAGTCCACATATCGATATCCAAACCTTTTGCAGCACACCATTCATTTAATTCTTCTGCTGTATTTTTAGAAACATTCACTAAACGAATGCCTTCGATGTTGGATGCTACCTCGTTGAAGGAACGTGTTTGTTGATCACATACACTTGTCGCGATGTCTGGGAATACGCTCAAAATAGTCACTTGACCTTTAATTGTTTCGTCTGTAACTGTTTCACCCTTAATATTTTTCAAAGAGAAAGTTGAAACAACATCCCCTACAGCTGGCAATGGACCTTCTACTAATGTTGGTTTACCTTTTACTGTAATTTCCATCCTTATTCCTCCTATTAATTTGATATCTTCATTATACCAATGTTAAGTGGAAAAGTAAGCGATATGATTTATTATAATAAACTACTGAACAAAGTTTCTTCCTCAATGAGTGTTTCCTGGCTAATGCGGGTTACCACAATGCCAGCAACGGCACGCGCAACCAAACCTTCAATATCCATATTTCCTTCGAACCTGTTAACTTTATCCAAATGCGGTTTCGTTTTTGGAGCAGCCGGTGCAAAAATGGTACAGCAATCTTCAAACGGCTGGATTGATAAATCAAATGTATCGATTTTTTGCGCGATATCGATGATTTCATTTTTATCCATTGTGGCTACTGGGCGGATAATTGGCGTTGAAGTAACGGCATTGATTGCCACCATACTTTCCAACGTTTGTGAAGCAACTTGGCCCAAGCTTTCACCGTTAAAAATTGCCAAGGCTTTCCGTTGTTCCCGGATAGCATCCGTAATACGAAGCATCATGCGACGCGTAACCGTCATACCATATCCCTCAGGAATTTTCGCTTTTATTTCTTCCTGAATTTCGGTAAACGGTACTTCGATAAATTGAATAGAACCTGAAAAACGGGTTAATTTCGCTGTTAAATCTTTAGCTTTTTTCAAAGCTTGTGGACTTGTATACGGAGGGCTGTGGAAGTGAAGAGCTTCAATTTCAACGCCCCGCTTCATTGCTAAATACCCTGCAACTGGCGAGTCAATACCACCCGATAACATTAAGATACCCCGGCCACTTGAACCAACTGGTAACCCTCCTGCTCCTTGGTAAGTTTCCGTACTGATCAGGAAGTTTTCATTTTTAACATCAACGCGAACGGTGATATCGGGTTTTTTCACTTGAACGGTGATATTGGGAATATTTTGCAAAACGGCTGCCCCAAATTCAGCATTCAACCAGTTCGTATCGTGTTCATAAGAATGGTCGGAACGGCGCGTTGCTATTTTGAATGTTTTATTTTCTGTGTCTAGTTTTTTCATTAAATCAATAATGAAAGTACGTGCGGTTTCAAAGTCACGTGGCACGACATAAACTGGCGAGAAATTTTGAATCCCGAAAATATCTTGCAGGCGTTCAATAATTACTGCCTCTTCAGCGTCATTTAAGTTCAAGAAAATGAAATCGTGCTCCGCATGAATTTTAATCTGCGGAAAGTCATGAGTCGCTGCCCGGATATTTTGAGATAATTTTTGGATGAATCTTTTTTTATTTTTACCTTTAGTCGAGAGCTCACCAAAGCGGATTTGAATACGTGTTTCCATGGATAGTTCCTTTCTTATTTCTGAATTTTTTTGAATTTTGTATGTAATTGAGCGAATACGGATTTAAATGTTTCTACTTCTGCCAGCGTATTTTCCGACGATAAACTGATGCGGACTGCACAACGGGACCATTCGCTCGGAACGTGCATGGCTTCCAATGTAGCAGGGACATCCCCTTTTTTACTGGAGCATGCACTGGTCGTGGAAAGAATAATGTTTTCATTCTCAAAAGCATGGACCATGACTTCACCACGAACATCTTTCATGGCAAAGCACAAGATGTGTGATGCACCTTCAGCCGTACTGAAAATTTTAACATCATCATATGATTGTAAAAATGACATTAAATGGTTTTTGAGCGTAAGTTCCGATTGGTGTGCGGTGTTCCGCTTTTCCAAAGCCATGCGCAAAGCTTTGGCGGTTGCGGCAATACCGGGAACATTTTCGGTTGAGCTACGTTCTCCGGATTCCTGCCCACCACCTGTCAAGAGGGAGGCGATGCGCTTCCCAGCTTTATGGTAAACAATACCGACACCTTTGGGACCGCGGAATTTATGAGCGGAAAGAACCAAGAAATCAATACGTGGATGCTGAATGACCGTGTCGAATTCCGTCAACCCTTGTACGGCATCAACATGATAGTGAATAGTGGGATAGTCTTCCAAAATATCTCCGACTTCCCTTATCGGTTGGATGGCGCCTACTTCGTTATTTATTGCCATCAACGAAACCAGGATGGTATCTTCGCGAATCGCCTCTTTTACATCACTTGCGGATACGACACCCGCTTCATCAACCGGAATGACTGTTATTTCAAAACCCAACTTTTTGAGTTGTTGCATCGTTTTGGAAACCGCGGGATGTTCAACGGCTGAGGTGATCAGATGCTTCCCATAGACCGCTTTTTCAATAGCTGTTCCTTTTATGACCCAATTGTCCCCTTCTGTTCCACCGCTTGTAAAAAATATTTCCTTCGGTGTTACGTTCAATAAGTCAGCTACTTGTTTACGGGATTGTTGAAGCAACTGGTCAGCCATCACTCCCAATTTGTGCAAACTTGAGGGATTGCCGGTAATGGCCTGGCTAACTTTTATATATGTATCCAATGCTTCAGGGAAGATGGGCGTCGTTGCGCTGTTATCAAAATAAATCATTATTTCACTCTTTCTGTAATTTTTTACAAAGTTAAAGCTGAGACATAAAATTAATGTCTCAGCCCTATTCATCATTTAGTCGATTGTTGCGGTGTAAAGGAACGACGATTTTTATCTTCCAAGTAGTTATCTTCAACCTTTTTGCTAGCACCTGGTTCCACTTTATTCAATATATTTTTCATGACGTTCATTGCATTTTCGTAGTCATAAGCATTTTGGAATAAGTCGAGTGCTTCACGCGTTGCTGCTTCAACTTCTGGATTATCACGGTAACGATTTGCATATTGAATCAAGGATTCAGTCATGTTAGCTTGGTCGAGGATTTCTTCGGTACGTTTATCCAATAGTTGGATATCCTCTTCACACATGACCACCAGATTTTCGATTTCTTCCATATCGATTTTTACGCGATTTAATTTAGCTGAAATTTCTTCGATTCTCTGGGAAACTGCAAAGAAAAGATCCAGGTAAGCAGGTGTCAGGCCTGGCAAATGTTGTTTTTCCAAGGTACGCTTCATGTTACGCATATCCATCTCAAACAAATCGACAGCATCTTTCGCATCTTTCTCGCGATTCTTTAAATTACTCAATTTTGCCACTAATTCCGATTGTTCTTTATCAATTTGGCTCAGTTTTTGAGTCATTTTTTCATAACGGGCTTTCGTTGCAGAATAAGAAATCTGATGCTCTTCCAATAATTTATCATGGTAACGCAGAGCTTCGTTTTCAGCAAGCAATTGTTCTTCATATTCTTGGGAACGACCAAGCTCGTTATGATTCAAGAAGAAGTTTTGAGAGACACGATCAATCTCTAATAACACATAACGGTTACTTTGCATGACATGTTCCATTTTACGGGATAAGTTCGACTGGTGGCGATCCACAAAATCTTTTGCATCCATTTCCTTTTCCATGATGATATATGTATTTTCAATCGCGCGTTCGGCTTTATCCATTTTCTTGCGTGCTTCTCCAATATCCGCCAACGCAATAGAATCTTTTGCCTCTTTCAAGATATCTTCGATTTCCACAATTTTCTCTGGGATATTCACATTATCAAAAACGTAGTTTTCTGTAATCAAGCGTTGGTAGCCTTCGCGTAAATCCGCAATTTGTTCTTCATACTCTTCTTTGATTTGTTTATTCAATTCAGGAATTTTTTCGACTACTTCTTCCATTACTGTTAAATCTTGGCCAATACGATCCAGAACTTCTTTCGCTTCCATATGATCGCCTTCATTAGTTAAAGAGTTGAATTTTGTGAAATCAAGCTCCATATAATTCAAGTTCTTTTCAAGTGTTTCAACTGCTGGTCCGAAAGTAAAACTATGAGCCAAGAGTTGTTTACGGATTTTGTTGTAACGTTCTTGATTTTCTTCTAGTTCTTTGCGGTTTTCCTGCGCACTTTCCAAAAGTTTTTCAAGCGCTTTGTTTACCTTGATAACACTCGTTTCAGTTTCTTGAATCAGTTTTTCTGCGTTTTCAATAGCTTGCTTTGCTTTAATGAAATTGTATTGTTGAATACTTTGCTCTGCACTCACAAGCGCAGCCTCAATTTCAGGATATTGGAAACGCGTGATTGTTTGCCAAGTCGCTTGCCAACTTTCATAGGTGCGTTTTGTTTGGCCTGTTAAATTCAAATTTTTCAAAGTATATAAATTGTCCGCAACCGGAATTGCCATCATTTTATGTTTTTTATCATCAATTTCTTTAATACGATTCGCTTGTTTACGGTTCAAATAGTATACGACGCCATATCCAACTAGAATGACAATGAATATACCCGCTAACCAATAAAATAAGTCCATTTAAGAATCCCCCATCTACTCAACTGTTGTCATACTGTCCAAGACATGCTGACCATAATATCATCATTCAGTATAGCACAGAAAATTTTATAAAAAAAGCAAGTCTCAGTGGATTAGGCGAAAGTTTTCCTTAGATGGAAAGCTTGCATCTTATCTATTACTATGTTAAGATAACTGACGTGTAAAATAATGCAGCGGAAATAGTGTACCCGCGTCAACATTTCATCGCCTCCTAGAGGTTCAATTGTGTACCCTTGCGGCTGCATAAGGTGAAGATTGAAGGATGAAATGCACGTACTACAACATTTTCATTATTATTTTACTCCAAAACATATTATTGGAGGAATAAAATTATGTCTCGTTATACTGGCCCAAGCTGGAAAAAATCTCGTCGTTTAGGAATCTCTTTAACAGGTACTGGTAAAGAAATCGAACGTCGCCCTTACGCACCTGGACAACACGGTCCTAACAGCCGTCGTAAAATGTCTGAGTACGGTCAACAATTGCAAGAAAAACAAAAACTACGTTTGATGTATGGCATGAACGAACGTCAATTTGCTACTGCTTTCAAAAAAGCTGGTAAAATCCAAGAAGGTAAACATGGTGAAAACTTCATGATCATGTTGGAACGTCGTTTGGATAACGTTGTTTACCGTCTAGGTTTGGCAACTACTCGTCGTCAAGCGCGTCAATTAGTAAACCATGGCCACATCACTGTTGATGGCAAACGTGTGGATATCCCTTCATACGAAGTTTCAGTTGGACAAGTTATCGCAGTTCGCGAAAAATCAAAAACTATGACAATCATCACAAGTGCTGTTGAAGGATTGTTCGGTCGTCCAGACTTCGTAACATTCGATACAGAAAAACTTGAAGGTTCTCTAAACCGTCTACCAGTTCGTGACGAATTGACAGCAGACGTTGATGAGTCATTCATCGTTGAATACTACAACAAACTTGGCTAATAAGTCATTTGAACAGAATCCTTCGGGGTTCTGTTTTTTTGTGTCAAAAAATCCCCAATTTCGTTGCGCAACAAATTGTAGCACGTTGCTATGACAAGGTTCCTCATTTTTTTGCTCATCTGCTTTCTTTTACTTTGCTATACTAAAAGCATGAAGGAGCTGATGTGGTTGAAAACGAAGCCGGTTTGCGCCCTTCCGACTTGGTGGATTCGACTTGGCAATTGCACCTTGATCCTTCCAAGACCTTCCCGGATTCGTTCACTTCATTCGGGAAACAGGACATGCTTGTCTTGAATGAGTTCAGTGTTTGGATTCTTCCCTTCATGGATCCAGACGAGATTCAGGAAAAGCAGGATGAGTTGGAAGAAAAAGGTCTAGAAAATGGTCTAACCGAATACAAGTTATTGACCATTGAAACCAAAGACAACAAATACATCGTATCCGCCCATGATCTGTTGCACTCCATGGTTGACCAGATGGAATTATGATACTACTCAGCAAGAACTGATTACTCAAATTGGAATTCTACTTTGAGTAATCACTCTCTTCCCAAAAGCGATTACTCAAACCGAAAAACGACTCTGAGTAATCACTTTCCCCCAATAGCGATTACTCAAACGTAAAAATGACTCTGAGTAATCACTTTCCCCCCAATAGCGATTACTCAAACGTAAAAATGACTCTGAGTAATCACTAGGGGGAAAATAGGCCTAACAAATAGACTGTTATGAAGATTCAAGACAATATAAAACACCTTCGAAATACTTTTTCGAAGGTGTTTCTGGTTATTTTTGATAATTTCGAATAAATGCCAACACTAATTCAGCTGACTTTTTGCCTGCTTCGATAATAAATTCATCGAATGTAACAGATGCTTCCTCATCGGCACTGTCTGAAATTGAGCGGACAACCACAAATGGCACGCCCATTACATGACAAGCTTGAGCAATGGAAGCTCCTTCCATTTCAGTTGCACCCGCTTGCGGAAACTCGGAAATAATACGTTCGACTTCCACTTTATCAGCTATAAAAGAATCGCTTGAAACAATCAATCCTTGATGCGGTGTTAAACCAACTGTATTGGCGGCCGCCATGATTCCGGCAACAGCTCGGGCATCACTTGGATAAGTCGCCGGCATCTGCGGAACTTGTCCTTTCACGTAACCGAATGCCATAGCATCCACATCGTGATAAGCCAATTCATCGGCAACCAATACGTCTCCTACTTTCAAACCAGGCAATAAGCCACCAGCGGAACCGGTATTAATAATTAATTCCGGTTGATAACGATCAATCATGAATCCTGTCGCTAAAGCAGAATTAACTTTCCCAATTCCAGACTGTGCAATTACCACCGCTTGCCCATCAACGAGACCGCTGATATATTCTAGGTGGTGCACCTTTTCAACCTTTTGATCTGTCATATGCGCTAAAAGGACACGCGTTTCCTCTTCCATTGCGCCAATAATACCTATCATCTTTTACCCTCTTTTCATTAAATAACAAATGCTAAAACAAATACCAGAACAATCGCTATTGCTACGATAATAATGGCCCAGTTATAAAAAGTATCCAGCTTGCGACCCTGTTCTTTTTCAAAACTACGCTTGCCCGCTCCTACTTCTTTATCTAATTCATCTTTAGCACTTTGATACGTTTTTCTAGTAATAATTGGTTTCTTTTCAGTCATGTTAACCCATTTCCTTTAAGCGTAGTTGCCAATACAACAACGCATATAATGTTTTGGAATCGCAAATTTCGCCGCTTGCTTGAAGTGCCAAAGCTTCTTCATAAGTGCATTCCAGTACCTCAACAAATTCATCTTCATCCAATGGACGTGGATTCTCCACAATCGATAAATCCTCTGCCAGATAAATAGTGAATTTTTCGTCCAGATAAGCCGGTGTTGGGTACATCGTTACGAGCGCCTCCCATTTTTCAGCATGGTAATGCGTTTCTTCTTCCAACTCACGTTTGGCAGCTTCCAAGGGATCTGTGTCCGAAACTTCCAATTTCCCAGCGGGAATCTCCACAACGGTTCGGTCCAACGGCTTTCTGAATTGGCGCACCAATACCATTTTCCCTTCGTTCGTAAAAGGAATCATTGCCACGGCGCCAGGATGCCGGATAATTTCTCGTACGGAAGTGGAACCATTTGGCAATTCCACATCTTGCCGTTCCAAATGAACCAGAACACCATCGAATATAACTTCTTTAGTCAGCGTTTTTTCTTCAAATTCCATTTCATTAGCCCCTATCCTGATTCTTCTTCAATCATGATACACCATTTATTTAACAGATTACAACCACGTTAACAAAAATCATCCTTTTGACCGATAGGTGCCGCCTCTTCTATTATGCTAAAATAGAGACAAATGAAATCGTAAATTCATGAGGAGGAAATATAATGCTGAAGAACATAATAGAAGTACTGAAATTCACCTTTACCAACGCCATTTGCTTGATTGCGTTAATACTGATGTATTTCTTGTTAGGCTACGATTTAGTTACTTCCCTTATTTTAACAATGGTACTAGGGGCGATTATTTACTATCAAAAAAATCGAAAAAGACAAAAAGGAAATATGGTCCTGAATCGTGTAAGCAGCGATAAAGAAGCATTCTACCGGGAACAAGGTCTTACGAAGGATGAAATGAATCTATTCCGGAATACGATGCATGCAGCACGTAACAACATCCATGATATTGAGGAAAATGTTAAGAGCCGTACAAAACTTACAGCCATCACGAACCGTAACTACACGTTGCCTATCCTGAAAGATTTCTTTAAACATATTGTGGAACAACCACAACGCTTACACGACGTGAACAACTTCCTTTATACACAATTACCAAACTTGAAAGAGTTGACGGATAATTACGTAGAAGTTGACAGTCATGTGACCAAAACAAAAGAAACATATCAATCTCTGGACAGCAGTGCAAAAGTCATAGATGCCCTCTGCCAAAAAATCCAGCAATCTTATACAGATTTCATGGAGAATGACATCGATAATATGGAAATCGAGATTGAACTTGCGAAACAGGGTGTATCGGGTGATAATGATAATAAGAAAACCGTTACAGAACCTTCGGACACAGAGATATAGGGGGTATTTAATTGGATAACGAAAAAAAAACCGACGTAAATAAAGAACTGGATGACCTACTGGCAAACCCGTTTGCCGATCCATTTGCCAATGCTGCCACAACCCAACCTGATAAAGGGGAGTTGGCGGAGGAGATTCAAAATAACCAATTGATTTCACGTTTGCCTGCAGAACGCCAGGAACAAGCGCGAGCTTTGGCATCACAAATCGATGAAAATAACATGTCTGCCATCATTAGCTATGGAGCAGCCGCTCAAAAACAACTGGGTGACTTTTCCAATTCTATGCTGGATCATGTCCAAAATCAGGACACAGGTGAAATCGGTGATTCCCTGAATGAATTGATGTTCAAATTAAATGAAACCAGCCCTTCTGATCTTCGGGCTGAGGATAATAACATCTTCAGAAAAATGTTTGGAAAAGTTAAACAGAGCGTCTATGAAATGACAGCTAAATACCAACAAATTGGGGCCCAAATCGATAAAATCGCCATCAAGTTAGACCGCGAGAAAAATGGTTTGTTGAACGACAATATCATGTTGGAACAACTTTACAAAAAGAATGAAGATTATTTCAACGCCTTGAACATCTATATTGCAGCGGGCGAAGTGAAGCTGGACGAGCTTAAAACAATAAAGATTCCTGAAGCGATTGCGATTGCTGAGAGAACACAGAGTCAGATGGATGTGCAATCGGTTAATGATTTGAATCAATTTATGGATCGTTTGGAAAAACGGACGCACGACTTACGTCTGACACGTCAAATGACAATCCAGCAAGCACCTCAAATTCGTTTGATTCAAAATACAAACCAAGCGCTAGCTGAAAAAATCCAGGCATCCATTCACACCGCCATTCCTTTATGGAAGAACCAAGTCGCCATCGCCATGACCCTACTCCGTCAAAAAGATGCTGTTACGGCTCAACGACAAGTTTCTCAAACAACCAACGATCTGATGCTGAAAAATTCAGAAATGTTGAAAATTTCTGCTATTGAGACCGCCAAGGAAAATGAACGGGGCGTGATTGATATCGAAACGTTGGAAAAAACACAGCAAGATTTGGTTGAAACCCTTCAAGAAACCATCAAGATTCAAAAAGAAGGCCGTTCTAAACGTCAAGAAGCCGAACGCGAATTATCAGCTATGGAAGGCGAATTGCGCGTCCACCTACTCGAATTGCAAAAAGAAGAATCAAAACTATACGACTAATATTGACCCCTATCCAGATATGGATAGGGGTTATTGTTTTGTTTCAATGAATATATCTATTATAATAAAACCATAGCAAGAGTTAGAGCTATACAAATCATTCTTTTTAAGGAGGAATAAAAGATGGGATTAATTTGGTCTCTAATTGTCGGTGGTGTTCTAGGTGCAATCGCAGGCGCAATCATGGGTAAAGACGTCCCTGGCGGTATCATTGGTAACATCATCGCTGGATTCTTGGGCTCTTGGTTAGGTACTTCTCTACTAGGAGAATGGGGTCCTGAAATTGGTGGTTTCTACATTGTACCAGCTTTAGTTGGGGCAGTCGTTTTAATCTTTATTGTATCGTTAGTGTTACGGAACACACGGTCACGTTGAGGAAGAAATTATTAAGCAGTACTAAGGCCGGGATTTCTCCCGGCCTATTATTATAAAAAAAACAGGCCGGGAGAAATCCCGGCCTGTTTAACTATATAGTTTTAACTTGCTATTATAGTTTGATTACGTTAGCTGCTTGAGGTCCACGGTTTCCATCGACAATGTCGAATTCAACTTCTTGACCTTCTTCTAGAGACTTGAATCCGTCACCTTGGATTGCTGAGAAATGTACGAATACGTCTTCTCCGCCTTCTACTTCGATGAATCCGAATCCTTTTTCGCTGTTAAACCATTTTACTTTACCTTGTTCCATATTATGTAATACCTCCAAAAAATTTGTTTTCTGGTAATCCGTTCATATAAATTCAAATTTATTCTTGTTTTATAACGATAATTCAAAAAATAACTTAACTTTATAATTACAAATTACTAATTTAATTATAAAGAAAATGATAAATAAATGCAAGCCCTATTTTACAAACGTTTTCAAAACATCTATTTTAAATCATTATTTTAATTTTTCAACAACTTTGCCTCACGAATAATAGACGCAATAGCCTGGTTAACCAGTTCGAATTTGGTTGCTAAATTGATGCGGATATACCCCTCGTACTGTGATCCGAACCATTCCCCATAATCAATCGCAACACCGCATTTCTTTTGCATGAACTCTCTTGAAGACATCCCTTTCAAAATCGGGTTCAAATCCATGAACATTAAATAAGTCCCTTGTAAAGGTGCTACAGTCACTTCAGGCAATTCCTTTTTCAGTTTATTTAAAGCACAGTCATAGTTCTCTTCAATTATGGACTTTACTGTATCTAACCACGCTTGGCCACCTTTATAAGCAGCTTCTGTAGCCAGTACCCCCATAATATTCAACTCTGTCTTAATGACGGTATTTGCATAATCGTCATATATTTTCCGCAGGTTCTCATCGGGAATAATAATATGCGCATGTGTTAAGGCTGCCAGATTAAATGACTTAGAAGCAGCATTTGCGGTCACGATTCGATTGCGGAAGCGACCATTTGCAACCATTGCACTCGGGATATGTTTAGCTCCGCCAAAAGTGAAATCTTGATGTATTTCGTCAGAAATAATTAAGACATCATATTTTTCACAGATTTCAAACAGACGCTGTTGTTCTTCTTCAAGCCAAACCCGCCCTGCTGGATTATGGGGGGAACAATGAATATACATTTTCACTTGGTCAGTAATGATTGCTTCTTCAAATGCTTCGAAATCGATATCGAATTGGCAAGCTTCATTTTCTAATCCCAATGTGACCAATTTTCTCCCCGTATCCGTCACAGCATCATGAAACGGATAATAAACCGGAGTTAAAATCAAAATTGCATCGTCTGCTTTCGTGAAAGCATGAATAAAATGATTCAAAGCTTGGACAATTCCAGTTGTGTAACGGATCCAATCTTTTTCTAAACTAAAGTTAAAATGGTCGGTCATCCAATTGTTAAACGTATCGAAATAAGCTTCATCGGTGAAACTGTAGCCGTAAATACCGTGTTCCACTCTTTCCTGGAGCGTTTGCGTAATCGCATCGCTGACCTTAAAGTCCATGTCCGCTACCCATAACGGCAACAGATTTTCATCCTTGAATCGTTTTCCGACTAAATCCCATTTTAATGAGCGGGTATTGAAACGATCTGTGTAGTATTTTTCAATAAATGTCTGTTTATCCATTGTGACCTCCCAGCGCGTTTTTCAAGTCCATAATTAAGTCCTGAGCATCCTCCAGTCCAATCGATAAACGCAATAGTTCTGGTGTCAGGCCATAAGATTCACGTAATTCTTGTGGAATGTCTGCATGGGTCTGAGTAGTTGGATAGGTAATCAAGCTTTCAACACCGCCCAAGCTTTCCGCATAGGTGAAAAGCGTAAGGGCTTCAAGAAAAGGCCCCACTTTCTGCTCGTCTGCCAACCGAATACTCAGCATCGCCCCTTTTCCCGGATAAAGAACTTCTTTGACCTGGGGATGTCTTTCTAAAGCTGCCACAATTTCTTTAGTTGTTTCTTCTTGCCTTTTAATACGCAGTGGCAAAGTTTTTAAACTTCGGATGAAGAGCCAACAGTCAAAAGGGGATAAAGTGGGACCTGTTGTATTGGCTATCCAGGCCAAGCGTTCGCCAAATTCTGGATTATTGGTGACAACGACACCGGCTAAAATATCATTGTGGCCCGCTAGATATTTGGTGCCGGAATGGACGACGATATCAGCTCCCAGTTCCAGCGGTCTTTGAATGATTGGGGTTAAAAGCGTGTTATCCACAACCATCACAGCTCCAACTTCTTTGGCCCACGTGGCTATCTTTTCGATGGATACTTCCTGCATCAATGGATTGGTTGGTGTTTCGATATAAACAGCTGTTATTTGATCCGTTAATTTTTCTGCTAAATCTTCTTCAGTTTCGAAATAGTGGAAATAAGCCAATTGCTGGCGTTCCAGTTCTTGGAAATAACGGAATGAACCTCCGTATAAATCACGTGAAACTAAAAAATGGCTGCCACTTTCAAACAGCTGAAAAACAAGTTGGATGGCACTCATCCCTGAGCTGGTTGCAATGGCATGAGTTCCTCCTTCCAAAGTTGCCAATCCTTCTTCCAGAACAGAGCGTGTTGGGTTTTTCGTGCGTGTATAATCAAACCCGGTGCTTGCCCCTAACCCTGGATGAGCATATGTCGTTGATAAATGAATGGGTAAACTAATCGCCCCTGTTTCTTTGTCCCATCGATTTCCTAGTTGGGCTAAATAAGTGTGTAAATGTGTCATGTTCATTGCTCCTTTGAATGTAGTAGTTCGCGCAAATCATAGAATGTATTCTGATACGTTTCATTCAACCAGTTCTGATAGAGCAAGTACCCGTGGCTCTTCCAATTATTTTGTGGCGTTCGCTCCGGATCATTATCCGGGTAATAATTTTCTGGAATTTTGATTAATAAACCCCGACTGATATCACGGTCGTACTCTTTTTTCAATGTATCCCGGTCGTATTCTAAATGCCCCAAAACAAACAGATCTCTTTGATCACGCGAACAGAGAATATCAGGTCCAAAGGTTTCATTGGCGGTCAAGATTTGTAAGTCCGCTTGTTCGGAAATTCCGTCAGTTAAAATTTTGGTATGTCGGGATTGCGGCACGTTATACGTTTCATCGAATCCGCGTAAAAATGGGTGTTCTGGTAAAAGCGTTTGATAGGGAAAAATCCCGAATAGTTTTTCTCCCAACGTTTCCTTTTCTATACCATATAAAAAGTTGAGGGCGAATTGTGCCCCCCAACAAATATACAAACGTGAATAAACATGGTTGCGGGCCCACTTCATCACTTCAATCAGTTCAGCCAGATAATCAACTTCAGTAAATTTCAATTGTTCAACGGGTGCGCCCGTAATGATTAAGTCATCATAAAAATCATTCTGTATTTCTGAAAAAGTTTTATAATATTTCTGTAAATGACTAGTCGGTGTATTCTCACTCGTGTGCGAAGAAGTGTGCAGAAAATCCACATCGATTTGAAGCGGTGTATTCCCCAACAAGCGCAACAGTTGTAATTCAGTTGTTTCCTTTATCGGCATGAGATTGAGTATTAAAACCTTTAGCGGTCTGATATCTTGGCTGATAGCCCGGGACGCTTCAATGGTATAGACTCCTTCCAGCTGCAACTGCTTTTGAACCGGCAATCCTTCAATTACTTTTATCGGCATTTTTTTCACATCCTATTTTTTATAAAAAAAGAAGCATCCACCCCTCTACCTATTGATTAATCAATAAGTAAAGGGACGAATACTTCGTGTTACCACCCTTTTTCACATTGCCCTTACGGGAAAATGTCTCATCAGCACCTGTTGATGCCTAGCAATCTATCGGTTGCGGCCGTCCGGATAGCGTGAACCATCCGAAAACTCAGAGTTCATCTTCACCAATTTGCGCAATACCCTTTCTCACCATCCGGGCTCTCTTTATTTTTGCTCATCAGCTACTCTTCTCATCAAAGTTTCATATATATTTAATAATATACCCATTAAAAGGTGGAATGTCAATTAGCTGTATACTAAATCCCACTGCGCTTCATAAGCAGAAATTGCTTCTTGATAAGTCATGGTTTCCGTGATGTCATCAATACCATTAATCAATTTATGTTTCCAGGTCGGATCGATTTTGAATGGGAATTCATTGCTGTCGGTCTTGACCACTTGGTTCGGTAAATCAACTTGGATGACGGCATCCCCAGGCAATTGTGCCAGAACGTCACGTACATCTTGCGCCAGCTCAATCGGCAATAACCCATTTTTCAATGCGTTCATATAGAAGATATCACTGTAACTTCCTGCTATGATTACCCGGAATCGGTAATCCTTCAGTGCCCAAGCCGCATGCTCACGGGACGATCCGCATCCGAAATTATCACCCGTAATCAGGATGGTTGCTTCCTGCCTGTCCCCATCATTCAAGGGGAATTCGGGATTGGGTTTGCCATTCTTCAAGAAACGCCACTCATCAAAAACAAATGCGCCAAAGCCCGTTTTTTCGATACGCTTCAAAAATACTTTGGGAATGATTTGATCAGTATCGATATTGTCATTCATAAGCGCGACGGTTTTCCCGTTGTGTACTTTAATTGGCTCCATGCGCCACCCCTACCTTTCTGATGTCCACAAATTTTCCGTTTATTGCTGCCGCTGCCGCCATGGCTGGGCTGACCAAATGCGTCCGCGCCCCTTTTCCCTGACGTCCTTCAAAGTTTCGGTTGGAAGTCGAGGCACAGTGAACGCCGGCTGGTACTTTATCAGGATTCATGCCCAGACATGCTGAACAGCCTGGTTCGCGCCATTCAAATCCGGCTGCGATGAATATTTCGTCTAACCCTAGTTCTTGTGCGGCATCACGCACGCTACGGCTACCTGGGACTACCAAGGCCCGAATATGATCCAGAACTTTTCCTCCTTGGATGTATTTCGCTGCTTCCATTAAATCGGAGAGTCGTGAATTCGTACAGGATCCGATAAAGACATACCCCAAGGGAATATCTTCCGCTGTTTGACCTGGCTTGAGATTCATATAATGATAAGCGCGTTCGTCATTTTGATCCATGGCGGGAGGAAACTGTTCGCCGAAAGGCACACCCATGCCCGGATTTGTCCCCCAGGTCACATAAGGTCCCAAATCGGAAACATCAAGGGAAATAAGCGTATCATAGGTAGCTTCTGGATCACTCTTCAAGGTTTCCCAATCCGTTATGGCTAGCGCGATGTTTTCGGGCGCATACTGGCGACCCCGCAGATAATCATAAGTGGTTTGATCGGGCGCCATCATCCCGATTTTGGCCCCGAATTCGATGGACATGTTACAGATGGTCATTCTTTCTTCCATCGACAAGCCTTCAACCGTTTCACCGAAAAACTCAATCGCATATCCACTCCCAAAAGCCGTTCCGTAGGTCGCAATCAAATGCAAGATAATATCTTTCGCGTAGACGCCAGAAGCTAATTTGCCAGTAATTTCGACTCCAAGCGACATTGGTTTCTTTTGCCAAATGGTTTGGGTCGCAAAAACATGCTCCACCTCAGAACTGCCAATCCCGAAGGCCAAAGCCCCAAAAGCACCGTGCGTAGCCGTATGCGAATCCCCACAGACCACAACTTTTCCCGGCTGGGTTGCGCCTAGTTCGGGTCCGACCATATGGACAATGCCTTGATTGGCAGTCCCGATGTCCATCAACGGGATGGTGAATTCCTTACAATTTTTCTGCAAGGTCTCAATCTGATTTTTTGATATTAAATCCTTGATATTGAAGATATCTTCCGTTGGTAAATTGTGGTCAACGGTTGCGATTGTTTTGTCAGGTCGTCTAACTTTCCGATTCGCTTCCCGTAAACCGTCGAACCCTTGCGGAGAGGTCACTTCATGAATCAGGTGCAAATCCACATAAAGTAATTGTGGTTCACCTTCGATACCGGCTATGACATGTCTGTCCCAAACTTTATCAAAAAGGGTTTTACTCATGCTGTGAATCCTCCTTTAATTTTCTAAAATAGCTTTCACTTGCTCGGTGAAGGCGGTGGTCGTCGTCGTGCCGCCCAAATCCGCGGTCAAATAGTCTGCATCCATCGCCTGTTTCGCTGCTTCCTCGAGTGCTTGCGCTTCCTCGTTTAGATTGAAACTTTGGCGGAGCATCATGGCGACGGATAAAATCATCGACATCGGATTGGCCATATTTTTTCCCGCAATATCCGGTGCTGAGCCATGGATTGGTTCGTATAACGATGGCCCCGAAATGGCATGACTGCCTGACGGCAGCATGCCCAAGGAACCCGTGATGACAGAAGCTTCATCACTCAAAATGTCACCGAACATGTTTTCCGTCACGATGACATCGAAAGCGGTCGGATTTTGAATCAGTTTCATGGAAGCGGCATCCACATACAAATGGTCCACTGTCACTTCCGGGTACGAGGCTGCCAGCTCATTGACCGTCTTGCGCCACAGTTTACTGCTGGCCAACACGTTGGCTTTATCGACGGATGTCATTTTTTTCTTGCGCGTCATCGCCAGTTCGAAAGCCTGGCGGACAATCCGTTCGATTTCGCTCTTTTTATAAAACAAGGTGTCCGTGGCTTCATCATCATTCCAGTGCTTCGGTTGTCCGAAATACAACCCACCTGTCAGTTCCCTGACAACGATGAAGTCCGTTCCTTTCACCCTTTCCGTTTTCAACGGAGAAAGATGGGCAATGCTGTCACTGACGACAATGGGACGGATATTTGAAAAAAGGCCCAAGGTTTTCCGCAATTGTAATAGTCCATCCTCAGGGGTTTTTTCCTCCTGTTCCCATTTCGGACCGCCAATCGCCCCTAAGAGAATGGCATCTGCTCCGGTGCAACCCTTGATTGTTTGCGTGGGAATGGGGTCACCCGTTTCGTCAATACCCGCCCCTCCGAATGGGTAAACTGTCACATTGAATGAATGTTGAAATTTTTTACCGATTGATTCCAACAGTGTCAATCCACTTGCCATAATTTCCGGTCCAATGCCATCTCCGGGCAATGCCGCAATCGTGTAATTCATGTTTTTGCCTCCTTATAAATAGGTCAGGATTTTTTCATTCACTTGTTTGTTTTTCGCTTTTCCACTTGCTTGAATGTAGGCTTTCGCAGAAGCTGTTAAAACATCGTAGTCAATGCCTGTACCGTAGTAACGTTTGCCTTCCTCATCTTCAACCACGACATGGACTTCAGCCTGAGCATCTTTCCCGCCTGTGATTGCTTCTATATTGTATTCTTTCAAGATGATTTCCTGTTCCAGGATTCGGTTGATTGTATTGTAAATGGCTTCAATACTCCCTGCCCCCGTCGCGGAATCCTGCAGCTGAACTTGTTGGTTTTCTTTGTCACGAATGTCAACGATCGCCGCTTGCACCCCGTCTGTCACATATTGTAGTTGCAGACGCGTCAATTCATATTGAGACTCTTCCTCTATGGTTTTTCCGACCATCAGTGCATGTAGATCCTCATCGGTAACATTTTTCTTTTTGTCCGCCAATTCTTTGAAACGGGAAAACAGCACTTTTATTTCCTCAGGGTTGTTAATGTCATAACCCATTTGTTGAATTCGATCTACAAAAGCGTGGCGGCCTGAAAGTTTACCGAGTGGCAAGCTGTTTTGCGCGACCCCAACTAATTGTGGGGTGATGATTTCGTAAGTCTCAGGATTCTTCAATACGCCATCTTGATGGATACCCGACTCGTGTGCATAGGCATTGCCACCAATGACCGCTTTATTGCGTGGAACGGGCATTCCTGACAGTCGACTCACCAAGTCACTCGTCCGTTTAGTCTCGTTCAGGATGATGCCACATTCTTTTTGGTAATGGTCTTTACGGATATGCAGCGCCACAGCTACCTCTTCCAAGGCTGTGTTACCTGCTCGTTCTCCGATTCCGTTGATGGTCCCTTCTATCCGTAGCGCACCGTTTTCGATTGCCGCCAATGCATTCGCGGTTGCCATTCCCAAATCATCATGACAGTGTGAGGAGAAAATGACATCATCGAAACGAGACACATTTTCTTTCAGGAACTTGAACAAATTGCCGAATTCGGTTGGATTCGTGTAGCCGACCGTATCCGGCACATTGATGATGGTTGCCCCATTTTCAATCGCGACATTAATCACCTTCACGAGAAAATCCCAATCGCTGCGGGTAGCATCTTCTGGTGAGAACTGCACTTTTTCGAATTTCTTTTTTGCATATGCAACGTGGTGAGCAATTGAATCCAAGACTTCTTCTTGGTTCATTTTCAATTTGTCTCGCATATGAATAGGGCTCGTGGCCAGGAAGATGTGAATTTGCGGATCAACCGCATCTTTTAAAGCTGTATAGCACGTATCAATGTCTTCTTCGTTACACCGGGCCAACCCGGCCACTGTCATCGTTTTTACAGCTTGTGCAATCGCCTGGACAGCTTCGAAATCTCCCTCGGAAGAAATCGGGAACCCTGCCTCGATCACATCGATGCCCCATTTTTCCATTTGCAAAGCGATTTGGACTTTTTCTTTCGTGTTAAAATTTACACCCGGTGTCTGTTCACCGTCCCGCAGTGTCGTATCAAAAAATTGAATGTATTGATTTTTTGTCATTTTCCGTTCCTCCAGTTCGTGAATTTCTATTAGATATTTTTCACAAAAAAAGCACCCATAAATAATGGGTGCTTTGGAAGGTCGTATGTTTTCGCTTCAGCCCCATTATTTATCAATGCTAAACAGGGCCTAAACGACTGGTATGCCAGTGTCCAAGCCCTGCTACAATAATAAGCTGAAGAAAGAAGAAATTGTCGCTTCACATTTAATTGTTGATTTTATAAACTGTTTCATGACAACTCCTCCTTTTTTCTAATTTTTTTTTAACAATTCTTAACTTTATCTCATTTTAGAGGATTGCCATTCCTTTGTCAATATCTTTTTTGTATGAGAAGCGCACTCAATTTTATGAGTAGGCTTTTTTTGAATAAAAAGCTCACTCAGGTGAAATATTTATTTTGAGTGAACTTTATTGTGAAAAAAAGCTCACTCATAGTCGATTTTTTATTTCAGTGAGCTTTTTGAACGAGTAGGTTTACTCAGTGCTTCCTATTGAGCACCCTATAGGAAAATTTTGAGCAAACAATCGATGCTTTTTAACTTTCTATGTTGGATACTTCTGAAGAATTAAACTAACAGCAACAATAACAGGCTTTACAATTATGGTGTTGGTAGGTATTCTTCGCGGAAATCCCGAAGGACGGTGTGGTTGCTTGTGGCCGTGTACTGGATGCAATGCGAAAGTAGGGACCGTTGACGCTTCAGCGTCTACGGTCCCTTTGAGGCTTGCAAGCCCGGAGACTGTAGGCTCCGGGCGGTCCCACGGCAGTACACAAGCAAACCCGCAGACCGGAGGGCATTTCCTTCACCGATAACAAAGAAAAAACTATAATAAGAAAAAGAGCACATCCCATCCGGGACGCACTCTTGTAAAAATTTATTCTACTTCAGGAACCAATGCTTCCGGGAATTCTTGGCGTACGATGTTGGCACAACGTTCACATAATGTAGGTGCATCTTCGATTGTACCTACTTCTGGTTTGATGGCGCGACAACGTTCACAGGTTTCGCCTTCTGCATGTTTTACTTCAACACGGATTGCTTCTTCTTGCTCTCCTTTAAGAACTTCCAATTGTGAAACAATTAAGAGTTGCGCTAAATCGGAGTCTTTGTCAATCAATTCAAGCAATTCAAAGACTTCTTCATTTGCATGAAGCGTCAAGTGTGCTTCAAAAGATTTACCGATTGTTTTTTCATTACGTGCTTCTTCCAATGCTTTCAAGATGTCATCACGGACATCCATGAATTTCTCCCAAACAGTCAAAACTTCTTCTTTGTCAGCTGAAAATGATGCTTCAGGGAAATCAGCCAATTGTGCATATTCTTCTTCCTCTTTCAAATACTCCCAAATTTCTTCAGTTGTGTGAGGAACGATTGGCGTCAACAAGCGTGTAATGGCTGCAAGTGCATCATAGAAAACAGTTTGCATTGAACGACGAACTTTATCATTTTCACTTTCGATATAAACAACATCTTTCGCGAAGTTTAAGTAGAATGCAGATAGTTCCAATGTACAGAAGTTCATGATTGTTTGATAGATTGTTGAGAATCTGTATTCTTTATAAGCAGTCAAACATGTTTCGATCACTTCATTCAAACGGATTACAACGTATTTATCTACTGAACGTAAGTCTTCATAAGCGACACGGTGCTCAGCTGGATTGAAATCTTCGGTATTTGCTACCAGGAATCGCATGGTATTACGGATTTTACGATAAGTCTCCGATACTTGCTTCAAGATATCATCACTAATACGGACATCAGATTCATAGTCAACAGAAGACACCCATAGACGGATGATATCGGCACCCATGTTCTTGATGACTTTTTCAGGAAGAACCGTGTTCCCCACAGATTTACTCATCTTGCGACCTTCACCGTCCAGAACGAATCCTTGAGACAAGACGCTCTTGTACGGTGCAACACCATTGATGGCTACACTTGTCGTTAAACTTGAGTTAAACCAGCCACGGTATTGGTCAGAACCTTCCAAGTACATATCGGCTGGGAACGTCAAATCTTCACGTGTACGCAACACCGCCTCGTGTGAAGAACCAGAGTCGAACCAAACATCCATGATATCTGTTTCTTTAGTAAAGTGACCATTCGGGCTGCCTTCATGCGTAAATCCTTCTGGCAATAATTCTTTTGCTTCGCGTTCAAACCAGATGTTTGAGCCATGCTCTCCAATCAAAGTAGCAACGTGATCAATTGTTTCAGGGGTGATGATTGGTTCATTATTTTCTGCGTAGAAAATTGGTAATGGCACTCCCCATACACGTTGACGGGAAATAACCCAATCGCCACGGTCACGAATCATGTTATGCAAACGGACTTTACCAGATGGGTGAATCCATTCCACGTTTTCAATTTCATCCAGGATATCTTGGCGGAATTTGTCAATGGATGCAAACCATTGTGGTGTCGCCCGGAAGATAACTGGTTTTTTCGTACGCCAGTCATGTGGGTAGCTATGGACGAAGAAGTCCAACTTCAACAATTTACCCTTTTCTTCCAATAATTCAGTAATCAATTTATTCGCTTTATCGTAGAAGATACCTTCAAATCCTGGTGCTTCGCTTGTAAAACAACCACGGTCATCTACTGGTGAAAGGACATCTAAACCATATTTTCTACCGATAATGTAGTCGTCTTCCCCGTGTCCAGGTGCAGTATGGACTAAACCAGTACCAGCATCCAATGTTACGTGATCTCCGATCATTACCAATGATTCACGGTCATAGAATGGGTGTTGTGCAGTCATGCGTTCTAGGTCAGATCCTTGTAACTCTTTCAAGACAGATACATTTTCCCATCCTATTTCAGCTGTAACGGTTTCTAGTAAGCCTTGTGCCACGACAAACTTTTGATCGTCTGCTTCTACTTGTACATATTTAAAATCAGGATGAACGGAAATACCCAAGTTAGAAGGTAACGTCCAAGGAGTTGTGGTCCAAATAACAAATGAAGTATCAGTGTCTAACAATCCTTTGCCATCTTTGACAGAGAAAGCAACATAAATAGATGCAGATTTAACATCTTTATATTCAATTTCTGCTTCTGCTAATGAAGATTCACTTGATGGCGACCAATAAATAGGTTTCAAACCTTTATAAATATAGCCTTTTTCAGCCATTTTCCCAAATACCCGGATTTCAGCTTCTTCATATTCAGGAGTCAATGTGACATAAGGATTTTCCCAATCCCCTGCAACACCCAAGCGTTTAAATACGCTACGTTGACTGTCAATTTGTTGCCAAGCATAGTCTTCACACATTTTACGGAATTCTGCCAAGCTCATTTCTTTACGGTTAACACCTGTATTTGTTAAAGCTTGTTCAATCGGTAAACCATGTGTATCCCAACCGGGGACATATGGAGAACGGAATCCTGACATCGATTTTGAGCGAACGATGATATCTTTACTTACTTTATTAAGAGCGTGTCCCATATGAACCGCACCATTTGCGTATGGTGGGCCATCATGCAGGACAAAGGTCGGTTTGTCGGCATTTTTTTCTTGTCTCTTGTCATAGACACGATTTTCTTCCCAATCTTTTTCCCGTTCTAACTCACGAACCGGTAAATTGGCTTTCATAGGAAAAGCTGTTTTTCCTAAAAGCAATGTTTCTTTCATTTTCATGAACTGTTTTCCCCCATTAGTTTTTTTATTTTTGAGAAAGCAAAAAAAGACTCCTCCCCGGTAAAGGGACGAAGTCTTCGTGGTACCACCCAATTTTAAGCATTTAAAATATAATTGCTTTCTCTAGAAACTGTTAACGCGGTTCAGGCGATTTTGCTTACTTTTGTTCAGCAAAATATTTCATGGATGATCCGCCGATTATAGGGACTGTTGACCTCACACCTATCGTCAACTCGCTACTAGTATTTAATCTTTGGTTGTTCCAATCGTCAATTACTTAATGTATTTTACTTTGTTTAGGCTAGAATTTCAATAGCTTCTACTTGACCTTCTGATTTCTCTTGTTCAGGCTTGATAACTTCTACATCATCAAAGTTTGAAGTTTTAATCAGATCATCCACTTTATGTGTACGATTCATTAAAACTTCGTCCAAAGTCGGCGTATGAATATCATTCTCGGGAGTGGTATTTAACAAAATATCCCACTCTTCATTATTGATTAAATTCATTTGTGATTCAACCATTAATTGCAATTTTTGTCTGAAATTACGGCTTTCACGACGCACACTTGCTGTTTCTTGATTGATTTGGGCCGCTTTATCAGCTGCTTCTTTCAACAATTTATCAGCACTTTTTTCAGCTTCAAATAAAATGATTTCAGCTTCTTTACGCGCGTTTTCTTTCAAGCGATCAGCAGCATCTTGGGCCACTACAATGGATTTGTTCAGAGCATCTTGAAGCGTTTCAAAATGTTGAAGTTTTTCTTCAGCGAACTTAAGATTCTTTTCAACATCCTTATTATCCTTGATTAACTGCTCAAATTCACGTTTCATCAAATCTAGAAAGTCATCAACCTGAACTTTGTCATAGCCTCTCATTTTTGATTCAAATTCTTTGTGCTGGATATCTAACGGTGTAAGTGCCATGTCTATCAATTCCTCTCGACTGTGTTCATTTACGAAGGACGCCTAATTCTACGCGCCACTTATCTTTCTTTGACTTGCCTTCAATTTCCCTGATCTGGATTCGCCCATATCCTCGTATAGAGAGGATATCACGAATACCCAATTCAAAATCCGGGCGATCATATGCTGCCCAGTTTAATTTGACCTTTCCACCTGCTACCAATTCTTTTGCCCGTTGCCGAGAAATATTGTATACAGCTGATATCACGGTATCAATTCTCAAAGAGCTAACGGTATCATGTTCAATCGTCCAATCATCAATAGGAAGAATCAAATCGGTATATTTTTTTGTTTCCAATCGGACAGTCGTTTTGCCAATTTTTGTTACTTGAGTCAGCACATAGTCCTGAACCGACTGGGCGACAAAAAATTGCCATCTCTGGCCATCGGACATAATATCACCAAACATTTCCCTTTTGATTCCAGACCCTATTAAAGTTCCCAGAATTTGGCCATGAGATAAAGTGGTAAATTTTTCTGGATAATTTATTTCAACCAACTGTAGGTCAAAATCACCATCCTTGGGTTCAAAATAATCCGGAAAGATGAGTGCTCGTTTTCGTTCAGCAGCTTCATATCCGCCGTAAAACTGTGTTCGTACTTCCCCTCTTTTACCAATCAACATTTCAATGATGTACTGTTGACGGGGGTCAAGAAAATCGGTTAAGTAAGGCGCATACTGTTGTTGCACTTGAACCACCCATGATTCGACCATATCGATAAAAGGTTGTTCCTCTTTACGAAAATGTTGATAAACTTGTTCCATCATGTTCCCCTCCATACCTGATTATAGGACTAAGCGAAGAAGATAAATAAGGATAGCCTGTGCACCATACTCCACTAAACGCAGGAATAAAATAGCAAACAGGACGCTGAAGCTCACCATTCCTACTGAAGGAATGAGGCGACGAAATACATTTAAATAAGGCTCGACTAGTCGAGCAACAAATTGCCCGAATCTTGAATTGTAACCATTCGGTAACCATGTTAAAAGTGCATAGACAAACAACAATGTCGTGTAAGCATCAATGACTGTAGGAATTACATCCAAAAGCCAAATAATTATCTGTGCCATCTGCGACTCCTTTCTTACCATGACTTTCAAAACATGGTGGGTAACTAGTAGTAATAACTATCTCGTGGTTCTTCTGTTTCGATTTTGGCGATTTCGACATCGCGGGGTGTGCAGAGAAATATCCCTTCCCCCACTTGTTTCATATCGCCACCAATTGCATAAATGGAACCTGCAATAAAATCGACCACTTTAATTGCTTGATCCTGTTCCATTCTTCTGAAATTCAATAAGACCGACTCATTATTTATCAAGTAATTGGCTATTCTCTCAGATTCTGAATAAACACGGGGCTCGATAACATGAATACTAGCTTTTTGGGTAGTCGGCCGTTTCCCAATCGGGATGACCTTTCCACTTGCTTGATTCAATGCCTTCGAGGATGTGTGAGCGACTTCGGATTCATATTCATAAGAATGTGAATCACAATCTGATGTATCAAATTCCTCATCTAGTCCAAAAAAGGTTCGAAAACTGTCTTTGATACCCATTTTCCTTTCTCACTCCCTGCTTAATTTATTTCTTCAAAAAAAGATGAGCCGATTCGGACGAACGTTGCCCCTTCCTGGATAGCAATCGGGTAGTCACGACTCATTCCCATACTTGTTTCAGCACACGGAGCATAGGACAGTGCTTTGGCAGCAATACCTTCTTGCAAGTGTTTTAATTTTTTAAAACATCCGCGGAGCATATCTTCGTCTGCATCAATTGGGGCCATTGTCATTAAACCGATGACCTTTATCTTGGGATATTTTTCCAGCATTTCAATAAACGCATCCAGTTCATCTGGTGAAATACCATGTTTAGATTTTTCCCCACTGACATTCACTTGCACAAAACAAGAAACTTGTTTTTCTGCTCGTTTATTAATCTCTTTTGCCAGTGACTCCCGATCCAAAGAATGAAAATAGTCGATGGAATTAATGACATCTTTGACTTTACGCGTTTGTAAAGAACCAATAAAATGCCATTTAATGTCTGCCTGCTTGAAATACGCTTGTTTTTCGTGCAGCCCCTCGAGACGATTTTCTCCAAAGTGACGGAAGCCTTCCTCATAAAGAATCTCTGTTTCTTCCAGCGTACGTAATTTTGTAACCGCGACGCATGTGACAGCGTCCCGGTTACGATTTACGGTATTCAATTGTGATTCAATCGTTTTAACGATTTGACGACAATTTGAAACAATGGTCATGATTATCTACGTCTTTTACGGAAGAATGGTGGTGTTTCCAACTCATCATCACCAGATTCATCTTCGTTCGTTTGTTGGTAGCGTGGGTAATTTTCGTTTGATTGTTGTGTATTCGTGTCACGAACGCTGGATTCACGACGAATATCCCAGTCACCAAACAAATCTTTTTCAGGTTCCACGTCATTTTCATGTGCTGATTGGCGTTCTTGTCTTTCAGATTGTAGTGATTGTTGAGGTGCTACTTCTTTACGACCTCTAAATGGGCTTCCGCCACGGTTAGCTGCTTTTTTTTCTTCTTTCTTACGTTCATTATCGATACCTGTTGCAATAACCGTAACAATAACTTCGTCTCCCAAGTTTTCGTTGATAGAGGTACCGAAGATAATGTTAACTTCACTTGTGGAAGCTTGTGCAACGATATCCGATGCGTCTTGTGCTTCAAACAATGTCAAGTCTGATCCACCTGTAATGTTCAACAAGATTTGTTCTGCGCCATCGATGGAAACTTCCAACAATGGAGAAGAAATAGCTTTTTTGGTTGCTTCTGCCGTACGATTTTCACCTGAAGCAATCCCGATACCCATCAATGCGGAACCTTGGTCCTTCATGACAGTGTTAACATCAGCAAAGTCTAAGTTTACATAACCAGGTGCTGTAATCAAATCAGAGATTCCTTGAACCCCTTGGCGCAATACGTTGTCTGCTTCACGGAATGCTTCAAGCATCGGTGTTTTCTTGTCAACAATCTCAAGTAGACGGTTATTGGAGATGATAACCAGTGTGTCCACGTTTTGTTTCATTTCAGCAATACCTTCTGCAGCATAACGGCCTCTCTTAGGACCTTCGAAGCTGAACGGACGTGTTACAACTCCTACTGTCAAAGCGCCTTGACTTTTTGCAATTCTAGCAACAATCGGTGCTGCACCTGTACCGGTACCGCCTCCCATTCCACATGTTACAAAAATCATGTCAGCGCCAGCCAATGCTTCAGCTAATTGTGCTTCACTTTCCTCAGCAGCTTTTCCACCTACATCCGGAATCGAGCCTGCACCTAGACCTTTTGTCAATTTAGGTCCCAATTGAATTTTTGTTTCTGCTTTTGAAGCATTCAAAGCTTGTGTATCTGTATTGGCAACGATAAATTCTACACCTTTAACGTCTTCTTCGATCATACGATTAACCGCATTACCACCGGCTCCACCAACACCGATTACTTTAACGATTGCTCCACCACTCATGATTGAGTCAAATTCCAATTCCATTACTTTTCCTCCTACTTGTCTGTATTCCTGGATTATTCAAAGATAGATTGTATGAATTGCTTAGCTTGTTCGATAAATGATGATTTTTTAGTTCCTTCATTTTCTTTTGGCTGTTGCGTTTGAACCGGCTCTTGTTGTTGATATTGAACCGTTTCTTTTTGAACAGGCTGTTGTTGCTTTTGCTGTTTTTGTTGTATTGGAACGACTTTTGGTGCTTCCTGAACAGATTTTCCAGCCCGTTTTTTTGCAACCAGATTGATTTCATCCTGCTCGCCCATATATTTGATCAAGCCCAGGCTTGTAGCAAATATAGGGTTCCGCATACCCATTTCTTCTGGGATATAGAGTTTTACGTTTACCTCGAAGATTTCTTCAGCTAACTCCATTACTCCAGGAATAGCTGACGCTCCACCAGTCAGGACAATCCCACCCGGTAATTCGCGAGCCTCCACTTGGTCCAACGCTTTTTTGATTGTAGTGAAAATTTGGACAATTCTTGCTTCTATGATTTCTGATAAATATTTTTCATCAACCTTAACGGGATCTTCTTTGCCGATGACAGGTACTTGAAAGTATTCATCATCCGAGGCATCTTCCGGAATAGCATAGCCATATTCACGTTTGATATATTCCGCATTTTCCATCGTCGTATTTAAGATAATCGATATATCTTTGGTCACAAGATTGCCGCCTTCAGGATCGACATAAACGAATTTCAATTGATCATCATGCATGACTGAGGCAGTTGTTTGGCCGCCACCCATGTCAATCAAAATCGTTCCGAAATCGCGCTCGCCCCTGTTCATGGCAATACTTGAGATTGCCAACGGTTGGACAACCATATCTTGAATAACCAAACCTGTACGTTCCACACAACGCTTGATGTTATGGACAATCGTTTTTGGACCTGTAATCATACTTGCATATAATTCCAAACGTACACCTATCATCCCACGAGGATCACGAATTCCGTCAAAGCCATCCACGATAAATTCTTCTGGAATGACGGAAATTATTTCTCTTTCAGGTGGTAAGGATCTTACTCGTGCTGCTTCAAAAACGTTTTGAACATCCCGATCTGTGATTTCCTTATTTTCACTCGCTACAGCATACATACCGTGGCAAGGTTCAATACTGATCTGATTACCCGGGATTCCCACAATAACTTGTTGAATTTTATTTCCTGATTTTTTCTCAGCTTGCTCAACCGCTTTTTTAATCGATGCTACTGTTTCATCAATATCCACAATTATGCCACGGTTAAGTCCTTTAGATATTTCATTCCCTACTCCAATAACGTTCAATTGATTGTTTACATATTCCGCCACAACTACTTTTATTGAAGTGGTTCCAATATCCAGGCTGACAAACGAACCTTGTTTCTTCATTTTTATTGAAACCTCCATTTACTGATGCATGCACAAAACGAAAATGACCTTTGTGATATTGACGGTTCAATGTTGTTTCGTTTTTAAGTTTGCTTGTTTTTGTAAAAATGTTTATACCTTATCCATTTTAGCATAACCGCACACTATTTTTAAGTTTTTTCACAATTAATCAACGAAAAATTCAATTATTCTTGAGAATCTGTTTCGATGTCAATTTCTTCTTGAGCCTTGCTATTGAACGGGGTGAAAAATACCCCTACTTCCATATCAAAAGTCCCTTTTTTTCCATCCAACTTTTGGAGCATATCAGGGTAATAGCCAATTTTTTTTGAAAAATCCGTAATGTTGGCGATAATCTGGTTGCCATCGTTCATCATAATCGAAATTTTGTATGGATTCGTTTTTGTACCCATGTATTTAATCTCAGAAATGCTATTTTGTATATCCTTGCTTATTTCTTTGAAAGTAACAATAAGTTCATTCAAAATTGGACCCTGCTCGAATTTAGTGAGCAGTGGTTTGTTACCGATAGGAATTTTATGTGCCTCATTCACAATAAAGCCGTTTTCCAGAACACTGTTATATTCGTTGGCATCATTTAAATAGGCAATCGTTTCATAATCCTGTATTTCCAGAACTATATCATTCAATTTTTGCCATTGAACTTTTACACTTTTTACTTGCGGCAAGGCAGCTATGATCTCAGCTTCGATTGCTTCTTCGCTGACTAATGTACCGACCACCGTTTGCTTTTGTGTGATTTTTGAAGCATCCAAAATGAGTTGCTCGGGGACAATGCTGTCTCCCTCCACATACATGTCGCCTACTTTCCCATATGGAGAAATTAAATAGGCGGTTGTCATCAATCCGATTGTCAATCCTGCATACAATCCAAGATAATTTTTGACAGGCTGTTGTGGATTTTTTCTTTGATTTTCTTTGTTGGATTTAAACCATTTCAAGCTGCACTCACCTCCGACCTGAGTTACATAATTTCCTGCATGACTTTGAATAGGCGATCGGAAGCATCGGGTACTCCCAGCTCAATGGCCCGAGTAGACATTTTTTCTCTTTTTGATTGACTGGACAACAATTCATCAATCATTTCAAATAAACGATTTCCATTCAACTCGGTTTCTTCCAGAATAAAGGCTGCTCCATTTCTGGCTAAGCTTTCAGCATTTTTTAATTGATGGTTTGCCGTTACGTATGGGCTTGGAATTAAAACGCTTGGAATTCCTAGAGCCGTCAATTCGGTTAACGTTGTTGCGCCACTTCGACAAACGACTAAATCAACCTTGCGAAATAAAGCAGGCATATTATCAATGTACGGAACAACCTTTACATTGGTCGCTTGTGGAACCAAACTGCTGATTTGGGTATTGATTTTATCATAATGGGTCTCACCCGAGACCAAAATAGCCTGCATCTTTTTGCCTTCGAAAGAAGAAGCCGCTTCAATCATCGACTGATTGATTTTCTCTGCTCCTCGGCTACCGCCAAAGACAAGGACGGTTGGCAGAGTATCCTTAAGTCCATAATCCACAAGAGAGGCAATATCAATTCCTTCGGCCACTTCTTGCGCTCGGGGATTGCCCGTGTAAACAACTTTATCACCGTATTTTGAAAAATCATCCCGGACATCCTCGAAACAGATGGCAATGCGGTTTACAAAACGCGCCAAAAATTTATTTGTTACCCCGGCCACAGAATTTTGTTCATGGATAACGGTTGGAATACCCAACCTTGAAGCGGCGTACAAGACGGGAGCACATACATATCCTCCGGTACCTATAACCACATCCGGTTGAAAGTCCTTGATGATTTTTTTTGATTTTTGCACGCTGGTCAACATCAAATAAATCGTTTTAAAATTTTCCAGAGAGAGAGAACGTCGTAATCCCTGAATTTCTACAGACCGGAAAGGGACTCCCGCTTTCGGGACGATTGTGCTTTCCAATCCGCGTTCAGTTCCGACATACAAAAACTCTGCATCCGGTTGGATAGATTTGATGCGACGCATGAGGGCAAGTGCTGGATAGATGTGCCCCCCAGTACCTCCGCCTGATAGTAGAATTTTCACGTCATCTCTCCTCTTGTTTTTGTTTCAATTCAGTCACAGCTTTGATAAATACATCTCCGCGAACTTCAAAGTTTTTATATTGATCCCAGCTTGCACACGCGGGCGACAAGAGAATGACATCTCCTGGTTTACTGCTTGCAAAAGCTTCTGGGACTGCAGTTGCGACATCTTCTGTTTCAATAACGTGAGAAACACCTGCTTTTTCTGCAGCATCACGAAGTTTTTCTTTTGTTTCACCAAATAAAATCATGGTTTTTACGTTTTTTAGACTGGGTACGAGCTCATCAAAAGCATTTCCCCGGTCCAGCCCGCCTGCGAGATAGACAATCCCTTTGTCCGGGAAACTATTTAAAGCGGTTTGTGCAGCTGTGATATTCGTTGATTTGGAATCGTTGTAGAATAATCGGCCTTCTATTTCAGTTACGTATTGAATGCGGTGTTTAACGCCGCCAAATGTCGATAAGGCTGCGATAATGGTTTCATTGGAAGTACCCTTTAACTTTGCAACCGCAATAGCTGCCAAGGCATTTTCAACATTATGAGAACCAGGTACACCAATTGCTTCAACGGGCATTACTTTTTCACCCTGAAAATAAAGCCACTTATCCTGAACATAAGCACCCTTTGTTAATACCTGTGTTCTTGAAAAGGGAATAATCTGTGCCTTCGCATTTTTGGATAATTCCTGTAATTCAGCTTGATCCCAATTCAATACGAGATAATCCTCTGCTGTTTGATTCATCGTAATACGCCATTTCGCTTCAACATATGCTTCCCTGGTTCCGTGATAATCCAGGTGGGAAGAAACGATATTTGTAATCACGGCAATATGAGGGTGATAGATATCAATCCCCATCAATTGAAAACTTGATAATTCCATAATGATATCGTCATCCATACCTGCCTCATTTGCAATGGTGGAAGCTGGAATGCCAATATTACCTGCCTTATGCGCTTCTCCTTTTTGGCGATCCGCTTTCAAGATTTCGTGAATCATTGTGGTCGTAGTTGTTTTACCATTCGAACCGGTCACGGCAACTAAAGACGCATCCATAATCTCATAGGCTAATTCTACTTCGGTAAAAACGGGGATACCCAGTTCCTGAGCACGCTTTACCATTTCATTGGAATAAGGGATTCCAGGATTTTTGACAATATAAGAAAATGACTCATCCAACAAATCGACTGGGTGATAGCCCGATATAACACGAATACCGGATGCAATTAATTCCTGTGCATCCGGATTATCAGCTAATTGTTTAGAATCATTCACTGTGACCATAGCCCCGAGCTCATGCAACAATTTTGCTGCATGAAATCCACTCAGTGCGAGTCCTAGAACTAATACTTTTTTATTTTCATAACGTGTATGTTTTACCATATGATTTCCTCCATCAAACAACTGTCAACAGACCAATGATTGCTGCTACTAAACCGACCAGCCAGAAAGTGATGACTACGCGCCATTCACTCCAACCACTCATTTCAAAGTGATGATGAATCGGGCTCATCTTGAAAATTCGCTTACCTCTCAATTTAAATGAAGTGACTTGCAAAATCACACTGGCGGTTTCGATAACAAACACCAGACCGATAAGCAACAAACTCCATTCTTGTCGAAGGGCTAAAGCAACAACTGCTAAACTTGCTCCCAGAGCAAGCGAACCGACATCACCCATGAAAATTTTGGCTGGTTTCTTATTGAAGAAGAAAAAGCCAACCAATCCACCGATAATGACTAAACAAAATAACAAAACCTCAAGTTGATTTTGTAGATAAGCGATATAAGCATAAGCGCTGTAAGCAATCGTTGCGGTTCCAGCAACCAAACCATCTAGTCCATCTGTTAGGTTAACGGCATTGGAAAAGCCGGTAATCCAAATCATGGTGAAAACAGTAAATAACACCCAGTTTTGAACGTCCCCAATAAATGGTAATGTGATGACTGGGTCTGCGCCACTCAGGGAAAACAAGAGCACAAATATTGCTGAGCCAACTAACTGTGCCATAAATTTTTGCCTGGAAGTTAAACCCTCATTTTGTTTCTTGAATACTTTAATAAAATCATCCCAAAATCCAATTAATGCAAAGAATAAAAGGACGAACAGTAGCATCATTGTCGTGAAATTAAAGACATCTTTCCAAAGAGCCATCCCAATCAAGATAAGGGCAGCTGCTAATATAAAGATGACCCCACCCATGGTTGGCGTACCACTCTTGACTTCATGCCATAAAGGCCCCTCTTCACGTGTTGTTTGCCCAAATTGGCGCATTTTCAAATAGCCAATAAAGATAGGCATGATACTGATCGTCAACGCAAAACTAAATGCTAACGGTAAAAGCATTTCGGTCCATTGCATACCGATTCCTCCTCGTTTTTAATGTAATTATCCTAAGCATTATAGCTTATCGTTGTTTATTCTAAAATGATTTTAACCGAATCTTCAGGATTTAAAACTGATCCTTGATTTAAGAATTGATGGACGACATATCCTTCTCCCTCGAATTCAAATGTCACACCAGTCACTTCAGAGATTTTTAATACATCATCCTTCGACCAACCACGGATATCCGGCATCGTCATGGCACCTTCCGTCATCAAAATAATTCTTTGATTTAGAATTGAAGTGGTATCTTCGACTGGATATTGTTGGACAACACGACTCCCGTTCCCGATGACTGTGATGGCACTAAACCCATTAGCTTGAAGCTGCTCGACCGCTTCCGTTTTATTCATATTTGTCACCATGGGAATTTCTATTTCTACTTTATCTTCACTTGTACTCTCACCGAGTTCTGCATAGGAAATCGCCCGGGTCATCAAAGGATTGAAGACATCCGATAAATAATCGACAAATAATTTTTGTTCATTATTTTTAGGCAATTTTAAAGTAACGTACAGAATATATTCGGGATCTTCAATCGGTGCAAAACCTACAGTCGAGTAAAGATATTCATAAGTGCCAGTATAATAGTGCCCAGAGTCAGGATTAACCAATTCAGCTGTACCGGTTTTCACACCAACTTTTGCGTTGTCAATTTGGTAAGCGGACGCTGTCCCATAATCCGCATAGACAACTTCAGTCAAATATTTCAAAACTGTATCGGCCGTTTCTTTTGATATCGGTGATGATACTTCTTCAGGTTCTGTTTTTTTAACTTCACCCGTTTTTGGGTCCACGATTTTATCAATGTAATGTAATTTCATCATTTTTCCATCGTTTGCAATTGCAGTAAAGGCTTGAACCAATTGGAAAGGTGTTATGGTTACGCCTTGTCCAAAAGAAGTATTGGCCTTCTCAAGAGGGTAATTATAGTTGTAACTTCCCACTGCTTCATTTGCTAAGCCAGAGTCAGTAGGCGTTGTAATCCCAAAAGCTTTCATGTAAGATTCCCAAACATCAAAACCCATCTGTTCGATTAGCTTTACAACCGCCACGTTACTTGACCTTGCAAATCCTTCCAGATAAGAAATTTCGCCCCAACCAATCTTGTTATAGTCTGAAATAATGCCGCCTTCAACTGCGATTGAACCGGACTGATAAGTCGCATTCGGATTAAATATGCCCTCTTCAACAGCTGCTGCCACGGTCAAAACCTTAAAAGTGGAGCCTGGTTCAAAGGTTTCTTCCACTAACAGATTTTGCCATTTAAGGTCAATTCCTTCCATGGTGGTAGCGTTAAAGGTAGGTCTTTGCGTTGCAGCCATAATAGCACCGGTTTTTGGATCAACCAGCATGGCAACCATTGATTCCGGTTCTGCTTCTTCATATACTTTTGTCATTAAGGATTCCAGATAAGTTTGTAGCCGACGATCTAAAGTTAGATAAATGTCTTTTCCATCTGTCGGTTCATCTACGACCATCTCTTCACCCGGTAATGCATACCCCAAGGAATCTTGTTGTTGAATAACTTCTCCGTCCACCCCTTTAAGGATTTCATTGTAAGCTTCTTCAACACCCATTTGTCCCGTCAAAACGGCTTCACCTTCTGTTTTAGCTTTTTCATCAATAGTGGCATAGCCTACTAGATGAGATGCAAAAACCCCATTCGGATAGAGACGCGACGGCGTTTCTTCAAAAACAATTCCTGGTAATTTTTCTTCTTCAATTTTCAGTTTGACCCCATAAGATAAATCTGAACCGGCCATACCAAATTCAACTTGGTCAACATTTGGTTGGCTAATGATTCGCAGGATTTCTTCCCGACTCATATCGATATGTTTCGCCAATGCTTCTGCTGTCTTTTCTTTATCAACAATGTGATTAGGTGTATCCTCATCTTCACTCCATTTGTCGGTCAAAACGCCGATTAACGAATAAGAAGTAGCATCTAGAGCAATCGGATTGCCACCAATATCATAGATGGCCCCTCTTTTTGCAGGTAGAATACTACTCCTGGTATACAAGTCATCGATCCGTTCACTTAAGTTTTCACCATTTACCGTTTTTGTCATCATGATAAATGTAAAACGAAAAACAAACAGGAGGAACACCAATCCAGTCAGAAGCATCATCACACGCGTCATGTTGCGTCTATTTTTTTGTGGATTGTTTTGGTTCTTCATCGTGTTACATTCCTCACATTAGCTTCATTCATTTCCAAACCCATTGATTCTGCAATTTCCATAATCCGATTGTAACGTGATAGTTCTTGGACTTCTTGACTTAAGTTGTCATTCTCCGTTGAAACGATCATGTTATGGTCCTGCAAGTCCTGTAGTTGTCTGCTTTGGTTTGAAATCGTTACCTGGGTAATCAAACTAGAAAAAACGAGAATAAGTGCTGTAAACAGGATTACCGCCAAGGTAGCGATTTCTTTGGCCAAAGGACGCGTTTTGATTTTCGGCTCAGAAACGGCTGGGGAATATGGTATCTGCTGGGGATGGGGGTTTTGAACCTCTATCGCTTGGTCAAACAAATCTTTAGCATATTCTGGAGTTGCCACAGACTACACTCCTTTCTGATTTCAATTATTTATCTGATTTATGTCGGCGTTCAATCACACGTAATTTGGAGCTTTGCGAACGTCTATTTTCGTCTAGTTCTTGGTCGCTTGGTAGAATAGGCTTCCGGTTAACCAATTTATAATCCGGTTCCATTTCCGATGGAAGGAGCGGCAAGTTTGCGGGAATATCTTCTTTTGAAGACGCTTCTTTAAACATGGTCTTCACAATGCGGTCCTCTAAAGATTGGAAAGTAATGACACTAATTCGTCCACCAATGTTTAAGAGTTCCAGTGCATCTTCCAGCGAGTCTGATATTGCGTCAAGTTCATCGTTTACGGCGATACGTAAGGCCTGAAAAATTCGTTTTCCAGGATGCCCGCCTTTTCTTCTGGCAGGGGCTGGGATGCTATCACGGATGATATCAACTAATTCTCCTGTTGTTTCGATTGGCTTCTCAGCTCTCAATTTTTCTATGCGACGGGCAATTTGTTTCGAGAATTTTTCTTCGCCGTAGCGATAAAATATTTTCACTAATTGTTCATAGGGCCATTCGTTTACGACTGTATACGCTGTCAACGTTTGGTCTTGGTCCATCCGCATATCCAAAGCAGCATCAAAACGGTAACTAAAACCGCGTTCTGCTTCATCCAACTGTGGGGAAGAAACACCCAAGTCATATAAAATACCGTCCACACCAAAGACATTTCGGTCTGCGAGTTCTTCTTTAATATGACGGAAATTTGATTTTATAAGGGTTACTTGCCCTTTTTCAATATATGATTTTAATTCTTTTTCAGCATTTTCAATAGCTACACGGTCCTGGTCAAATGCATACAAATGACCTTCGGAACTTAATTTTTCAAGTATCTTACGGCTGTGACCAGCACCACCAAGGGTACAATCAACATATACCCCATCAGGTTTGATTGCTAAGCCCTCGATAGACTCATCCAACAGCACACTATAATGTTCAAATTCTGACATTCTTTTCCACCTACAATCCAAAGTCAATCATATTTTCAGCAATATCTTCAAATGTCTCTTCAGCCTCTTCAGCGAAAGCTTCCCATTTATCACTGCTCCAAATCTCAATGCGATCTGAAACACCGACAACGCGACATTCTTTTTCAATCTTTGCGTAATCTACTAAATTTTTAGGAATATTGATTCGCCCTTGTTTATCAATCTCCGCTTCTATTGCGGCAGAGTAGAAAAAACGTACAAAAGCGCGGGCATCTTTTTTAGCCAGAGGGAGGTTTTTCATTTTTTCTTCGAGTATTTCCCATTGCGCCATCGGGTAGCCAAACAAACAGCCGTCCAATCCCCTGGTCAGGATAAAACGTGCACCTAACTCTTCACGGAATTTAGCTGGCATGATGATACGGCCTTTAGCATCCATATTGTGCTTGTATTCACCCATTAGCATGAGAAATCACCCCAATCCTCCAACTTGTTTTTAGTCTACCACAATCCCCCACTTCTCACCACCAATTATCTAAAAATTAACAAAAAAAAGCAACTCTGAGTCAATAAAACTCGAAGTTGCTTTATAAAATGCATATCAGCGGTGTTTAAGAGTGGTTGCTTACGTGGTGGGGCCATTTCCCAATACTTCTTCATTTTGAGCGAGTACGTGGACATAAAGTGCTGCCAATTGTTTGCCAACATATGTGATATCACGTTTTTTTACCTCAGCAAAGCCTTGATCAACCAGTGTCGGAATTTCTTTATTGAAAAGTTTTTCAATAATTTTTTCAAATCCCTCAACATTCCGTGCTTTATAGACATGCTTTTGATCCTCGTATTCTTTATAAATAGGAATATCACGAAGCAAAACATTTTGTTTCATCGCCAGAGCTTCCAAGAGGACAATGCCTTCCGTCTCTTCATAAGTGGGGAACAGAAATAAATCAGAGCCGGCGTAAGCGTTACGCAACTCTTCGGCGGGAACATATCCAGCAAAAACCAGGTTAGGTAATTTCGTTTTTACGGCTTCTTGGATTTCTCGGGGAATTTCCATCATACTGGTATATCCAAACCAGATAAACTTAACTTGGGGTAAACGTTTTGCTAAAGCGACAAAATCTAAAATACCTTTTCTCTTGATATAATGCCCAACCGCCATTACCACTTTATCCTCTTCTGTATAGTGATACGTTTCCCGGAAAGTTTGTCTCATTTTAGGAGTTGTTTCATAATAACTCAGGTCAATACCATTGGAAATGGGATAAATAGGAGGCTTAACCCCGGACTGTTCCAATAAATCTTTTGAATACTGGGTTGGGGTCACAACAACATCACCTTGGTTATAACAGTGAACAATCCATTTTTCAAAATAAGGCGCTAACACATTTGAAAAGCGGAATGAATTCCGAAAATCCTGCTCCGTAGAGTGGGCATGATAGACGACTGGGATACCTTTTCTTTTCATTTTACGGGCGAATAATAAGGATTTTGGAAAATAAGTATTGATATGGACCAAGTCAAATTCATCCTTTGACTCGATCGTGTAGGGGATGCCGGCAGAATCGAGTGCTGTTTTTTGGTGCTCGATTGCCTTTCCAAGCCCTGAGTTTTCTATTAAACGCAACCCTTCAGAATACAACAGTACTTTCACTCTAACCCTCCTCCTAAAGTTAACCGCGCGCTAACTGTATCAAGCGTGCAATTACAATAATATAGTACATTACAAACCCAACCACAAAGGCTGCTTTCATAATGATTGAAAAAACTTTCCCTTTAGAGAATTGATATGCGGATTTTTCAAAATAAAGGGCCAGGACTAATCCTAACGAAAATATCGCAAACAAATAATAAGGGAGCAAACTGAACGCTAGCCAACGAACACTGAGAATATGAATACCAACCAAAAGAATGGGGATGAGGGTATCTGCCACCGACAACCTAAAATAATCCTTGTATTGGAGATACGGCCTGAAAAATAATTGAATAAGGACGATTTGTATAATCGGAAAAACGTATAAAAATATTTCGAATAAATCAAAATTGTTCACTCAACCACTTCCTCACATATTATATCTTACTTTCATTTTACAACGAATCAGCCCTAAATTGCATCTTCTAATGTCTAAACCTGTTAAACATGTCCGCTTATATTCATTTGGGAAGTGGAATATCGCAAATTATAAACACAAAAAAGCCGGCAGACGCAATGTCCCCCGGTCCATTTTTGAAAGATTAGAAAGCTGATTAAGCTTCTTTTGAAACAACTTCTTTGCCGTCATATTGACCGCATGAAGCACACACGTGATGGCTTTTTTTGAACTCACCACAATTTGGGCAAGCTGTCATGCCTGGTATTTCCAATTTGAAGTGCGTACGTCTTCTTGCTTTACGTGCTTTAGATGTTCTTCTTTTAGGTACTGCCATTTCCTTACACCTCCCTGTATTGTTTGCCGATTTATCGACATTCAAGCATCAATCTAAGTTTTCTTCGTCTTTCAGAAGAGCTTTCAGGCCCGCTAAACGTGGGTCGATTGTTTCTTCTTTTTCCTTCGCCCTTTGTTGCTCGAGGTCGTCTTCCGTCACAACACTCCAATTACTGCCTTGTGGCATGTGGCTTGATTGGCGCTCTTCTTCACTCAAAACTTGAGTTGGAATATTGAGCAAGATATTATCTTCGATAGCTGGCACTAAGTCCACCATACCGTCCTCAATTGGAATAATGACATCTTCCGGATCATTCGATCCTTCAAAATTCATTTCATCTTCCACATACGTTTCAAAAATTGGAACATTGAACGTTACTTCCACAGGTTCCAAAGAACGAGACGAAGGTAGGGTGATCGTGTAATCGATCTGGAAATTGGCAAGTACGGAACGATTTTCATACAATAGAAAACCAGTTGCTTTAATATCTGAGACTGCCAGGATTTCTTTATCCCTCTCCATCAATGCTGCTTCCCGGTTTACTATTTCAGTGAAATATACCGGTTCACCACGATGTTCTTGGATTTCTTTTAAGGTCCACTTCATTTCCTTCACCCCTAAAATAACAAATTGAATTATACTAGTGAAAAAATTGTTTGTCAATGTATTTTCCTTTACAACCTTATGAAAAGTTTGACAGGTTAAAGAATAATAATTGGCGAACGCCTGAAATTCTGCTCTTTGTCACCTTTTAAGGCATAGACAGCATCACTACGAATTTCCACGATTAATTTTTCAGCTGTTTTTTTATTAATATTTGTAATAAAAGTAAACGTTTCTTGATTTTTTATTTGATTCAAATAACGTTTTCCGATTTCATTAAAACCCAATATCCTTACGGGCGGAATTTCACTAAAATAGTGTTCAACTTCTGCTCGCGTCACACCAAGCAAAATATAAAGACACAGCCTTTGTAACCTTACCCACGTCCAGCGTTTATTTTTAACCATATGCATAAATTCAGCAAAAGACGCAGCTTCCGAAATGAATTTTTTCAAACGGAACTCAATTCCCTCTTCCATTTGATAAATATTCCGCAGCTGATTTGTATCCTGGATAAGGAGCTGGTATTTCAAATACGGCCAGAAATCTTCCCAACTAATAGCTTTTCCCTTCCGCAACAAATGACTGTCAGGAACCCATAAATCCAGGTTACCATAATCATTTTTCAGGAGCAATGAACGGATATGGGTGCCACTTGCTTGTTTGGATTCATCTCCATCCCGATCATTATGCCCTGCCCCCATTCGCTGAATCACAAAGGGCTGCATCGGTTGCTTGTATAGAATATTTTCTTGCAAGTAAGCAAGCGCCAACTGATTATTCGGTTCAGATAAATGAATGTTTACCTTCCCAACCGCTGCTTCAATAGCATCACTCATTTGGGCTGCATAGGTCCGGCCATCATTGCGTAAATCTCGGAATTTTTCATTGATTTGACTTTGTTGTTCAACCAATTGCTTCGCTAACGCATCAAATTCATCCGAGGAACCATTTTCCGCCCCGAACGATATAAAGTTGCATCCTACTTGCTGAAGCAACCGTACGCCCGCTTTGGCAAAGAAATCCGTGGCCTGCACGCTACCGAGGATGGATTGTTCCAAAACAAGATCCGCACCATTTTCCAGCGCCGTTCTAGCACGTTGCCATTTATCGAAAATAGCCGGTTCGCCGCGTTGTGTAAAATTGCCACTCATCGCTACAACCATCACCTCTGCTCCCGAATTTTTCCGGGCAGCTTCTAATTGGAAACGATGGCCGTTATGAAAAGGGTTATACTCTGCAATAACGCCACAACTTTTCATCGCTTCCTCCTTCGTTAATGGTTTATTTTTGACAAGCAAAGAACCAACGTGGACTCGTTTCTGTAACAGCTTCGCGACCAAAGTCAGCTGTTATCTCCACTTTTTTAAAACCGGCTTTTTCAAGTAATTTTTTATAAATTTTTATTTCGAAAACACGTTCTTCATGCAATTCCTGCAACCTTTTGAAAGAGCCGTCCTCGTTCTCAACAAAAAATGTCAGGAGATGTTCAACGGAATGCGCTGTTTCCCCTTCAAAGCTCTCCCAAAGGAAAACGTCCTTTTCATCCTGATAAATATATTGATAACCAGGAAAAACGTGGTCCACCTGGAATAATGAATGAACATCAAACAAGAACAAGCCGTCCTTATTCAAATTCGCATAAACACCCTCAAAAACAGCTTCTAAGTCACTTTCTTCGCTAAGATAACATAAGGAGTCAGAAAAACACGTGCAGACATCGTACTGTCCAATATCAGCCAATTCGCGCATATCTCCCTGTAAAAGTTCAAAAGCAACACCCTCAGTTGTCATCCGTTCTTGCGCCAAGACCAACATATCTTCTGAAAGGTCGAACCCCGTTACATGGTGTCCGGCTTTGGCTAGCTGAACGGCTACTTGACCTGTTCCGCAAGCGAGTTCCAGAATATCCAGTCCTGTCGCATTTGGGCGGTATTTTTCGATATATGCCATCCAATCATCATAAACAGATTGATCCATCACCTTATCATAAAAATAGGAGAAGATTTGGTAACTCATTGTTCATTAGTCCATTCAGAAATATCCACTAATGGTGCGTCACTCCATAGTTTCTCCAAATTATAGTAGGAGCGTTCATCAGAACTGAAAACATGGACTATAACATCATTCAAATCGATCAACGTCCACGCACCTGAATCTTTTCCTTCCTGATTTTTTACTTCGATATTGTTTTTGTGAACGGATTGCACAATGCCATCAACAATTGCGCCCATTTGACGCTCGTTGCGACCATTCATCACGACAAAATAGTCCCCTAAGGAAGTCAGACCCCGTACGTCCATAACTACGATATTTTCAGCCAATTTGTCATCGGCTGCTTTAACGACAACTTCTAAAATTTGTTCACTATTCAAATTATTAACCCTCCATTTTTTGCACCCACTGATTATATACCGTCAAGGTTCCCGGGTAAATTAATTTCTCCTGGTTCACTAGATGAATCAATGTTTGCTTAATTTTATATAATGCTGCTGCATCAAGATTGGTTTCGGCCAGCTCCCGTGCCCGTTCTACGCCCGGGAATGTACGGCCCTCTTCGATGTAATCCGCGATAAACAAGACTTTCCCAACCAGGCTCATCTCAACGCCACCAATAGTGTGTTGATAAATAGCTTCCAGTACTTCAGGATTTTTAATCCCGAAAGTTTCCTTGGCAAAATATGCCCCAGCTGGTCCATGCCAAATCTCACTGCCAAATGCCAACATTTCCTCATCAATCTTGGCATTTTTTTTAATCTCTTCTATTTCCTCACGCTGCATATCCTTGGCGTAATCATGCAATAAAGCTGCTAATTGGCAGGCTTCTACATCAGCCCCGTATTGTTCTGCCAGCGCAATGGCCTTTTCTTCCACACGCAGAATATGCGCATAACGAGATTTTTTTACACGCTTAAAGACTGCCTCCAGAAGCGCCTCACGTTCCCAATTCGTATAACGGTTAGTCAAGGTACAGCCCCTCTTCCATAATGTATTGCTCGACCTCTTCAGGAACGACATAACGAATGGATTGCCCGTTTTTAACCATTTTACGAATTTCCGTTGAACTGATGGCAACTTCCGGGGAATCCACCCAAATAATCGGGTAAGCGCTCGTCTTAGGATAACCTGGTCTAGCCACGCCAACAAAGTTGACCATGGTGACCAATTCATCGATTCGATACCACTTAGGCAAGTATTCAACCATATCTCCACCGATGATGAAATAATAGTCGGTATCGGGGTTTTTAGCCGTCAGTTCTTTCATCGTTTCAAAAGTATAGCTTTTTCCGCCTCGCTTTAATTCGATGTCCTCCAGTTCAAACAAGGCGTTTCCGGAAATACTGCGCCTTACCATTTCAGCCCGGTGTTTCCCGGCGATGAATGGCTTACGATCGACATGCGGTGGCTCGGCATCGGGCATAAAACAGACTTTATCAAGCCCGAGTTGCTTCCCAGCTTGTTCAGCCATGATAAGATGACCAAGATGAGGCGGATTAAACGTCCCTCCCAAAATGCCGACACGTCTCCGTTCAGGCATTATCTCAAGCGGTTCGGTCTCGGCGAGTACAAAGAAATCAAGCTTATCGACCACGTTTAATAGATTGACCATGCCATTCACCTTTCTGATGTTAGATCTTTTTAACTTTTACAGAAATATTTTGATATTTCTCTTTAGTAGATTCACGGAAGAAAATGATTGTTTTACCGATTTGTTGTACGACAGTCGCATCAATTCGTTCCGCAACCTCAGAAGCGACGTCAGAAGCAACTTCATCTGTATTTTGCAATAGGTTAATCTTGATTAATTCACGTTTTTCCAAAGCTTCATCAATCAAACGAATGATTTCATCGGACAAACCTGCTTTTCCGATTTGGATAATAGGTTGTAGATGATGCGCTTCTTTCTTTAAAAATTGTTTTTGCTTTCCTCTTAATTCCATAATTTTCCTCAATTCTATATAATTGGTTCGCGGATAACCGCGTCAACGCCTTCCGGTACCCAAACGGCTATTTTTCCTGGTTGATGGACTGAAATCCATCCTAATCCTGAGTAGACGATATCAGATGGTTCTTTAATGAAAAATTCACGTCTAACCAATTTAGGGAAATCATCAAGATCCGCTTCACTTGGTGGCTGCAGTAAGCCACCTTTATGCTTAGCGTAGAATTCATCCGCTTTTTCCAATTTGGTACGATGGATTTTCAAATCATTTGAAAAATAGCTGGTGAATGAAGCCCGCTCTCCGGAAATATAATCAAAACGTGCAATAGCTCCCAAGAATAAAGTTTGTCCTGGATTTAATTGATAATTCATAGGTTTCAATTCTTTTTGAGGAGACACAAGATGTAAATCCTTTTCAGATAATACATGGGCCATTTGATGACGGTGAATAATCCCCGGCGTATCAATTAAACTCGTGCCATCATCCAATGGAATACGAATTTGATCTAAAGTAGTCCCTGGGAATCTGGATGTCGTAATAACATCTTCATTATTTCCAGTGGCCGCTTTAATGATTTGGTTCATAATCGTCGATTTACCAACGTTTGTAACGCCAACAACGTAAACGTTGCGTCCTTCGCGCAAATCCTCAATCATTTTCAGCAAGTCATCAATATAAGTTGCCTTTTTACCACTCACCAACATGACATCAACAGGTCTCAAACCAGCGGCATGTGCTTGTTTCATCATCCAATGTTTAACACGTGAATGTTTGACCGATTTTGGCAAAACATCCACTTTGTTCCCTACCAATAAAATAGGGTTTTTACCAACAAAACGATGCAAACCAGGAATCATACTGCCGTACATATCAAAAATATCAACAACTTTAACTACCAACGCATCTTCATCACCGATACTATTTAGCATCGCGAGGAATTCATCGTCTGTTGCTTCAACTTTTTCAAGTTGATTATAGTGACGGAGACGGAAACAACGTTGGCATAATATTTGACCTGTTTCCAAACCTTTTGCGAGCGCACTTTTAGGAGTGTATCCTCGTTCATCAGAATTTTCGGTTTGGATTTTGGCTCCACAGCCAATACAAAATAATTCTTCTTCAGTCAAGTTCGTTCCTCCATTTCATATCAGGGTCTTTATGTAACAAATGCCGCATAATAAACCGTTCGAAAAATCTGTTAATACTGGTATTCCATGCATCCGATTCAATGATTGGTCGAACCAGAATGCTGCGGACCCCTGCGCGGTTGGCACCTTGAATATCCGTGATTAACTGATCACCAACCATAACGCAGTTTTCCAAGGGGAAATTAACTTTCTTGGCAGCTCTCCTATACCCAATTTTTGAAGGTTTAAATGCCCGGGCGATATAATATAAGCCCAAATGATCTGCTATTACCTTAATTCTCTTGTCTTTGTTATTTGAGACAATCACAACTGGAATTCCGCTTGCTTTTACTTCCTCAATCCAGGCAAGCAACTCAGGCGTCCCATTCGGATTATTCCAGGCAACCAAGGTGTTATCCAAATCTGCAAATACAGCTTTAATTTGGTGTTTCTTTAGTTTTTCTGGTGAAATTTGATAGATACTTTCCACCATCCATGTTGGTTTAAAATTTTCTAGCATATACTCTCCTCTGTCATTTCACATCAAGCATTTTATTTTACCTTTATTATAGAAGAATAGCAAAGAAATACAAGGAGAGTGAACGAAACGTTTACTCTCCTTGTACGATGCGAACGCCTTCTTTATCCACTGTCGTTTGTTGTACGAGGCAGTCAGGCAATTCATTTTTCACACGTTTTACAAATGCTTCCGCGTATTCTGGAGCAACAACCGTCAAAACCGTTGTGCCTGCACCACTCAAGTACGTGCCAAAAGCTTTTTCTTCATGACCTATTTTTCTGATATGCTCTACTTCCGAAATTAAGGTACTACGGTATGGTTCATGGAACATATCATGCTCCATCAGTTTCCCTGCCATAGCCAAATCCCCTTGTTGGAGGGAAGCCAATAAAATATTGGCAATACTGCTCGCTTGAACAGCATCCCCGAACGCTAAGTTATTCGGTAGGACCGATCTGCTTTCAGTGGTCTTTAGCTCGCGATTTGGAATGGTTGTGACCATTACCGCTTCTGGAAATGAAATTTGTTTCCAATAAACATGTTTTTCAATAATCGCTCCCACAACAAAGTCCCCCACGATAGCAGGCATGACATTGTCAGGATGTCCTTCGATTCTAGAAGCAATCTGAATTTTTTCGTCTGCTGACATATTCAGGCCATCAAGATGGTTAGCCAATTCGATCCCTGCTACAATGGCAGCTGAACTACTCCCTAATCCACGAGCTGAGGGGATTTCCGAAGTCATTTTTAATTTATGCGGTTGTAAATCCGGTGCGATTTCCAATGCAGTCTGGATAATGAGATTCGTAACATCTGTTGGAATATCACCTTCCAATTCATGAGCGATGTGCCATTCATCAGCAGGCTCCAGTATCTCAAGTTCCAAATATAAAGAGACAGCTACTCCAAACGAATCAAACCCAGGGCCCAGATTAGCAGATGTTGCCGGTACAAGAATACGTGTCATAATATCATCCTCTTTATAACTTTCTAAAAATAGCTTCTATTTCATCTAAATCCTGTAAATCTGTTAATTGGCTTTCGGAGATGCCAAATAACATAAGATAATGTTTACCGTGAGGTTTAAATGAAAGATGCGCAGATTGCAAAGCAGCAAGCAAGCTTTCATTATTTTTTACCCTTAGTAAAGCATCCAAAAATAACGTTTCCGGTTTGTGCCATTCGTGATTTTCAGAAATTAGGGGCATAAACTTCCCTGTCTGATGGCCACTTATATGATCGCTCACGGTTAAAATATCGGAGACGACACTATTGGCTGTGGGTAAACTTCCAGCACCAGGTCCGTAAAGCATGGTTTCTCCAATAGCTTCACCTTTTACAAAGACACCATTATACTCATTTTTAACCATTGCCAAAGGATGCGAAGTGGGAATCAAATGCATACCCACCCGTGCCTGGAAGTCGTTGTTCATTCTCTTCGCGGTTCCTATCAATTTGAGGGTATAGCCAAGTGCCTCTGCCGCTGCAAAATCCTCCAGGGTAGCATGCGTGATACCTTCGATGGGAAAATCGCTCATGGCTAAACGGTACCCGAACGCCAATTTAACCAAAATAATCAACTTGCGGGCTGCATCCAGCCCCTCTACATCGCCTGTCGGGTCTGCTTCCGCAAATCCGCGTTCTTGAGCTAATGCCAGCGCTTCTTGGTAACTTTCTTTTTCGTCATTCATGCGGCTGATAATAAAATTTGTCGTGCCATTAATGATGCCACTGATTTCTTGGATATTATCAGCAATGTAGCTGTCTGTTAAGGTCCGGATAATGGGAATTCCACCAGCAACACTGGCTTCAAATAATAAATCTTTTCCATTTTCTTTCGCAATTCGAGTCAACTCATCACCATATAGTGCCAAGGCGTCTTTATTGGCCGTCACCACATTCTTGCCGGCCTCAAGCGATTGAATAATATACTCCCGTGCGGTTTCTGCACTTCCCATAACTTCTACAACAATTTCGATACTGTTGTCTGCCAGAATTTCGGAAAATTCTGTGGTAATGGGTAACCCTTTTTCGATTTCTGATTGATATTTGGATATATTTCCCACTAAAATTTTACTGACTTCAAAACATACATGTTTTTTTTGCGCAATTTTTGTTTTGTTTTCAGTCAGCATGTGATAGACACCACTTCCCACTGTTCCAAAACCTAATAAGCCTATCTTTATCGTCGGTACCATGTGCATCCCCCTCCACTTTTGTATATTAAAAGGAGCGGAACCTTCGTTCCACCCCTCTTTCCAATAGTTTAGTCTTGCAACAATTCGAAAATTTCAATTGCGACTAAATCTAAATCATCAAATTGATACGTTTGATCACTTGCATGCTCTTCTAGTTCAAACATTTGGGATTCACGGTTATATTTTACAACGCAGCGCTCGTTGCCGTCTTTCTCAAAGCGACGAACTTCAATTTCTCCGTCGTCTTCCATCATCACTTCTAGTCGTCGGATGATTGCTGATAATTGTGAAGGTTTCATAATTTTTCCCCTTTCCAGACTGACTTCTTTACCATTCTAGCATTAATTCTCGGGTATCGCATTAATTTTTTTCAAAAATCACTCATCCCACCAGAGTTTAATTAAAGCTTGTGTACCGTCATTTTCGAATCCTTTGTCAGCTAATCTTTCATAGAGGTCTTTTGCCAATTTCGTGCCCGGCAAATCAACCCCTAATGCTTCAGCTTCCTCAAGTGCAATCTTGAGGTCCTTGATGAAATGTTTTACGAAAAAACCTGGTGAATAATCATTGCTTAAAATACGTGGGGAATAGTTTTCGAGTGACCAGTTTCCCGCCGCACCCGACCCCACCTGTTCAATAACACGTTCCACGTCCAAACCGGCAGCCTTCGCATATACCATCAGTTCGGTCATTCCTGTCATGGTACCGGCAATCATTATTTGATTCGCCATTTTTGTATGTTGACCACTTCCTGCTGGTCCTTGCAACATAACTTTGCTGGAAAAGACATCCAAAATATCTTTAACTTTGTCAAAAGCTGACTCATTACCACCGACCATCGTTGTCAAGGTTCCGTTCTTAGCCCCCTTATCACCACCGGAAACCGGGGCGTCCAATGATTCGACTTGTTTTTCTTTAGCAGCCTCATGAATTTTAACCGCCAAACTCGGCTTACTCGTTGTCATATCAATCAGGATGTCACCGGGTTTAGCGGCTTCAATAATGCCGTTTTCCCCAAAATAAGTCTCTTCAACATCTGTTGGATATCCCACAATCGTGATAATCACATTGGTTTGTTTCATGACCTCGCCCGGTGAATCTTGCCAGACAGCTCCTGCTTCAATCAGTGAATCCGTCTTACTTTTGGTGCGATTGTAAACATGGACTTCGTGCCCAGCATTTAGGAGATGACGAACCATCGAAGAGCCCATCACACCTGTACCGACAAAACCTATTTTTTCTCCCATCTATCCTTACCTCCTGTTAACATCTCTCATTTAGCTTTAGTATATCATTAGAGACGATGGCATCCCAACATTGATGGCCAAATAAGCATAAAAGTGTCAACTCATGGCCGCTTCCCGACCTGAGTTGACACTTCGTTTGATATTTAGCGATTAAATTGATTAAACTTCCGGAATTTAAGAATCGGCTTCTTAATTTCCGTTTCAAAGACTTCGTTTTCAATGGCGCTTCGATAATAACTAAGAACGCGCTTAGAAAAAGTTGGTGCAGAAATCTCACGGAGAAGATTTTCTTCATCCCACTGACTGTCGTGGCTGACTAGATATTGAACCATTTGTATAATGTGGTCGGCCATATCTTCATCTTTTTCAAAGAGGGATCCTAAAGCAGGGTTACGAATAATTTCGGATAAATAGTCATTACGCTTCGCCACAACCGGGCAGCCATTCGCGATACTTTCTAAATAGGTTAGCCCCTGTGTTTCTGATTCCGATGCATTGACATAAATATCCGCCATTTGATAGTAACGGGGAACGTCTTGATAAGCGACCTCACCCACAAATCTTACATAATCCTGGATATCATAGTCTTGAACCATTAATTCCAGACTATTCCGAGCTGGGCCATCGCCCACAAAAACAAGCTTTGCATGTGGATAATTTTGTAAAACTTGCGGAAATGCCTCTATGGTTTTATGCAGATTCTTCTCGAAAGCGAGACGTGACAAAGAAAGTAAAACCAAATCATTATTATCCAGACCAAGTTGGGGACGGATTGTTTCCCGAATATTCGGGATTGTTGCTGGAATCGTAATACCCGTGGGGATGACGCGAATTTCAGTCTTTACCCCGTATTCAAGCAGCATGTCTTTCATCAATTGGCTCGGTACGATAATACCGGACGTACGGTTACAGAACATCCGGGTCAGTCTTCCGACATCACTTTTACGGATGATTTTTCCTTTTGCAAAGTAATGAACATATTTTTCATACATCGTATGATAAGTATGGATGTTGGGAATATCCAGAACTTTTGCGACGTATTTTCCAGCCAAACCCAAACTGAACTCTGTATGGGTGTGTATAATATCTATTTGATATTTACGCGCTTCTTTTAAGGCCTTTGAAAACCCTTTAACAGCAATACGTCGTTCTTTAAAGGAAAAGAACGGTATACTTGTCAGACGGACTATATTTTTTTCTTCGACAGCGTTGGGATCCGTTGTTGTGAAAATTATTACTTCGTGGCCTCTTGCTTCTAACTCATCCTTCAATATTTTAATTGAAGTTGAGACACCACTTATTTGGGGGAAATACGAATCAGTGAACATCCCGATTCTCATGTTGTCACCTCAATCTCAAATTAGCAATACCATTTGTTTAAAGTATAATCAATAATTTGAAATTTGTCATTGAACTTTAGTCCCAAAATCGTATATACAAAAAAGGGTAAGACATTATGTCCCACCCTCTTTGAACTATTATCAGCTTATTGCTGCTTTTACTTCTTCAACTAAAGCAATGACTTCTTCGACTGTAGCGCATTCATTAATTGCTTTATCAGCCAATTTTTCCATTTCTTTAGAATCCAGTTTAGCAACCAGGCTTCTTGTCTTCAAGACACTTGAAGCACTCATTGAGAACTCGTCCAAGCCAAGTCCCAATAGCAATGGCACAGCAGTTTGATCGCCTGCCATCTCTCCACACATACCAACCCATTTACCTTCTGCATGGGCAGAATCGATAACATGTTTCAATAACGTCAAAATAGATGGGTTATATGGTTGGTATAGATAAGAAACGCGTTCATTCATACGGTCTGCAGCCATAGTATATTGAATTAAGTCGTTTGTTCCGATACTGAAGAAGTCAACTTCTTTGGCAAATTGATGTGCCAAAACAGCAGCCGCTGGAATCTCAATCATGATACCCACCTGGATGTCATCAGAAACTTCAATACCATCAGCCAACAAATTAGCTTTTTCTTCTTCCAGGATGGCTTTTGCATCACGGAATTCGTTTAGAGTTGCAATCATTGGGAACATGATGCGTAGTGTACCATAGACAGACGCACGCAATAATGCACGCAATTGTGTACGGAACATTTCTGTTTCAGCCAAGGAAATACGAACGGCACGGTAACCCAGGAATGGGTTCATTTCTTCTGGTAATTGCAAGTATGGTAATTCTTTATCGCCACCGATATCCATTGTACGGACAACAACTGCTTTACCATTTACACCTTCCAAAACCGTTTTATAAGCTACAAACTGCTCATCTTCAGTTGGGAAATCCTCAGAGTCCATGTATAAAAACTCAGTACGATACAAACCAATTCCTTCGGCACCGTTTTCAATTACACCTGTTAAATCTTTAGGTGTGCCGATGTTAGCAGCGATTTCGATTTGTTTGCCATCTTTAGATAAACTTTTTGCATCTTTTAGCTTAGCCCACTCAATTTGTTGTTCTTTGAAAGCAGCAGCTTTTTCTTTGTAAGTAGCAATTGTTTCTTCATCTGGATTAACGATAATATCACCTTGTAAACCATCGATGATAACAATGTCACCTTCAGAAACAAGCGTTGTTACTTCTTTTGTTCCAACAACAGCTGGAATTTCCAAAGAACGAGCCATGATGGCAGAGTGCGACGTACGGCCTCCGATATCGGTTACAAAACCTTTAACGAATTCACGATTCAGTTGCGCTGTATCACTTGGCGTCAAATCTTTGGCTACGATTACAACTTCTTGGTTGATTGTAGCAGGGCTTGGAATTTTAACTCCCAATAAGTGCGCCATTACACGTTCAGTTACATCTTTAATGTCTGCTGCACGTTCTCTCATGTATGGATTATCTTCCATAGCTTCAAACATGCTGATATACATATTAGCAACAGTGGACAGTGACGTTTCCGCATTTACCATGTTTGTTGTAATATCGTTTTTAATTCCATCAAATAATTCAGGGTCTGCTAATACCATCAAATGGGCGTCAAAAACTTGCGCTTCTTCTTCCCCTACAACCACAGCAACATGCTCACGGATACCTTGGATTTCATTTTTTGATTGCTCAAAAGAATCCAGAAGGCGTTTGATTTCGCCTTCTGGATCTGTAATTGAAACTCTATCAAAAGACAAGTTTGGCTCCGTTAGCAGATATGCTTTTCCGATTGCGATTCCATCACTAGCAGCAATTCCTACTAACTGTTTAGTCATTACTCAGCCAATCCTTCCTTTTTAAGCGTTTCTACGATACCTTCCATTGCTTCAACTTCGTCTTGTCCATCAACTGTGATTGTTACTTCAGCGCCTTGGCCTACACCAAGAGACATAACACCCATGATAGATTTTAAGTTGACAGATTTACCTTTATATTCAAGGTTGATGTCAGAATTAAATTTGCTAGCTGTTTGAACTAACAATGTTGCAGGTCTCGCGTGGATTCCTGTTTCAGCAATAATATGAAAGTCTTTTTTCTCCATTATGTTGATCCCCTTTGTTATGAATTTGGAAAGTATTCCTAAACACTATCGATTATACATCAAACGATGACTTTTAGATATAATAAAGTACGCGTGAAAACCACTATGTAAAGGAATAGAACCCTTTCATAGACTTAGATTACCATTTTTTAAGGTTGAGAACAACTGTTTTAAGATTTTTTAATACCTTACCAAGAATTTGACTATTATTAGACCAAAACGCTTGAAAGTCAAAATTGGTCAATGTATAATAATGGTGCAAGTAAAAATAAAACTTGGTACAGAAAGGATGTTTATTATATGAAATGTATGAATTGTGGGCAAAACGAAGCATCCATCCATTTATATGCATCATTGAATGGTCAAACTCAAAAAATAGACTTATGTCAAAATTGTTATCAACAACTTAAAGCATCACGTGGCCAAGGTCGCAACCCGGGATTTTTCGGAAATCAAATGAGCGGTGATCCATTTGGCGATCTCGACCAATTGTTCCGTCAAGCACAACAACAAAATCGTGGACAACAGCAACCTAATGCTCCTCGCCCTCAGCAAGGAAATGGCGGTGGAAAAGATGGTGGTTTATTAGGCCAATACGGTGTGAACTTAACTGAATTAGCACGTCAAGGCATGATTGACCCCGTCATCGGTCGTGACAGTGAAATTTCGCGTGTCATTGAAATCCTGAACCGTCGTAGTAAAAATAATCCTGTTTTGACAGGTGAAGCTGGTGTGGGTAAAACAGCGGTTGTCGAAGGTTTAGCTCAAAAAATCGTTGATGGCGACGTTCCCCAAAAACTTTTGGATAAGGAATTGATTCGTTTGGATGTGGTCTCTCTTGTACAAGGTACAGGAATTCGTGGTCAATTCGAAGAACGGATGCAACAATTAATGGATGAAGTCCGTCAAAATGACAAAATCATTTTGTTCATTGATGAAATCCATGAAATTGTAGGTGCTGGTAGCGCTGAAGGAAGCATGGATGCCGGTAACATTTTAAAACCTGCTCTTGCTCGTGGTGAATTGCAATTAGTTGGTGCAACCACTCTAAACGAATACCGCAAAATCGAAAAAGACTCGGCTTTGGAACGTCGTTTCCAACCAGTTCGTGTCAGTGAACCAACTCCAGAACAGACATTGATCATTCTGCAAGGTCTCCGTCCTAAATACGAAGATTACCACCACGTAAAATACTCGGATGAAGCTTTGGAAGCAGCAGTCAAACTTTCACATCGCTATATCCAGGATCGCTTCTTGCCCGATAAAGCCATTGACTTGTTGGACGAATCCGGTTCGAAGAAAAATCTGACTTTAAAGATTGTTGATCCAAAAGAAATAGACGAACGCATCGAGACTGCTGAAAAAGAAAAAGAGGCGGCTCTAAATGCTGAAGACTATGAGAAAGCTGCTTACTACCGTGACCAAATTGTTAATCTTCGGAATATGAAAGAAAATCCAACTTCCGGAGATGATAATAATTTAGTAACGGAAAAAGACATTCAGGTGATTGTGGAAACCAAAACCAATATCCCGGTTGGTGAATTGCAAGAAAAAGAACAAGCGCAGTTGAAACACTTGGATAGCGATTTGAAAGCTCATGTTATCGGGCAGGATGAAGCAATCCATAAAGTAGCCAAAGCGATTCGTCGTAACCGTGTAGGCTTTTCACGTAAAAACCGCCCAATCGGGTCTTTCCTATTCGTGGGACCTACTGGAGTTGGTAAAACAGAGTTGGCACGTCAATTAGCGAACGAAATGTTCGGTACCGAAGATTCCATCATTCGTTTCGATATGAGTGAATACATGGAAAAACATGCCGTTTCTAAATTAATTGGCTCCCCTCCCGGTTATGTCGGTTACGAGGAAGCTGGACAATTGACGGAACGCGTACGCAGAAATCCTTATAGCATTGTGCTCTTAGACGAAGTGGAAAAAGCTCACCCTGATGTGATGCACCTCTTCCTGCAAATCTTGGAAGATGGCCGTTTAACTGACTCACAAGGTCGTGTCGTCAGCTTTAAGGATACAATTATCATCATGACGAGTAATGCCGGAACGGGTGACCAAGAAGCGAGTGTCGGATTCGGCGCTGCCCTTTCAGGAAAGACACATTCCATTACAGACAAGCTGGGAAATTACTTCAAACCAGAGTTCATCAACCGTTTTGATGCCATCGTGGAATTCCAGTCTCTTTCTAAGACGGATTTAACAAGTATCTTGAACTTGATGCTCAATGATGTAAATAAAGCCCTGGCCGATAAAGAGATTGTTATCAGCGTAAGCGAGAAAGCAAAAGAAAAACTAATCGACCTAGGATACAATCCTGCTATGGGAGCACGACCATTACGTCGTATCATTCAGGATCAAATCGAAGATCGCGTGGCAGATCACTACCTTGACCACCCTTCTGTAAAAAATATCGCGTTTGATGTCAATGAAAACGGCGAGATAGAAATTAAACAAGCGTTGGAAGTACAGGTCGAAAAGCAAGATTGAAACTAAAAATCAGTCTCTCCATTTCGGAGGACTGATTTTTTATTATCAATATCTTTTTATTATATTGTTTTAATCAACAAAAAAGGTTTATAATGAATATAATTCCACAAGTTAAGGGGGCTTATCATGAAAATGATCGATGTAACAAACAGCCATCCGGATCTGGTCAGGGAGCAATTAGCCAATACTGACGCTAATTTCGTCAAGGTTTATTCGCTTGGCCAGACTACCGTAATCTTTACTGGTGCCCCGACACACGAAGACATTATTTTATTAAACCGTAATCGGCGGGTAAAACAAAATGAAATCGATTTTGTACTTTCCAAATTGACGGTTTGGCCTGATGATGATGTTGAAGTGATGCCTGGACACAACTTTGTCGAATTATCTTATATTAAAAAAGCTGTGCGCTGATAATCAGCACGCAGCTTTTTTATTTTAAAAGGTTCTATTATTTATGGTGTTGGTAGGTATTCTTATCGGAAATCCCGAAGGACGGTGGGGTTGCTTGTGGCCGTGTCAAGGATGCAATGCGAAAGTAGGGGGAAGTGGGACAAAAGGCGTTTAGCCCCGAACCACTGGAGCGAATAAGCGCAAGATGGTCGCAGGCCATCTGAGCATTATTCGTGAAGTGGACGTCGGGGCTGCCTTTTGTCGCACGTTTAGAATACAGATATTCGTATACAGGAAAGAGGGTGAGACTTTTGTCTCACCCTCCCCTTTGAGGCTTGCAAGCCCGGAGACTAAAGGCTAAGGGCGGTCCCACGGCAGTACACAAGCAAACACGCAGGCCGAAGGGCATTTCCTTCACCAACACCAGATAACCAAGAACCTTTTAAAGTAAGGCTCTCAGTTTCACTTCTGGATACTTGTCTTCAAACCAACGCATTGCAAATTGGTTCTCAAATAAGAATACTGGATTGTCAAAACGGTCCTTACATAACAAGTTACGGCTGGATGACATATTCACATCCAAGTCCTCTTCCTCAATCCAGCGAGCAATTTTTGAGCCCATAGGAGTCATGTCCACTTCAGCATTGTATTCATTCAACAGACGGTACTGGAATACTTCAAACTGCAACTGACCTACAGCACCCAAAATAAATTCCTCAGTATGATAAGTTTTATACAGTTGGATTGCTCCCTCTTGTACCAGTTGTTGAATCCCTTTATAGAACGATTTTTGTTTCATAACATTTTTAGGTGTTACTTTCATGAACAATTCGGGTGTAAATTGTGGCAGTGCTTCAAATTGAACATCTTTCTTTCCTTCAAAAAGAGTATCCCCGATTTGTAAATTACCCGTATCATACAAACCAATTATGTCACCCGCCACCGCACTTTTAACGGTCTCACGCGAGTCAGCCATAAATTGGGTGGTATGTGATAATTTCAATTTCTTACCAGAACGATGAATGGTCACATCCACACCTGGCTCAAATTCACCGGAACAAATACGCATAAATGCAATACGGTCCCGGTGAGCAGGATTCATGTTGGCTTGGATCTTAAAAATGAATCCTGTTAAATCCTCTGCAGCAGGCGAAATAACTTCACCCTCTTCAGTCTTTTTACCAGCCGGACTTGGTGCAAAATCGATATAGGCATCCAGGAAAGTCTGTACGCCAAACCCGGTCAACGCAGAACCAAAGAATACTGGTGTTAATTCTCCGGCCAAAATAGCTTCCTCATCAAACTCATTTCCTGCCTCTTTCAATAAAAGCACATCTTCCATCGCTTGCGTATAAATAGTAGATTCTTTGATTGGAAAATCGCCGCTGATTTCGCCCTCTTCGTTCAAAGGTAAATAATCATTGTCACCATTTTGTTCAGGATGGGTTAACTCCACACGGTTGTTATAAATATCATAAATTCCCAGGAAGTTCTTACCCATCCCCATTGGCCAGTTCATCGGATAAGCATCAATTTCCAGTACTTCTTCCAATTCTGCAATCAGATCCAGAGGTTCGCGACCATCTCGATCAAGTTTGTTAATGAAAGTAAAAATCGGAATCCCACGCATACGACAAACTTTAAAAAGTTTCTTGGTTTGTGGTTCAATCCCTTTACCGCTATCGATAACCATGACAGCACTGTCAACCGCCATTAAAGTCCGGTAGGTATCTTCCGAGAAGTCCTCATGACCAGGGGTATCCAAAATATTGATTTGTAGCCCATCATAGTCTACTTGCATCACGGAACTCGTTACGGAAATACCCCGTTGTTGTTCGATTTTCATCCAGTCTGATTTAGCGAATTTACCGGATTTTTTCCCTTTTACTGTACCTGCTTGACGGATTGCGCCTCCAAACAATAGCAGTTGCTCCGTTATAGTTGTCTTCCCCGCATCCGGGTGAGAGATGATCGCAAATGTTCTTCTTGTGTTTACTTTATCTTGTAATGTTTGAGCCATGATTATTCCTTTCTCTGTTCGTATTCTCGTGAATCGCCTTTGCCATTATAAACGTAAATAACAACTCCGGCAACCGCGAAGAGTTAACCGGAGTCTATGCTTATTCTTTTAGTTTGTTTGTTTTCTTGGGAATCTCTTCCACAACCAATCTTTCTGGTGTTTCATGATGGGAACCATCGATGTACCGAACACCCACTTTAGCCAATCGATTATTTTCAAATTCCAAAGTCGAAATTTCCATCCCATTCACTTCAATGTTTAAAGACTCACCATTTTCAGGAAGCATCCCAACTTCAGTTAGCAAATACCCTGCGATGGTATCCACAAACGTTGATTCAAGCTCGGTATGGAAAAAATCATTAAAGCGATAAAGTGGTGTAGCACCATCTACTTCGAAATAATTATCACTTTTTCGTTCTATCAATACATACGTCTCATCGTATTCATCTTCAATATCCCCGACAATTTCTTCCAGAATATCTTCCAACGTCACAATCCCAACCATTCCACCATACTCATCATGTAAAATGGCTAATTGATTATGACTACGTTTCAAAACAGCCATCAACTGATCCGTCGTGATGGTTTCCGGAACAAACAAGGGACGATTAAGAATTTTGCGTAAATCAATTTTTTCTAAAGGTGTACGTCGTGATTCTTTTAAAAGATTTTTTAAATGTAATAAACCAATGACCTCATCTTTATCGTCATTGTAAACAGGAATCCGAGTATAAGGGGAATCCAAAGCTATTTGGATATTTTCATACGTGTCATCGGTTATATCCAGCATAAAAGTATCCGTCCGCGGTACCATGACTTCTCGCGCAAGTTTGTTGTCCATTGCCAAGACGCCTTTAAGCATATTAAACTCATCTGCTTCAATGGTCCCTTCACTGCTACTTTGTTTCAGCAAGCTTTGAACTTCTTCACGGGAATAATTTTCGGTGTTATCACTAAAATCGAGTGGTGTAATTTTTTCTAGAAGGCTTGTAGAGAAAGAAAGCAAGCGCACAAAAGGTTTCATGAACTTTTGAACAATCGTGATAACCCCTGCTCCCCGATAGGCAATTTCCTCCGAATTTTGCATCGCGACTTGTTTTGGAAATAACTCACCGAATACAAGTGAGATATAGGATAACAAGATGGTCACAATCAATACTGCCAGTTGTTTTGCGCCAGGGAGGAATGTTAAGTATGGTTCCAGGACATTCGCAAAAGAATTTGCTGCCGAAGCACTCGATAAAAAACCTGCCAATGTAATAGCTACTTGAATCGTTGCCAAAAAATCATCCGAATTATCAAGTAAAGCAAGTACTTTCCGTGCGTCTTCATCGCCTTTAATGGCCTCGGTCGCTACTTTATTTTTATTCAAAGACACAAAAGCCATTTCTGCTGAAGCAAAAAAAGCATTTACCCATGTTAATAAAGCCACCAATAACAACTGCCACACTAAATTCTGACTGTCGGGATCTGCGTTCATTTAATTTTTCTCCTTTTAAAACAATTTGTATTTTTTTAATAGCTTTATTATTACTTGTATTCAATAAAATTACAAGCGTTTTTTAGGTAAAGAAAGAGGTGAAGCAATTGCTTCACCTCACTCAATACGTTTATTTTGCGTCGTCAAATGATTCAACGTCTACATGTTCAATCATGTTCTCTTGTTCCAAAGCTTTTTGGGCTAACAAGTTCAAGTAGTTCCATGGACGGTCGAAGTGTGGTTGGAAGAAGAAGTCTACCAAAGCCAAATCTTCAATAGTCATACGCGCTTGAATAGCCACTGATAAAGTGTTTGCTGATTGTGTAGCGTCATATTTGGACATGATTTGTCCACCAACGATACGCAATGTATCTTTTTCATAAACAAGCTTCATAAGAATTCTTTCGTTTGTCGGCATGAACTCTGGGCGGTAGAAATCTTCAAATAAGACAGATTTCGTTTCCAATCCGAAAGCTTGGCTGCTTGAATCAGTCACACCAGTTGAACCAATATTGAATCCAAACAAGTGCAAACCTGAAGTAGATTGTGTTCCGCGGTATTTCATTTTTGGTCCATTGATGTTTTTACCAACCAAGAGACCCATACGGACAGCATTTGTTGCCAATGGAATATAAGCATGACCGCCGTTTGGATTATAATTAACGGCACAGTTATCACCAGCTGCGTAGATATCTGGGTTACTTGTACGCATGTAATCATCCACAATGATTGCACCGTTTGGTAACATTTCCACTTTGTCTTTCAACAATTCTGTGCTTGGACGGAAACCAACACATAAAATAACAAGCTCAGCTTCATAAGCGCCACCACTTGTTGTAACTGTTGTGATATCGCCTGCTTCATTGTCTTCAAAACCTTGAACAAGTTCGTTCAATTGGATTTTAACGCCACGGTTACGTAATTCATCTTCCAAAATATCAGTGAATTCAGAATCCAGATATTTGTTCAAGATACGATCCAAACCATCAATCAAAGTTACTTCTTTGCCATCGTTAGCAAAAGCTTCAACTAATTCGATACCAATGTATCCACCACCAACAACAGTGATTTTAGTTTTATCTGTTTTACGAGCGATGATTTCTTTAGCTTGGTTGTAGTTTTTACATAGTACAACGTTTTTGCTGTTAATTCCTTTGATTGGGGGGATAATTGGCCATGAACCTGTTGTCATAACTAATTTATCGTAAGATTCTTCAAAAGTTTCACCTGTTTGTAAGTTTTTCACAGAGATAACTTTATTTTCAGTATCAATGTTTGTTACATCATGTTCCATATTTACTTTAGCGCCTAGAGATTTTAGCTCTTCTGGGTTTGAGTAGAACAAGCCTGCTGGATCTTTAACGACTCCGCCGACGTATAATGCAATACCGCAAGATAAGAAAGACACGTTATCGTTACGTTCGTAAACAATAACATTTGCCCCTGCATTTTCTGATAGGATCGTTTTAACCGCTGCTGTTCCCGCATGCGTACATCCAACTACTACTACTTTCATTCGTAAATCCTCCTAAAATATTATACGATTATGAACAATTATCTATGTCATGAATCAATTTGCATTAATGAATAAGTGAACAATCATTTACAACCTAATTGCTACTATATAAATTCTACTCGTATTTATAACAAATGCAACCAAAAAGACTTAAAAATTGTTAATTGATTTCAAATATTTAAATTGGTAAAATGGTGTATAATAAAAAGATACAAAATTTGATAGAAAAGAGAAGCACAATGCTACAATTTCAACAAACAACTGATATAGAATCTGCGATTTATCGAGATGCACTGGAAATTCGCATGAATGTATTTGTAATCGAACAAAACGTCTCCCCAGCAATCGAAATTGATGAGAAAGAATCTTCATGTATTCATGTGGTGGGTTACGATGAGAACAATAATCCGGTTGCTACAGCCCGTTTGTTTCCTTTAGACAAAGAAAACTACAAATTACAACGGGTTGCTGTTTTGCAAAGCGAACGTGGAAAGCAGTCAGGTAAAAAGTTAATGGCAGAAATGGAACGTATTGCACGAGATGCCGGTGCCAAACGCATCGTACTTGGTGCCCAAAACCATGCTTTACCTTTCTATGAGAAACTCGGCTATGCTATCTGTAGCGAAGAATATGAAGAAGCCGGCATTCTGCATCACGATGTAGACAAAATGCTTTAAGCTGTAAAAACGCTAGTCTCCCCTCAAAACGGTGGGAAACTAGCGTTTTTTTATAATACATTTTCCAGAAAATATTTGGCGATATTAAAATAAATCAATACCGAAGTTAAGTCACTGAACGTCGAAATAAAGGGACCACTGGCAACAGCCGGATCAAACCCAATCCTATCCATTAAAATCGGAATCAAACTTCCAGCTAAATTCGCGACCGTGATTGCCATCAACATTGAGAAACCAATAATGCCTCCCAGGACGAAATTACTTTGCCAAATACCAACGACAAGCGTTATCGCCAATCCCGTTACAACACCGGAAATTAGACCTGTCATTGTTTCTTGAGTCAACATTGCCATCCAGTTTCGTTTTTCTGATTCCGGCTGACCAATCTTGCGAACTGCAACCGCCAAGGATTGCGTACCGGCATTTCCGGCCGTTCCCGTAATCAAGGTTACAAACACAGAGAGAATCGCTGCTTCTGAAATAAGATCTTCATAATTACTGATTAAACTGGATGTACCCATTCCTAAAAACAATAAAGTAATCAGCCAAGGAAGCCTTTTACTGGCTGCTTTAAAGGGATTTGAGGTGGTTTCATCAACGTCTACCGCCGCCAAACCTGAGTAGTCGCTCGTGGCTTCTTCGTGGAGAACGTCCAAAATATCATCGACCGTTATAATACCTAGCAATACATTATTCTCATCGACAACAGGTAAAGCCAGGAAGTCATAATCCCGGGCAATATGGGCAACATCTTCTTGATCATCATCCACATACACTGTCACGACCCGATCACTCATGATGTCGTGAATCATGCGGTCTTCATGTGACATGATTAAATCACGCAAAGATAAAACCCCGACCAATTGGCCTTCATTATTGACAATATATAAATAGTAGATCATTTCTGCATCAGATGATTTACTTTTCAACAAAGCCATCGCTGAGCGGACCGTCTGATTGGCCCTCAAGGAAATGAATTCGGTTGTCATGATGGATCCAGCGGTTTCATCTTCGTAATGGATGATATCGCGAATTTGGGCAGCTTGTTCTGCATCCATCAAACGCAAATAAGTTGGTATGACTTCTGCTGGCAATTGTTGTAACATGTCGACCGCGTTATCCGTATACATGTCCGCCAACATATCAGCCGCATATTGTTTGTTCATTTCCATCAAATATATTTCGATGGATTCTACGTCTTCCTCCAAAATCTCGAACATATCCGACATTTCTTTGGGTGATAAATAGTGGTACATACGCATCCGATCTTCCTGATCCAGACTCAAATAAATTTGTGTTTGGTCGTAGAGAGGATAGGATAGGAAGTTTTCACGGAAGGCATCCAAGTCTTCCTCCAATAAAATTTCCTTTATTCGCGCTGATTCTAGAGCAATATCAAAATCATATTGTTGTTCTTGCACCTGGTATTCCCCCTTTTGCATGTTGCAAGTCTATCCAGTTCTCAAAATCTTCCGGAAATGGCGAGGTAATCGTGAATGGCTCATTGGTAAAAGGATGAATGAACGAAACCATTCGGCAGTGAAGAGCTTGCCGTTTCATGGTTTCATCCACTCGACCTCCATATAGGCTGTCTCCCAGGAGCGGTGCCCCCATGTGTTCAAAGTGAACACGAATCTGGTGCGTTCTGCCGGTATGCAATTTCACCCGCACCAACTCTCCTTCAGGGAAGGACTCTTCAATCCAGTACTCCGTTAAGGCCGGCTTACCGTCTTCCCTTACCATCCGATTAATGATGGAATCTTCCGTTCGGCCAATCGGCGCGTCTATATAGCCATGATCAGAAGGAAAATGCGCCGTCTCCGTTAAAATGGCATAATAAATTTTTTCAATCGTTTTATTTCTTAATTGTTGGTCCATCAAAGCATGGCTGTATTTACTTTTAGCAAATAACATCACGCCTGTTGTATCCCGGTCCAAACGCGTCACAATATGAATGACCTGGTCTGCATAATTTTGCGACTGGTAATACCCTTTAACGCGATTCGCCATCGACATGTCAGGTTGTTGACGAGAAGGAATGGAAGCAACACCATACGGCTTGTCCACCACTAAAAAGTGATCATCCTCATATAAAATTGAAATGGGAATCATACTCGGAACAGTTGTTTCATGCTCCCCTTCATCCGGCACGTGTAACTGGATGAAATCCCCTTGTTTCAAGTGCGCTCGCATGTACGCTGTTTCTCCATTAATGCAGGCTTTTCCCCCATGGTGGCGGACACGGGCCAACAACTTCCGTGAAACACCTTTTTCTCTTAAAAAAGTTCGTAGCAGGATATCTTGATCCCGTTCGACATACCATTCATAAATCACTTAACTTGCTCCAATTCTTTTCAACAGAAAACCTGCCGAAAGATTCCGCAGGTTTCTTGTATCTTAATAACTTTTACCGTAGTCTATCACATTCAAGCTTGGTTTTCCATTAAGAGCGTAAGCTTCCATATTCGGGCCAATAATGGTAAACAAAGCATCACGGAAGTGTGCAACTGTCCCTGAGTTATGTGGCGAAATCAAAATTTTATCATGTTGCCATAAAGGACTGTCTGCTTCCAATGGTTCCTGTTCAAAAACATCCAAAGCAGCAAAAGCAAGGGTGTCATTTTCCAAAGCCTCTACCAATGCTTCTGCATCTACTGAACTTCCGCGTCCGACATTCACGAACAATGTACCCGGCTTCATCTGCTCAAAAATTTCCTTATTGAAGAAATGAATTGTTTCAGGTGTTTGCGGGAGGATACTCACGATAATATCTGCTTCTTTCAAGCGGCTTTTACTCGCCTCTTGAGCAAGCGTTTCATCCACTTCCGAAACGGTTCTCCCACTCGTGTTTACCCCAATGACAGTCATGCCAAATGCTTTGGCAACGGTCGCTAATTGCCGACCGATATTACCAATGCCAAAAATCATCATCGTTTTTTCATGGAGCTGTTCAACCCGCACATCCAGACTCCACCTGTTCTCGTGTTGGTTTTGTTTAAGTTGTTCGTAGTCCCTTAAATAATAGAGCAAAGCACCCATCACATACTCCGTAATTGTATATTTGTGGATCCCACTTGCATTGGTTATAATAATGCCTTTTTCTTGCAGTTCCGCAACAGGTAAGTAATTGATACCCGCTGAAATTGCTTGCACCCATTTTAACTTGGGGAACTTTCCTTCTTTCCATAAGGTATTGATCGTTTGGGGCCAGTGGATAATAATTTCCGTTTCGGCTAATTTACCTTCTTCAGGTTCTGTCAGAATCTCGTAATCAGGTAAACATTCTTGAATAAAAGTATGGTGCTTTTCTTTCAATGGCTTAGTAATGAGTATATTTGGCAATTTAACGACTCCCATCCTGGTAATCTGTTTCCCCTTTTTTTCCGATAAATGCATTCTCAACCCGGCTCCAGAAGTGCGTATGCCGGTAGCGCGCAAAATGAACCCGTTCTTTTGCGATACGATAGATAATTTTTTCGATACGTTGATTTTCGAAGGTCAAATTATCCACGTTTAAAATCAAACCATTTTGATCTTCCAGGTCCACGACAATCCACTCATCTTTAGCAATAACCATCGGTGAACTTAACGTTCGATAGACCCTATTATTGACAGAGGCCAGCTCGGTCAATTGAATCGCTTCAGTACGGGGGTGAATGACAGCCCCTCCCAGTGACTTACTTATTCCGGTCGATCCGGTCGGAGTAGCCACACAAATACCATCCCCCCTGAACGTTTCAAAAAGCTCATCTTTGACAAAAATATCGCAAACCATCGTGCCATTGATTTTTTTCAAAACCACTTCATTTAAAGCTAAAAAACGTCGGGGTTCTTCCTGGTCTCTGTATTTAACCCTGACATCCAATAGTGGATAGCTGATGCTTTCGCCCTTGTCTTGCTTCAAACCTTCCAACATATCATCCAGCTCATAATCGCGCCAGTCAGTGTAAAACCCCAGATGGCCTGTGTGGATACCTATAAAACGAACGGTATTTAACAAGTGGCTGTATTTATGGAAAGCAGAAATCAATGTTCCGTCACCACCAATGGTAACAATCAAGTTGGGGTTTTCCTCGTCGATAACGACGTCAGTTCCGGCAATTTTTCGCAAAAATTCCTCTGCTAATGCAACTGTTTGAGGTTTGTCATAACTGACTAAAGCTACGCGCATAATAAGCACTCCTAATCGACATTCTTCTTTTTATCTGAAAAGTAATAATTTGCTTCCATGATTTCTTCACGTATTTCGGACATTTCCTTATCCAAAAGAAACGCTGCTTCCGCTGCCCTGATCAAACGATTATGCAGCTCTTGTGGGTATTCACCCTGATACTTATAGTTTAATGTATGCTCTATAGTGGCCCAAAAGTTCATAGCCAATGTTCTAATCTGAATTTCACAGATTACGATTTTTTCTCCTTCAATCCTTTGAACCGGATACTCGATAACGAGATGATAAGAGCGATATCCACTTGCTTTTTTATTGGTGATATAGTCCCTTTCGATGACAATATCAAAATCTTTTCTAGCCCGAAGAAGCCGAACTACTTCATGTATATCTTCAACGAACTGACACATGATCCTGATACCGGCAATATCTTGAACATCTTCTTCCAGTCGGTCTAAAGCGATTTTACGGATTTCTGCTTTTTCCAGAATACTTTCCTTGGTCTTTACCCTTCCCGTAATGAATTCTATTGGTGCATGTGAGTTTGTTTCCCGATATTGTTTCCGAATGCCTTTTAATTTGATTTTTAATTCTTCAACCGCTTGTTCATAAGGAGCCAGAAAGACACCCCAGTCTTTTACAAATTCATTTTCCATACCCAACACCCATTCTTACAATTAGATTATAAGTTTATTTTAGCATAATTATGTTTAATAGTGAGTCAAAACACCCGATTTTTACTTTGGTATGATACTATTAAGATACAATGAGAGTGGAAACCTCCACTCTTTTTAAAGAAAGGTCGTGACGACATGAGCCAACAAATCGAAACTGAATACAAAAACCTCCTCACGAAAGATGAATATGAAGATTTACTTATTCATTTCAACTTGGAGGATACTGAGCCTACTCACCAAGCAAATGTATATTATGATAGCGAAGACTGGAAATTACGCCATCTAGGAATGGGATTGAGAATTCGTATTTATGATGATTTTGCTGAGCAAACGCTTAAATCACCTATTCGCGAACATGAGATGTTGGAAACAACGGATCATCTGACAAAAGAAGAAGGTCAAAGTCTGGTTGAGTCTGGGCAACTTAAAATGGATGGTCTGGTCGCCGTGAAATTAGGAGACAATGGTATTTCGCTGAGTGAATTGAAACAAGTCGGTCAACTTTCCACTGTGCGCTATGAAATACCTGCAGAAACAGGCACTTTTTTCCTGGATGCCAGTTATTACCAAGATCAAAATGATTATGAGCTGGAATTCGAAACAGACGATCCGAAAAATGGGCTGCAGATTTTCGAACAATTTCTTGATTCGCAAAACATCAATCGCCGTGAGACCGTGCAAAAAATATCCCGAGCCTTGAAATATCCAAATAAATAACATTTGTTTGTTTGTTTCTGTATTGCTCTATCTAACTGTTCATTTTCTATTCCCAATCATTTATGACGAATTATTGAACATTTGTAATTAATAAGATGCCTTCAATAGGCATCTTATTTTACTTATGGTCTTTTTTTAGCTTATAATGACTAATGAATAAAGTAAAAACGTTTAGATGTGAGCTCTAGCTCCAAAGGTCATCATCTACTAGTCCAGGAACACAATGAGTCTAAAGAAGGGATATTATGCAACCAAATAACAATACAATACGTAAATTAAATCCCTCTCAACAAGTTTTCGAGCTTTACTTATTTGTTAACCCAATTGGTTTAAAATGCCTTAACTCTGAACAAGAAGTTTTGCGTTTTATAGAAAGTCTTGAAATACATGAGGGATATAAAGTCCATTTCCGTTTCCTTACATTCCATAATTTCAACACCGTCACCCAATACATGAAACGTTTGAATATGCCAACCAGTGACTTACAGTTGCGCAACCAAATCTATCAAACCATTTATGATGCCAGCCTAGCCTACAAGGCTGCGTTAATGCAGGGCAAAAAACGTGGCAGAAAATTCTTGATGCTCCTTCAAAAAGAGTTAAATATTAACCTATCAGAATACTCAACAGAGTTAATAAAGGAAGTAGCTAAGGGTGCAAATCTCGATGTTGAAATGTTTCTTGAAGATAAAGCATCACCATTTGTGAAAAATAGTTATGAAGCGGATCAAAAAACAGCCCAAGAGATGAATATTTCCAATAATCCATCACTGGTCATTTTTGATAACCTGAACCAACAATTTGGTGTCTTACTGGAGGATATCATTAATTGTGAATTGATTGAAAAAGCATTCAGCAATGCTAATTCACTGGACCAAAATTCACAAGTTCCACATCGCAAGAAAACACGTACAGTAGGAAAAAGTTATCTACAGATTTTAAAATAGTTATACAAAAGGAGAACATCATCATGATGTTCTCCTTTTTATAACAATTCTATTTTACTTCTAGTAATTCTTCTAATTCGTTCAAACGTGCTTCAAAGACTTTCATGGCATCTTCAAGATAGGCTGAATCAGTCATATCCAAGCCTGCTTTTTTCATAACCTCGATTGGGTAATCGCTACTACCTGATTTCAGGTAGGTCAAGTATTTATCCAACGCCCCTTCTTCACCATCCAAAATACGTTTAGACAGAGCAGTTGCTGCTGCAAATCCCGTTGCGTATTGGTAAACGTAGTGGTTGTAATAGAAGTGAGGAATACGTGACCATTCCAAAGCAATGTTCTCATCACGTTCCACGGCATCACCATAGTAGCGTGCATTAAGATCTGCATAGTATTCAGTCATGAATTCTTGCGTCAAAGGAATACCTTCCTGCGCTTTTTGGTGAATGTAGTGTTCAAATTCCGCAAATTGTGATTGGCGGAATACGGTTCCTTTGAAACCATCCAGGTAATGGTTCAAGACATAAATACGGATCGCTGGATCTGTTTGTGTTTTCAAAAGGTAGTCCGTTAAAATGTTTTCATTTGTTGTTGAAGCAATTTCCGCCAAGAAAATGGAGTAATCACCGTATGCATATGGTTGATTATTACGTGTATGATAGCTGTGAACACTATGTCCCAATTCATGAACCAAGGTATAAAGTTGATTCATCGAATTTTGCCAGTTCATCAAAATGTAGGGATTTGTGTCATAAGCACCGGAAGAATAAGCACCTGAACGTTTCCCTTCATTTTCGTACCAGTCAATCCAACGGTTATCAAATGCTTCTTTCAGAATCCCTTGGTACTCTTCGCCAAGCGGTTTCAATGATTTCAACGTTTCTGCCGTTGCTTCTTCAATTGTATATTCGATTGGTGCATCACCTGTCAACGGTGTATACATATCATACATATACAACTCATCCACGTTCAGTAATTTTTTACGTAACGCAACATAACGATGTAGCAATGGTAAGTTTTTATTGACTACTTCCAACAAAGTATCGTAGACGCTCTCGGGAATATGGTTGTTTGCCAAAGAAGCAGCACGAGCAGAACTGAAATTCCGGATTTTCGCGTTAAAATTATGTGACTTCACATGAGTGGACAACGTAGAAGCGAACGTATTTTTTAGTCCACGGTATGTTTTGTAAAGTGCTTCATAAGCACCTTTACGCACTTCGCGGTTTGAGCTTTCCATTAATTTACCGTATAGACCATGAGAAAGTTTTACCTCATTACCCTCTTCATCTTTTACAGTTGGGAATTCAATATCCGCATTATTCAATATAGAGAATGTACGACTGGAAGCAGAAAGAATTTCAGATGCTCCTGCCAACAATTCCTCTTCACGGGCACTCAAAATGTGCTCACGTTGCGATGTTAAATCATCCAACAAATGTTCGTAAGCTTTTAAGTCTTGATTTTCCTGCATGAAGGAAGTCAGTTTTTCTTCCGGAATTGCAAGAACTTCAGGATTGAACCAAGATGACGCTTCGCCTAGTTGTGTAAGAACGGCAACGGAACGGTCATGTAATGTTTGATAGGTATTGTCTGCTGTATCTTGATCATTCTTCAAATGTGAATATACATAGACACGCTCAATTTTCTGGTTTGCTTCCAGCACTTTTTCTATTGCTGTCAAAAGTGCTTCACTGCTCTCTCCTACAGTCCCTTGTAGTGCTTTTACTTCTTTAGCCAGTTCACTCACTTCACCTAAAGCCGTTTCAAAAGCTTCGTCATTTTCGAAAATGGCTGTTAAGTCCCATGTCATTTCTTCGGTAAGTTCATGCCTTTTTGGTAATGCTTTGATTTCTGCCATGTATAAGCCTCCTATTTGGTATTTCACATTAATAATCTTAACATAATCTCATTTATTTAGAAGCTAAAATGAACGGATATGCCAATTTTTATCATCAATGCGTCGCAAAACACCGCGTTGTTCTAATTCAAAAATAAAATCCTTAAGAGGTTCAGTTTCAGAGTTGGGGTAAAGAAAATCATAGCGGGGAAGTTTTTTCGAGAAATTATCAATATCTTCCAAAGTTAGGTTATTTTTCAGTTGCTCTAAAAACCTATATTTCCAGATATAATTTGGCAACCGATAAGCTGGATTTTTAGTCGGCATGTCAAATAGAAATGATGGTAAAGTTTGAAGCGTTTGACCATTTAGATAAACTTCCAAAAGAAAGTCCCGATGCAAAGTATCCTTCCGTTGTAAAATTGCCAGTTGATTTCGGTAGCTCATCGGAACAGATTTATATATGCGTTTGGGTTGGGGTTTGTTGAATAAAATTTCCAATGCTGGCATTGTGAGTTGTGACAAGTTAACCGCATAACATTTCCAAGCGAGTTTATTCCAGGTATTGAAGTGTAAATCATAGTACATCAGCACAGTGTTGGTTACACTATCGAAGCAAACCACGGTACCGTTAGGTTGTCTAAAAGCAGAGATCTTTTCCGTATAGGTTACTTGGGGAATATAATCTATCCCACAAATCCAATACACCTCATACCCGTTTTGTGTGTAGCCATCGGTGCGTTCTTTCAGTCGTGTAAAAGGAATGGGACTGCATTGATATTCAAGAGCAATTTTTCGGTCACCAATCGTTACCAACAAATCGGGTCGCTGCTTCAATTCCGGCAACCAAGCTTCCATTTCTACGTCTAAATTTTGTGTCTTTAACCAACCATGTAATTTCTGTTTTCCCAGCAAATGTCGTTCTGTCTCCCCTTCTGAAAATTGTTGGCAATCCGAATAGGCATAATGGGAAAAATGGGCCATGATTTTATTGCCTTTTTTAAGAAAAACAGGTGCCAGACATCCGGGGCAAGTAACTGGTAATCCAGCTGGGCAATCTGAAGCATTTATTTTAGTACCATTTTTTGTGCAAGCAAAAAACATCTCATCAACCTCCTATCTATAGATAAGCAAAAAAAGCCGAAAAGCTTTTTTTTGCTGGAAGTTTTGAGATGTTTTTTTTAATTAGTTTAAGTTTTTGCGAATTTCTTCGGCAAGTGCTTCGTATTCTTCATCCGATAGCAATGTTTTACCAGGATTCATTGCAAATGGTGCATTCCATTCAAATTCATCTTTGTATTTTGGTACGAGATGGAAATGTAAATGGTGACCAGAATCGCCGTAAGCGCCGTAGTTCACTTTATCCGGGTTAAAAGCCGCGTGTTGTGCTTTAGCAACTTTCGCTACATCTGCGAAGAATCCATTACGTTCTTCTTCGGATAGATCTGTCAACTCACTAACATGGTGTTTTGAAGCAACAATGACTCTTCCTTTATGACTTTGTTCCTTGAATACGTAAACCTTTGTATAGTCCAGTTCGATACATGGGTATCCAAACGCCGCTAATAGTTCACCTTCCACACAGTAAGCACAGTCTTGATTTTTCATTTTTACATTCCTCCTAGCCTTTTTCCCATTATAACATTGAAAAAAAATCGAGACAGAGTTTTTTTATACTCTGTCTCGATTTATAGGTTATTTGAAATAGTGACGGGCACTTTCAAGTGCATCTTTGTGCATAATCAATTTGCCGTATTCTCCCAAAACTTCAGCTGAAATACTGGATTCTTCACCAAATTCAAGAATGACCGCTATTTGTGTTTCTAGATTCGTCTCAGTCATTTCTTCAATGAAGAAGTCGATTGCCAAGTAATAAGCATCTTGATAATGATACAGTGTCGAATTTCCACTCTCAAGGTAGAAGCGTTTGGATGCTTCGATAAAATCTTCAAATTCATTGAATTTGATCATCATATCAAGGATACCCAGTTCATTTTCTTCTAGTAGTGGTTCAGTTTTATCTTCGCTTATATTCTCAGTATGTTGATTCATGATATCCAGGATATGCTCTGTTGGATCAAAATCATCTTCATCAAAAGTGTCTATTTCATCAGTGTCACCTTTACTAATGAATAATTCAAGGCCACTTCCTTTAGGCAGCACTTGGAAAGTGATGGCATCTGTTTCCAGAAACTGATTATCAACATCCACTTCTTCTAATATACTATAAAAGAAGCTTTCGATTTGTTTTTGATTCCCGAGTAAGTCCAAGAAAGTGATCCCTCGTTCTTCCAGGTCGGAACTTTCAATGACTACGCGAATCGTATTCTCGTTAACGTTCTCCATTTCCATGATGCTACACCTCTTTTCTGTACTATCATTGTAACAGGATGAATACTTTAACACCATCCATCCGTCTCCAAATTATACCGCAATAGGTAACGGTTTGCAATGCGATGGATGCTGGTTTGCGAGCAAAAAAAGCACACCCCTTCGGGTATGCTCGAATTGTTGAAAGTCGAAATTAATAGAAGTTAGCTAGCTCTTGTGCTTTCTTAAGCTCAACAGCACGTACTTCTCTTGGTAAGAAGCGACGAATTTCGTCTTCATTATATCCCACTTGCAATCTTTTATCGTCTAGAATAATAGGTCGACGTAATAGTCCGGGATTTTCCTGAATAAGTGTGAACAAATTGTTCAGTGGTAACTCATCGAGATCCACGTTCATTTCCTGGAATGCTTTAGAACGGGTCGAGATGATTTCCTCTGTACCTTCTTCAGTCATTTTCAAAATCTCTTTAATCTCGATTTGAGAGAGAGGTTCTGAGAAAATGTTGCGTTCTGTGTATGGAATGTTATTTTCTTCCAGCCACGCACGCGCTTTACGGCAAGAAGTACAGCTTGGTGAAGTATATAGAGTAACCATAAATGGATCTCTCCTTTCCTGTAAGCGATTGTTCTTCTTTTACTAAGGGTTTGCCTTATAAATAGAATTATACACCATGTATATTTAATTGGCTAGCCCTTTTCGAAAGTTTTTTCAAATTTCCGCCACAAGTTGTTCATAAACATTTGTTTTGTTTTTCTATAGAAACCCAATTTTACAGCCATTCGCGCTTTTTTCGCCTTTATACCAACATTTTTAAATTGTAATTATTATAAATAAGGGAGTGCGATATGAGGGTTTTTTTATTGTGTCATGAAGTGAAAAAATACGCTATAATGAATGAGTAGAAAATAGGAGTGTGATTTTAGTTGAAGAAAAAAGTCTTTTCAGGCGTACAACCAAGCGGAACGGTAACCATTGGTAATTACATCGGCGCAATTAAAAACTTTGTGGCTTTACAAGATGATTATGACTGTACATACTGTATCGTTAACCAACATGCAATAACGGTGCCCCAAGATCCAAAAGAATTAAAAGAACGGACACGCGGTCTGGCAGCTCTGTATATTGCCTGTGGTGTTGATCCGGAAAAATCAATCATCTTTGTTCAGTCCGAGGTTCCTGCGCATGCACAGGCTGCATGGATCGTTCAATGTAATACATACATTGGCGAATTAGAAAGAATGACGCAATTCAAGGACAAATCTGCTAAACAAGATGCTATTTCGGCTGGATTGTTGACTTATCCGCCTTTGATGGTAGCGGACATTGTGCTTTATGATGCTGATTTAGTTCCAGTAGGCGAAGACCAAAAACAACATTTGGAATTGACGCGTGATTTCGTCCAACGTTTCAACAACCGTTATGAAGGTGAGTTGGTTATGCCTGAACCCTTTATTCCTAAAGCCGGCGGTCGCATTATGAGCCTACAAGACCCGACAAGCAAGATGAGTAAATCTGATAAAAATCTAAAAGGCTTTATATCAATGTTGGACGATCCAAAAGTTATCCGCAAAAAAATCAAGAGTGCTAAAACAGATTCCAGTGGTGTTATCGAATATGATAAAGAAAACAAACCCGGTATATCCAATCTGTTGACCATTTTCGCTAACTTCAGCAACAAATCGATTCCAGAATTGGAACAAGAATTTGCTGGCAGTGGCTATGGTGATTTCAAGGAAAAACTGGCAGACGCTGTGATTGCTGTTCTTGAACCGATTCAGGAACGCTACTCCAAATTGATGGAGTCGGACGAACTGGATCATATTCTTGACAAAGGTGCAAAGCGCGCAAATGAGTATGCCAGCAAAACACTTGACCGCATGGAGACAGCCATGGGATTGAAAAGATAATTAAAAAACCAAGCTATTGACACAAGGCCAATAGCTTGGTTTTTTATTATAGATAGGCATCAGTCTGCACAACTATTTACTTTTTTGAAATAGCTATGCAGACTATTCAAAAAGTCTGCACAACTTTTGCCTATTTAGCATTAGTTATGCAGACTCCTTTATCCTTCAATAATTTTTACATAAAATGTCCGATTTCTTGGTCCGTCAAATTCAGCAAAGTAAACACTCTGCCATGTTCCTAAAATCAATTCCCCATTAGCCAGAATTAACGTTTCACTAACTCCAACCACTGATGATTTCATATGCCCATCCGAGTTTCCCTCCATATGGACATAATCAGCCCGATTAGGGAAAGTTTCATCCAAGCCCAGTTTCAAATCCGTCTTAACATCTGGGTCAGCATTTTCATTAATCGTAATCGCAGCTGTTGTGTGTGGACAATAGATCAACACGATTCCATCGAGAACCCCACTATCGCGAACCGCTTCATTCAAATAATGGTCCAAGTTAGTAAAAGACTGCCTCTGATGCGTCTTGATTTGAAACTTAAAAAGATTTTTCGCCATGCCCATCAACTCCTATTCAGCAAAAATAGAGTCAACCAATTCTTCTGCAGTTACAGAACCAAAATATTTTTTCAAGTTAAGTGAGTCAAATTTCTCACGTAAATCGGTTTTGGTATATTTTGTGCCTACCAAAGCTTCTTCCACATCAGAAATTTCGCCCAAACCAAAGAAGTCACCGTATACTTTTGCTTCAGCAATTTTCCCGGATTTGATATTGAATAAGAAGTCGATTGTCCCGATTGGGAAACGACGACGTACTTCGATTTCAAACTTCGGTGATTTACCGTAATTCCAGTCCCAGTTTCCGAAATACTCTTCACGAATTTCATAAACCCGTTTCCAGTCTTCTTCCGTTAAATGGTACTCTTTCACATCTTCACGATTTTCCACCTCAAAAATATGTAAGAGTAATGCGTCCCGGAATTCTTCTGTTGTCATGTCTTTGTAAGCATCATCCACAAACGGTTTGATATTGGTCACACGACTGCGGACAGATTTAATCCCTTTTGACTCAATCTTATCCTTACGCGGTTTTAATGCATTTGAAACAGCATCAAGGTCCGAATCAAATAAAATCGTTCCGTGAGCGGTCATACGACCATTCGTTGAATACATCGCATTGCCGGAGAACTTTTGTTCACCGATTGTTAAGTCATTGCGGCCTTTAAGAGCAGCATCTTTTACGCCCGCTTTATGTAAAAAAGCAATAACAGGTTCTGTAAATTTAGCAAAATCACGGAAAGAGTCTCCATCGTCTTCAGTTATGAAGCAGAATGAGAAGTTCCCCAAATCATGATAAACCGCCCCGCCACCAGACATACGGCGCACAACGTGAATATTATTTTCTTCTACGTATGCTTGATTAATTTCTTCAATCGTATTTTGGTTACGCCCGATGATGATGGATGGTTCATTAATATAAAAAAGCAAAATTGGCTCATCCAAAACTTTCTCTTTCAATAAATATGTTTCCAAAGCAATATTCACACTTGGATCAAAGTGATTTTGATTATCTACAAAATACATGCAATACCGTCTCCTCTACCTATTTAAATAATGATTTGTAAATCTTTTTCAGCAAGTTGCACTGATATATGTGGGGCTGAGGCCTGTGCGTCCTCAAGTATCTGCGACCAATTTCCACCTGGCGGTAAATGGGTTAAAATCAATTTCTGGACATTTGCAGCTTCAGCGATCTTTCCAACTTCCAGGGGAGTCATATGTACCTTATGACCTTCTTGCCCACGGAAAAAATTCGTATCGGCCAAAAGGACATCCGCATTTTTTGAAAAAGGGATGAATGCTTCCAAGTAACCAGAATCAGCGGTAAAGACTAACTTTTTACCCGTTTCCTCTTCCGTTATAGCTAGTGCATAACACGGGACAGGATGAGCTGTTTTTAAGAAAGAAATGCGGAAAGGGCCAATCGTAATTGGTTCGTTCCCTTCGTAATCTATTCCTTTAGTGAAAGTATGGTCCCGTAATTGATGCAACGGGGACTCAGTATGTCCGTAAATAGGCAGCACTTTGTCCGGTTCTTTAAGTTGAAAGATATGTTGCAACACACCCATATCCGCAATGTGGTCTGGATGATAATGCGTTAAAATGAGTGCATCCAATTTTTTCGGATCAAGATGCTTTTCCAGTGCCAGGACCGCACCGCTACCAACATCCATCAATAAGTGGAAACCGTGTGATTCGAGGAGATACGCTGTCGTACCCACTCCATCAGCCGGATATCCGCCCATAAAACCCAAGATTGTTAACTTCATAAAGTTATCCCCCTTACAGGTTAAATTGTCTATTATTAGTATAACATTGTTAGGTAGCAAAAGAACTTTAGAAATCCTTTTCGATTTCTAAAGTTCTTTTATGTGTGATTTCATATAGGTGATTGCTTCATGTGCCAAACGTTGCCCTTCTTTAATGGCATTGGGCATACCATAGCCATGGAACCCATTACCTCCCAAAAAGAACCCGCGCGCATTCATATTTTCTTTCTGCTTTTCCTCATTTTTATAGAGTAATTGTCTTTCACTTGGGGTTAAGTGGGGTACTGATTTTAACCACCGATATATTTTGGCAGAAACATAAGTCCCCTTCAACGCTAAAATTTCTTTTAATTCAGTACTGATGATCGTCAGTAGTGCTTCATCGGGCAATTGAATAATCGTATCTTCTTGGCGTCGACCTATTTCCACCAACACTAAATCATATTCCGCATCCTTTAAAGAAGGCCATTTACGGTTCAACAGCGTCGCTTTAGTGACATGGAAAGAACTTCGTTTCGGAACCACAAAACCATAACCATCCGGATAATGATTAATGGCGCCTTTTTCAAAACGAAGCAGAATCGTTGCCATCGAAGCCGTTTGTGGCCTTGGAATATCCAGTAATGACTCTTCGCCTTGATTAATCAGTGTAAAGGCATCAGACAAAGACATTGTCGAAATGATAGCTTTGGCCCGGAGGCTCTCATTATGATTTAACGTCATCAAAAAGACATCATCATCCATTTTCGAGAGATTACTCACCGTTTTTCCGGTCAAAATATTGTCTGGCATTCTATCAGTTAAGGCCTGCACAAGCGTGGACATACCACCCTTTAAATTGAATTCCGTTGCCTCACCATCCATTACATGGTCTAATTCAACTTCTTTTAAGGTATAACGGCTATCCGTGTGTTCAAAAAGTTTGATTAGATTATGGTCAAAAAATGTAGGCGGACACAACTCCATGGACCCAAACACATTTTCAGGATAATGGGGATAAGCAATCATCGTACTGACCGCTTTACAAAAACGATATTCTAAAAACTCTGCGGTGGTCGCTTCCGGATTTCGTTCCAGTTTCATGCTGTTGAAAGAATGATTAATTAATACAGAAAGCTTATCGCTTAAAGATAATTCTTTTTCGTGCAGAATATCGGTTAGTTGAATCGGAATCCCATGATAACTTGGTTTATTTGAACTTACAAATTCACCCGCACTGAAACGGTCCAACTTACCGCCAGTACTGAACTGGATTTCGTCTTCCAGACCTAATTCACGTAAAAAAGGGCGAATATCGTCTCTGCGAACATCAAAGCTACTGGCCCCCACATCCACAGGTCCATCAGAAGTATTAACGGTTTTAATGATACCGCCAATCCGGTCTCTCTTATCAAGCAAAATAAATTCGAACGGTAATTGTTCCGCTTCAATTCGTTTATTTACTTCATAGGCCGCTACAAGCCCGCTCAAGCCACTACCTAAAATAGCGATTCTCTTTTTTCCACGAAGCACTTTCTCACCTTCTCTGCGCAGTTAGTCACCCCTATCATATCCTATTTACCAATATAAAGCAGTGAACAATTTGTGACAAAAATAAAATAAAAAAGAACCGGATTAAATGATCCGATTCTAATTATTATCATTAATCTTGAAAGTATGCGGTATGGACAAATTTTATTTCGAGGAATTCGGCAATACCCTGTCGTCCATTTTCACGACCCAGACCGGAAAACTTAACGCCTCCAAAGGGAGTTTCGGAATGAGAGACCGCCACATTGTTAATAGCCACTAAGCCATATTCCAACGCATGGCTGATTTTTTCAGCGCGATACAGGTCTTTGGTGAATACGTATGAAGCCAAACCGAAATCAGAATCATTAGCCATTTCGATGACTTGATCCTCACCTTTAAACGTTATGAGAGGAATGATGGGCCCAAATGTTTCTTCATAGAATATGGTCATTTCTTTGGTTACACCGTCCAGGACAGTGGGTTTATAGAAGAAACCATTGGCATACTCCCCTTCCTCCAGGCGGCTACCACCCGTTAAAACTTCTGCTCCTTTTTTCACGGCATCTTCAAGTTGGGCGTCAATCGTTTCCCGAGCCTCATCATTAATCAGGGGACCAGTGACTACACCCTCGTCCTGGCCATTTCCAACCTTTACTTCATTAACAGCCGCGACTAGTTGCTTTGTAAACTCTGCTTTTATTCCATCTTCAATAAATATACGATTTGGTGATGTACACGCTTGACCGTTATTACGGAACTTCATCTTAATGAGCATTTCCACTGTTTCTTTAATAGGAGCATCTTTGAAAACGATGAAAGGTGCATGCCCTCCTAGTTCCAATGATATTTTCTTCAACGTTTTACCGGACTGATTATAAAGGATTTGACCTACTTCAGTTGAACCCGTAAAGGTTAATTTACGAACATCTTTGCTTTCAGCGAACGTTTCTCCGATTTCACTGGCGGATCCCATCACCAAGTTGGCAACCCCCGCTGGCAATCCCGCTTCTTCGAACAATTCAAAAAGCGCTATAGCTGATAAAGGTGTATTACCAGCTGGCTTAAGTACGACTGTACATCCGGCTGCAATCGCAGGTGCGATTTTACGGATAATCATATTGGATGGGAAATTCCAGGGGGTTATGGCTCCGACCACACCTACTGGTTGTTTGCGGACCTCAAATTTATGCTGGTTGGGTGCCGGAATGATTTCCCCATAAATACGACGTGCTTCTTCAGCATTCCAATGCATATTATCCACGTTTGTTTTTATTTCACCTTTTGCCTCTTGAAGTGGTTTACCTTGTTCAAGCGTCATGATCAAGGCTAATTTGTCCGCATTCGCTTCAATTAAATCCCCAATATCATGCAATATTTTGACACGTTCCTGAAGCTCCATCCCGGACCAAAGCGGGAACGCCTTTTTCGCAGCAGTGATGGCTCTATTGACATCTCCTTTGTCACCTTGTGAAACATCTATAAGCGTTTCCCCGGTAGCCGGGTTGATGACTGATTTTGGTTCTTTAGAACCCTTTTCCCATTTTCCATCGATGAACATTTCGGTATGAATAGCGGGTAAGGATTTTCTTTCTTTATGCATAACAAGACCTCCAGTTGTGATTTCGCTTACAATATTAACGTATCACAATTTCGGGATAAAACAAAAAAAGTTATCCCCCGAAGGAAATAACTTTTGAAAGTTTGAATTATTTATTCAAAGCTGTTTTAGCTTGGTCAGCGATAGCTGTGAAAGCTGTTGAATCGTTAACTGCTAGTTCTGCTAGCATTTTACGGTTCATTTCAACACCAGCTAGTTTCAAACCGTGCATCATTTGGCTGTAGCTCAAACCGTTCATACGAGCTGCTGCGTTGATACGTGTAATCCATAGACGACGGAAATTACGTTTAGTTTGGCGACGGTCTCTATATGCGTACATATAAGATTTCATCACTTGTTGTTTAGCTGTTTTAAATAATGTATGTTTTGAACCATAATAGCCTTTAGCCAATTTTAGAACTTTTTTGCGGCGTTGGCGTGTTACTGTTCCACCTTTTACACGTGGCATGGTAATTCCTCCTTATGAGAACATCTTGTTCTCTACTGATTTTCTGATTTTAAATTATTTCATTTGTGACAATTGTTGGCTGATACGTTTCATGTCAGATGCGTGTACCATTGACGGTTGACGCAATTGACGTCTTTGTTTTTTAGTTTTTCCGTGGAATCTATGGCTTGTGAAAGCACTGTAGCGTTTCAAACCACCATTACCAGTTCTTTTGAAACGTTTAGCAGATCCGCGGTGTGTCTTTTGTTTTGGCATTAGTCTTCCTCCTAAAAAAATAAATTGTTACTTCTCTTGTGTTGGTGCCAGCATCAAGAACATACTTCTACCATCCATACGTGGTTTGCTTTCAACTGAGGATACATCTGCTAGTTCAGATGCTAGGCGGTCCAGGACTTTTTGTCCGATTTCTTTATGTGTGATTGCACGTCCTCTAAAACGAATCGATGCTTTCACTTTGTCGCCTTTTTCCAAGAATTTACGTGCATTACGCAATTTCGTTTGGAAATCATTCTCATCAATGGACGGACTTAGACGCACTTCTTTGATGTTGACCACTTTTTGGTTTTTACGAGCTTCCCGTTCGCGTTTTTGTTGATCGAAACGGAATTTCCCGTGATCCATAATACGGGCTACAGGCGGTTTTGCATTTGGCGACACGATTACGAGATCCAAGTTTTCGGCTTCTGCCAATTGCAGAGCTTCGGCTTTTGTTTTAACTCCTACTTGTTCACCATCGCTACCGATTACACGAAGTTCGCGTGCTCGGATTCCGTCATTTACCATCATATCTTTAGCTATGGTCATTCACCTCCATGATTTATGAGAGAAAAGCGCAGAAAAATAGGCGGATATCTCCGATACCCGCCCAATAATGTCACAGCACAATGACTGCAACAAACTTGTACATATCTGGCCCAAGGACAAGCGTCAACTTAGGCGAGAAGCGGGTGCTTCTGCTTGTATTTTCTCAACTGCTATATCTTACTACTTTTTTCATGACTTGTCAAACTTTTTCAGAAAATTATTTTCCAAGTGCACTTAGGGTAATGTCCCCAACTGTTTTAGCCGCAACCAGCAGCGCTTTTTCATCGATATCGAACTTCGGATGGTGATTCATATAGATTTCATCCGTATCCGGCTTCGCCCCGATATTGATAAAGGCTCCCGGGATTTTCAGTAAATATTGACCGAAGTCCTCTGCCCCGTTGTTAGGAGGTGTCAGGACAGCTTTCGTCAAATAATCACCAACGCCGCGTTCATTCATTACTTTGGCAGCTGCCTCAGTCTGTTCGGGGTGGTTGTAGACCGGTGGGTAATCCCAAGCGTAGTCTACTTCGGTTTTAACGCCGTAGCCTTCTTCCAATCCACGAGCCAATTTACGAACTTCTTCTTCAATTTTCTTTCCCACTTCGATATCCATGTAACGGGCATCCCCGTACAAGGTCAAGCTATCTTTAATCACATTGCTGACGCCTTGGCCTTCGAAAGAACCGATTGTGACAACCGCCATGTCAAATGGATTGATGCGACGCGATACGACCGTCTGTAAATTCATCACGAATGAAGAAGCCGCTACGATGGCATCGTTACTCATATGTGGCATTGAACCATGGCCGCCTTTACCTTGAATCTTGACTGTTAACTCGCTACAGCCGGCATAAGCCCAACCGTTCGCATACTGAATTTCGCCCGTTTCAAAGTCCGGATAAAAATGCACGCCATAAATCTCATCAACATCATCCAATTCACCGGATTCGACCATGCTCTTCGCACCACCCGGTCCTACTTCCTCAGCATTTTGATGAACAATTTTAATCGTCCCTGCCCATTCATCTTTTAATTCAATAAAACAATCCGCCAACGTCATTAAATAAGCCGTATGGCCATCATGTCCGCATGCATGCATCACGCCTGGTTTTTTTGAAGCAAATGGAAGATTTGTTTCTTCGTTGATCGGCAGAGCATCAAAGTCAGCTCTCAGTGCAATGGTTTTTCCTGGTTTGTTTCCTTTTATCGTTACAACGATGCCATAGCCGTTTCCGACATTACGTTTTACTTCAACATCTTTATCTTCATAAAATTTAGCGATTGTATCTGCCGTTTCCTTTTCCTGAAAAGAAATCTCTGGATTTTCGTGGAAGTGACGACGCAATGCAATCATCTCTGCCTCTTTTTGTTCCAATAGGGTCATTAATTTATCACGTAACATGTTTCGTCCCCTTTCAAAAATACGGTAGTTCCATTTAATAATTTATTTTAGCACAAATGAAGATAGATGGCGTATAAAAATATTGAAGTGCGACGTTCGTGAGTCTCGTTCGATGCTAAACGCCGCTTTTTTGCTGAAAATGCGGCGTTAAATTATTTCCTGAGCTCGCATCGCCGCACTTTTCCCAAAAATGCGGCGTTCCAGATTATTTTTTCTTCTGAACGCCGCATCCAGTCCAAATAAACAAGGGTTTGGCAAATAACTCCCGGCCCCGCCTATTTAACCGAATATTTGCTTCGTAAACGTGCTCAAAAAGGCAGCCCCGGCGTCACTTCACGAATAAAGCTTAGATGGTCTGCGACCATCTTCCGCTTATTCGCTCCAGTAATCCGGGGCTAAACGCCTTTTTTTCCACTCTACTGTTTGTTATTTAAAGTTCTTGATTTCGTCTTCAACGGACGCTAAGTACGCGTCTGATCCCATCGTATTCATTTCTTTTGAACCGTAACGGCGAACAGTCAAAGTATTTTCAGCAACTTCCTTGTCCCCTATTACGATTTGATAAGGAATTTTTTGTGTTTGGGAGGTACGGATTTTGTAACCCATTTTCTCGTTACGATCGTCCACTTCCACACGCATCCCCATGCGGTCCATTTGTGCTTTCAATTCATAAGCGCGATCAGCATGGTGTTCCACACTTACTGGAATGATGGTTGCTTGGACCGGCGCCAACCAAGTTGGGAATGCCCCTTTGTATTCTTCAATCAAGTACGCTACAAAACGTTCCATTGTCGAAATAACGCCACGGTGGATAACAACCGGACGGTGGTTATTTTCACCATCTTCACCCACATAAGTTAAATCGAAACGTTCTGGCAATAAGAAGTCCAATTGGATTGTGGACATCGTTTCTTCCACCCCAATGGCTGTCTTGAATTGAACATCCAATTTAGGTCCGTAGAAAGCTGCTTCGCCGACAGCTTCGAAATATTCCAAGCCCATGTCGTCCATCGCTTCTTTCAACATGCTCTCTGCTTTTTCCCACATTACGTCATCATCAAAGTATTTTTCTTTGTCTTCTGGATCACGGTAGCTCAAACGGAAACGGTAGTCGGTAATCTTGAAGTCTTTATAAACATCCAGCACCAACTGCAATGTCCGCTTGAATTCGTCCTTGATTTGGTCAGGGCGAACAAATACGTGCGCATCATTCAATGTCATTTCACGCACACGTTGTAAACCGGACAACGCGCCACTCTTTTCGTAACGGTGCATCATACCCAGTTCCGCGATACGGATTGGCAATTCACGATAGCTGTGAACATCATTTTTATAAATCATCATGTGATGCGGGCAGTTCATTGGACGCAGTACCAACATTTCCCCGTCACCCATATCCATTGGTGGGAACATGTCCTCATGGTAGTGATCCCAGTGACCAGAAGTTTTATACAAGTCAACGTTAGCCATGATCGGTGTGTATACGTGTTGGTAACCCAAACTCACTTCTTTATCAACGATATAGCGTTCCAATGTACGACGGATTGTCGCACCTTTTGGCAACCAGAATGGCAAACCTGAACCGACTTCAGGAGAAATCATGAACAAGTCCAATTCTTTTCCTAATTTACGGTGATCGCGTAGTTTTGCTTCTTCACGCATTTTCAAGAATTCTGCCAAAGCTTTCTTGTCGAAAAATGCCGTTCCGTATACCCGTTGCATCATTTTGTTGTCCGAATTTCCGCGCCAATATGCCCCTGCCAAGGACAATAATTTGAATATTTGGATTTTACCAGTGGATGGCACATGGATACCACGGCACAAATCGATGAAGTTTTCTTGTTGGTAAACAGTGATCACTTCATCTTCTGGTAAAGCAGTAATCAATTCCACCTTATAAGGGTCTTTACCAAAGATTTCCAAAGCTTCAGCACGTGAAACAACACGGCGAACAATAGGATGGTTTTCACGGACGATTTTTTGCATTTCTGCTTCAACGTCTGTCAATTGTTCTTCTGTTAGTTGGTTTTCCATATCCGTATCATAGTAGAAACCTGTTTCTATTGCCGGACCTACCCCGAAATGAACATCCGGGAATAAACGTGTCATCGCATGTGCCAACAAATGCGCACTTGAGTGGCGCAAAATACCCAGAGCATCTTCGTGATCTGGAGTAACGATTTCCAACGTGCCATCTTCTTCCAACGCACGCTCAAAATCAACCAATTCTCCGTTGAATTTACCGGCTAGCGCTTTTTTAGCCAAGCTGTTGCTGATGCTTTTCGCCACATCCTGGACAGTAATCCCTTTTTCAAATGCTTTTACATTTCCATCAGGGAAAGTGATTTTAATTTCTGACATCCTAATTCCTCCATATAAATCATAATAAATACAAAAAAAGTCCCATTTCCAGAGACTCCTCCAGAAATGGGACGTACAAATTGACGTGGTTCCACCCAAATTTAGCTTCCGATAATATCGAAAACTCTTCAGCGCGTTAACGGTGCGGACCGGAACAACATACTAAATTCCGCTGTTCTCTCGAAAGGGGTACAATCAAAAGGTCATTGAGATGTTCCACCAACCCATCTCTCTCTAAAAATGCTCACTTTGGATGCATGTCTTTCTCATCGATTTCATTAATTTCTAGTACATTAAAACACGAACCCACATGAAATGCAAGTCAGGATTAATCATTTAGGCGACGATTTTTGCCCGTCATCTGCACTTCCTGTGCCAAGAAGCGAATCCGTTCCATCAAGCGTTTTGCTTTAATCGGTTCATCATCACCACGGTTGCCCATACGCAAATGTTGTTCCAACTCGGAAAAATTCAAATTCGACGTGAAGAAAGTGGGCAAATGTTCCTGCATCCGATGTTGTAAAATAACACCCAAAATCTCATCACGCACCCACGTTGAATTGATTTCTGCCCCGATATCGTCCAGCATCAAAATATCGCTCTTTTTGATAAGGTCCAATTTCTCGGGAACCGTATTGTCGGCAATCGCTGCTTTCATTTCCTGTGTGAAGGTTGGATAATGCATCATCGTCGTTACAAATCCTTTAAGGGACAATTCATAGGCGATGGCACCCAGCAAGTACGTCTTTCCAACCCCAAACGGCCCATGAATATATAAAGCCTTGTGGAAAGAAGACGGATTCTCTGCATAAGCTTCGATAAAATCAAAAGCGTCACCCAGTACTTCCAAACGTTCTTCCGTTTGTAAAAATTGTTCCATCGTCGCTTTACGGGCTTCTTTGGAAATATTAATTGATTTGATCCGGCTGCGTAATTCTTTTTCGCGCTCCCGTTTAATGGTTGCTTGGTCTGGAACATACACCACATCGATATAGCGTGCGTTGATAGCCAGTTCAGGTTGATAGCCTGGATTTTGACCACTTTCGCCACGTGCGATTTTCCGTTTTTCCTGAACAAATTCATATAACTTCGAATAGCTGTTGGAAATCATCTCCTGTGAAATGATTTCTTCGTTTGCTTCAAGAAAATGACGGACTTCTGGATCAGCTAAAACCGAGCGAACCATTTCCTCATATTGTTTGGAAACATTCGGTTGGTTCATAAAATTTCGAAAACCTTTTCCAATGTGATCCATTAATCATCACCGGCCTTTCTACCACCCCTGAATTTCTTCAGACGTTCATTAAATCGTTTCTGTTCTTCTTCGGAAAGCAACCGCTCGCTCTGGGGTTGCGGTTGTGTACGCGTCGCCCACTCCGGTAATTTTTCAACTTTACGGACGACATTCCGGCCATATTGGCGTACAGTGCGTTTCTCAGCAGCCGCACGTTTTTGACCGACAAACTGCTTCGTTTTATTTATCGCCTCTTCAGGCAGGGTAACCCCGGATTGAACCCAGTCATTCGCGATTCTCTCCGCTACACCCTTGTTCATGGTCGGTTCACCTTGAATCACCAACATGTAATAAGTCAGCATATTCAAAACGCCTGATGATAATTCATATTGGCTGAGCAAAACATTCAACAGATGTTTCTCATTGGAAGTCACCTGTCCATTTTTTTGCGCTTTGATATCGGCGATAAATTGATAAGGTGTCAGCTTTTCCGTCATTAATACCAACTGTACTTCTTGTTCGGAATAACCACCCTTTCTAAGGGCAGCCTCGCGATTCGCGTTTTGTTTTGCGGAAGCTTCAATGGATTGTTCGACCTTATCTTTAATGACCCTTTGGGATAGTCCTTGGCTTGTACTGTCAGATGCCAAGGTTTCCAACTCCTTCGTATCGACAGCGCCCGTTTCCAGGTTCGTTGCCCGCAACAAAAGATTAGCCATCTCCTCTTCTTCAATCCCATAGAGCTTGTTAAGCACCTCAATTTGCTTGCGCAAATCTGATGTCAAAGCCTCGGGACGGAAAAATTGCGTGCCGAGCAATTGCTTCAAGTAACTGAAGTTAAAGCTCGAAATTTCTATTTGTGGTGCTTTGCCTTTCTTCGCCTCCAGCAAAGAGGAAGGTTCCAACGGCACAATCGTTCGGGCCACATCATAAACACCCACAAAAGATTGGGTGATTTTTTGCATATTGATCATATCCGGTTTTTGGAAACTGAATTGCTCTTGCAATCTTTTTAATCGGCTCTCACCCACGTGTTCCCGCAAGAGCATACGCAGTAAATCCTCTTCGAAAAACTGCTGACTGGTTACCGGCATCAAAGGTTCATAAACATATTCTTTTAAGTTATCAGATTCCCGGACATACGTATTCAACAAACCGATTCCTTCCAAACGAACCCGTGCTTGATAAAATTCGGGTATTCCGACATTTAACGTTGCCAGCAATTCCGAATGCATTTTCGACTGCTGTTTCATTTCAAAATCACCTAACAACGTCATGTACAAACTATAGGCATGCGAGCCAATTATCGGTTGATAAAGGAAAGTAATCACGCGTTTATCTACATCTGAGATAAAACACGTTTGCTGGGTAACAAAGGAATCCTTTGGGCTTAAATTTTTCCAAGGGGTATTCATTCATTACGCTCCTCTACATCTGGGCGGTTCTTTTTCTCAAGATTTTGTAATTCAGCCAGGAAGGTTTCCCGATCGGAAAACTGACGGTACACACTCGCAAAGCGGATGTAGGCGACATCGTCAATTTTAGCTAAATGATCCATTACATGTTCGCCAATAACCATGCTTGGAACTTCATTCTCTCCGGTCGCACGCAATTCACGTTCGACTTGGTCGACTATCTCTTCTAATTGTTCCAATTTGATTGGACGCTTTTCACTTGAACGTATCAGACCACGTAATAATTTTTCGCGGCTGAATTCTTCACGGGTACCATTTTTCTTGATAACGAGAAGTGGCGTTTGTTCAATCCGTTCAAATGTCGTAAAGCGATGATGGCATCTTTCGCACTCACGACGGCGGCGAATGGAATTATTTTCTTCCACGGGGCGGCTGTCCACAACTCGAGATCCATTATATTGGCATTTTGGACATTGCATCTTCTCCATACCCCTTTCTAGTCATTTTCTGTAGCTAGTATACCACAATAATGGCTATTTATTTTGATTTTTAAGCCACTTATCAACTTGTTCATAGGTCGCTTCAAGTGAACCATTATTATCAATCACAATGTCAGCCAGATTTTTTTTATCATCAATCGCGATTTGACTGGCCATTCGGTCTTTGGCTTCTTGTTCCGTTAAATTGTTTCGTGCCATCAAACGTTTTTTTTGTACCTCCGGCGTCGTGTATACGACCATAACAGCATCACAATTCTTGTCATACCCAGATTCAAACAGCAAGGGAATATCCAGAACAATTAAAGGGTGTTTTTTTTCTAATAGTTCCTGTGTTTCATTGTGAATTTGTCTCTGGATATGGTTTTGTAGTGTTTGATTCAATACCTGTCTTTTGGCTTCATCGGCAAAAATAATCGAACCTAACTTTTTCCGGTTTAAGGTGCCAACCATATTTAAGATAGCAGGACCAAAATGGGAAACGATACCTGCCAGTCCTTCTGTTCCCGGTTCAACGACTTTCCGTGCCGCCAAATCAGCATCCACCACCGGAATGCCCTTTTCGGCAAAATATCGCGACACCGTTGATTTACCGGTCGCGATACCGCCTGTTAAGCCTAGTATAAATGTCATCCTTTGGGCTCCTTTTTTTCATACAAATCGATGGAACCTTGGCAATGCGGGCAATAGTGGGTCCCACGCTGCGCCACTTTTGTCTTTTCAATCGGCGTGCCACATCTCGGACAAGCCTGGTTTGTTTTACCATAGACGTTCAATTTTACCTGGAATTTACCCGCTTCACCCAGCGTATTCTTATAGGTACGGATAGTCGTCCCGCCGGCTTCCACCGCATTGGCAATGACGTCGATAATCGCATCACGAAGGCGCTTGGTCTCCCCTTCGTTCAATTGATTCGCTGGTTTCATGGGGTTGATTTTTGCCTGAAATAACGACTCGTCTGCATAAATATTTCCGACCCCTGCAACCACATGTTGATCTAGAATCACTGCTTTAATCGAGCGTCCGGTCCGCGAAAGTTTATCGTGGAAATTATCCAAGGTAAATTGGATAGGTGTCGGCTCAGGACCCAGATTCTCAATGGGTGCATATTTTTCTTTTTTATCAATCGGCACTAAGGAAAAACGGCCAAATTTTCGAACATCCAAGTACCGCAAATCGCGGTTATCCGCTAAATGAAAAACAACATGGGTATGTTTTTGATACGGCTCGCCCGTTTTCGTAACGGTAAATTTGCCTTCCATCCGTAAATGGGAAATCATCGCCCAGTTATCCAATAAAAAAATTAAATACTTGCCACGCCGTTCAATCGTATGAATCTGCTCCCCGATCAATTCTTCCTGAAAGCGTTCAGAAGAAAACGGAGGGGTAATCATACGATTCCAAAAAACATCCACACTCGTAATGGTTGCGCCCGCCACGAGTTGGTTCAAGCCTTTTCGAACCGTCTCAACTTCTGGTAGTTCCGGCATATGCATCTCTTCTTTCTTTTTCAAAATTCGTGATTTGATACTTTTGACTCAACTTAAGGGCTGGTAGCCACATCACCAATACCAGTGAAGCCAAGACTATAAACAATGTCCAGGCTACTTGATATCCTCCGGTTAAATCGAAAATCGTTGCCACAGTAATCGATCCCAGGGTCATCCCTGCTTGTTGGGCACTTTGTACCATGCCATAGGCGCCCGCGTAATTTTCTGGTGTATACAGGGAAGCCACCAATAAGGGTCCCACTACGGTTCCAATGGAATTGGCTGTCCCGAACAAAACAGCGGCTAAAACAGCAGCCCATGCCTGGCTCGAAAATAACATAAATGCATAAACCAGTGCCAGTGAGCCCGCACTGTATATGATCGCTACTTTAATGCCAAATTTATCATCCAGCCAGCCCAACAACAATTTACCAAAAATTCCGACAATCGAATAAACCGAGATTAATAACGACCCAAACGCAGCACCGTGCCACAAAGTGAAAGCCCGGGGAAATTGTCCCAGTCCCCCACCATTTATCAATCCCGCAAATAACATCCCGATAATCAACAAAGTGAAAAATGATTTACCTACTGACTCCCGTCCACTCAGATAAATTTGCAGACTATCAAGAACCGGGGATTTATTTATTTTTCCGTTGCCAGTCAACTTCGTGAGCCCTTTGTCTTCTGGTAGGCGCTGATAAATAAAAAGCGAAACAGGTATACCAATTGCAAGCAACATCATCCCATAAATCAGATACGTATTTCGCCAGCCATAGTTTGAAATCCATTTGGAAACGAGTGGACCAAAGATGGCCCCACCCACGCTCAAGCCAGTCATGGCTAGGCTCATGGCTTTTCCACGTTGAAATTCAAACCAATTACTGACCATCATGGCAACCGGAATGATACCGACAAAAACATATGAAATGCCCATTAGAATCGAGATTAAATAATAGACCAACAGGTGATTCGAAAAACCCAGCGAGGCAATGGCAACGCCATAAACGATTGTCATTGCCAAGTGAATTTTCTTGAAATGCCTCGTACTAAGTAACCGTGATGCGACAGGTGCCAACAAAATACCGACACCCTGCATCATGGTATTCGCCAATGTAAACTGGCTCAGCGAAACACCCGTGTCTTCTGTGATGGCTGTGGCAAATAATCCCGTTAAAGAAACAGCGATTGGTGCCGAAAGAGCTAAATATATGACCGCTCCTAGAACAATCATCCATCCGTAAAAAGGTGATGCCTTTTTCATTTGAATCTCCTCCTTGGAAACGACCCCGTGCCTTTAACTACTTCGCTTCGTACCAGCTATTTCCATAATGACTATCCACCAACAAAGGTACCGATAAAGAGACTGCGTTTTCCATAATTTCCGGCACCAGTTTTTCAAGTGTTTCAATTTCTTCAGGTGGACATTCAAAGATCAACTCATCGTGTACTTGCAGTAACATGCGTGTTTTCAGATTATTATCTTTTAAAGCTTTGTTCATCCGGATCATCGCTACTTTCAGAATATCAGCCGCTGAACCCTGAATAGGTGAATTGATTGCCGTTCTTTCGGCAAAAGAACGCAAGTTGAAGTTGCTGCTATTAATATCCGGTAGATAGCGACGGCGGTGGAACAAGGTTTCCACATAGCCTTTTTCTTTCGCTTCCGCAACGATATCCGTCATAAATTGTTTAATACCGGGATATTTTTCAAAATAAGTGTCGATGAACGCCTTTGCTTGTGGTCTGGAAATGCCCAAGTTTTGGGAAAGGCCATAATCGGAAATCCCATAGACAATCCCGAAGTTTACAGCTTTGGCCTGACGACGCACATTGCCGGTTACTTCCTCTTCGTTTTCAATACCAAAGACGCGCATTGCTGTAGAGGTATGGATATCCTGACCTTCAACAAACGCCTCTTTCATGTGTTCGTCTCCAGAAATATGGGCTAATACCCGTAACTCGATTTGCGAATAGTCAGATGCAAAGATTTGCCAGCCCGGTTCTGATGGCACGAATGCCTGACGGATTTTACGTCCTTCTTCCATCCTGACCGGAATGTTTTGGAGGTTAGGATCATTGGAACTCAAACGACCGGTCTGCGTCAGTGTCTGTGTATAAATAGTATGGATTTTTCCAGTTTCAGGTTTGATGAATTTCAACAGTCCTTCAACGTAGGTTGATTGCAATTTGGCCAATTGGCGATAATCCAGAATCATTTGGGCAATCGGTGCCGAGGCACTTAGTTTTTCCAAAACATCCACAGCTGTTGAGTAGCCTGTTTTTGTTTTCTTGATAACCGGTAAGCCCATTTTTTCAAAGAGGATCACACTCAGTTGCTTAGGCGAATTGATGTTGAATTCTTCACCCGCTTCTTTATAAATATCGGCCTCAATATCAGACAAACGAATGGCGAATTCTTCTTTCATGGTTTCCAGTCGTTCTGGTTGAACAGTAATACCGGTCATTTCCATTTCCGCTAAAATAATTGCCAAAGGTAACTCCATATCAAAGTACAAATCGGTCAAGTTATTCTTTTCAAACTCGGCAAGCAATTGTGGTCGGAGAGTCTGGATAGCCTTGATTTTACGGGCCAAATGTTCGAAAACAATAGCTTTATCTTCAGGAACAGCTTGTTTTGCCCCTTTACCGTAAACCGTTTCGTCATAAGAAACTTCCGTGTAGCCATATTCCTGTGCAATCGCCGCAATATCCCGACCTGTGTCTTTGGTATTGATGATGTAGGAAGCCAATACCGTGTCAAAGTCAATCCCGTTCAGTTCGATGCCTGCATAGTGCAACATGACTTTCGTGCGTTTTGCATCATAGACGGCTTTTTTCATTGTGGCATCATTCGCCCAAGTTTTGAAGACCTCACTATTTTTGACAGTTTCGGGTGTAGCGGTATAAATGGTGTTTTCATCTCCCCATGCCACAGCCACAATCTTTCCATAGTGATAATTATCTTCCAACATTTCAACATACAAAGTCATTTCTTCCGTAAAATGTGCCTCGGTAATAGCATCCAGTGCAGTGTAAGTAATGGTTTCGAAAGAATCGGAAACATCCTCTTCCGTATGATCCAATTCGCGCAGGAACGTGTTAAAGTTCATTTCGCGGTAGAAAGTAGCTAATTGCTCTTTATCTTCCCCTGAAAGTTTTAAATCTTCAAGTGCGTAGTCAACAGGTGTAGCGAGGTCGATGGTCGCCAGTTTTTTACTCATGAAGGCTTGCTCTTTATCGTTGATCAGGTTTTCCTTCATCTTGCTTTTTTTCATGGCGTCGATATTTTCATAAAGGTTTTCGATACTGCCATATTCCTTCAATAGTTTCAATGCTGTTTTCTCACCGACTTTGGTTACGCCGGGGTAGTTATCGGAAGAGTCACCCATCAGGCCTTTCATATCAATGATTTGAAGGGGTTCTATACCCATTTCTTCACGGATTGATTCCGGTGTGTAACTTTTTAAATCGGAAACGCCTTTGACAGTGATATCAACCCGCGTTTTATCGGTCGCAAGTTGCGTCAAATCCTTGTCGCCGGTAATGATTACGACTTCGTAACCTTCTTTTTCAGCCATGCGGGCATAGGTTCCGATAATGTCATCAGCCTCGTAATTGGCAAGTTCATAGGTCTTGGAACCCTTGGCTTCGATCAAAACATTAAAGTAGGGCCACTGCTCTGCCAATTCGGATGGCATGGTCTGGCGACCGCCTTTATAGTCTTCAAAAAACTCGGTCCGAAACGTTGTTTTACCCGCATCAAAAGCGACCAACATATGTGTCGGTTCTTCAACTTCGAATAGACGAGTCAAGATACGGTTAAATGCGTATAGTGCATTGGTATGGAGTCCGTTTTGATTTTTGAATCGGTTCAGATCCAAAAGTCCGTAAAACGAACGGAAAGCAAGACTGCTCCCATCCAACAATAATAATTTCTTTTTATCTGCCATTTTATTAACATCCTAACTTATTTATTCTGATTTCTATTCATTGGGTAAAATCAGTTTTTGCGGGGTTGCAACAATTAATTCCGCTTCAACCAAACGCGTCCCTTCCAAACTATTTCCTTCGACAAAAATGGTCACTTGTTCACGCCTTTCGTCAAGCCGTTTCACCGTGAAGTCAAAGGTGATGGTTACGTTGTGGTAAATAGGTTCAATCAGGTCAATGGACAGGTCCACAATGTGTGAACCAGGTCCAGGTAGGTGCTTGGAAATATTGCTCGTAATAATGCCAACCAGCAAGACGGTTGGTACTAACGGTTTATGATAAGTCGTTTCCTGAGAATAATCGTACTGGATGTACAACGGATTGTCGTCGTTGGTTAGTCCCAGATAGAGCAGCACATCCCGGGTCTCAATTATTTCAGTTACCGTCAAGGAATCCCCTTCCTGAATTTCGTCAATTGTTTTTCCAATTTTTATATCTTTCAGTGCCATGCCATCCTACCTTTCCGTACTCAATGAGATTACTTCTATTTTAACAAATAGCGAAGGGGTTTCAAAGGATGTGAGTTGATTTCATTTTGAAGTCTGCATGGCTATGCCCATTTTCCATTACTACGTGCAGACTTTTTTAAATAGTCTGCATGATGCGGGCTATTTTAGCAAAAGATGCGCAGAATTAAAAAAAGCCAGGACATTTTTGCCCTGACTCGAAATGCTGTTTATTAATTTACACGTTTGATGCTGTGATTCAATAATTCTTCATATGCTTTTCCGAATTTTTGAACGTCGCCCGCTCCCATGAATAGGATAACCGCATTTTTGTATTGCATTAACGGTGACAGGTTTTCCAAAGAAAGCACTTCTGCTCCCTTTTCAACTTTGTCAGCCAAATCCTGAATCGAAACGGTACCGCTTTGTTCACGTGCTGATGCAAAAATATCACATAGATAAACAGCATCTGCCACATTCAATGATTCCGCAAATTCGCTCAACAATGCGATGGTACGTGTGAATGTATGCGGTTGGAAAACGGCAATAATTTCTTTTTCTGGATATTTTTGTCTCGCTGCATCCAGTGTAGCCTTGATTTCTTGGGGGTGATGCGCATAGTCATCAATCAAAACCATGTCCCCTACAGTCTTTTCACTAAAGCGGCGTTTTACGCCCCCAAAAGTGTCCAACTGTGCCTGTACGGCATCTTTTGGCAAACCTTCCAAATAAGTGAAAGTGATAACTGCCAATGAATTCAAGATGTTGTGGTTTCCGAAAGTCGGAATAGTGAAACGACCGTAGAATTCGCCACGAATCGTAACATCAAAAGTGCTACCTTCTGTAGTTTTTTCGATATTCGATGCCACGACATCATTGTTTTCACCCAATCCATATAGATAGATGGGCGCTTCTGCTTTGATTTGGTCCATGTAAGGATCATCGCCGCATGCAATCAAACCTTTACCAACTTGATGTGAAAACTCTTCAAAAGCCGAAACAACGTCATTAATATCTTTATAATAATCAGGGTGGTCAAAATCAATATTGGTAATAATTGCATAATCAGGAGAATATGCCAAGAAATGGCGACGGTATTCACAAGCTTCCAAGACAAAGAAATCCGCATCTTGGCGACCGAATCCTGTTCCATCCCCGATTAAATAACTTGTTGGTTCAATCCCACTTAAAACGTGTGACAATAAACCAGTCGTACTTGTTTTACCATGTGAGCCAGTAATAGCCACACTCGTAAAATCTTTAATAAATGTTCCGATAAAATTGTGGTAGCGAACGACTTCCAGTCCCAACTCCTTCGCACGAACAATCTCTTCATGCGTATCAGGAAATGCATTCCCAGCAATCACAATCATACCTGGTTTGATATTTTCTTTTGTAAATGGGTAGATAGGTATGTTTAAATCGTCCAGACCTTTTTGTGTAAAAAAGTAGGTTTCAACATCTGAACCTTGTACGTTCAATCCTTTGCCATGCAAGATGATAGCCAATGCACTCATACCGGATCCTTTTATACCAACAAAGTGGTATATATTTTGATTATTCATTCGATTCCTCCACTAAACTAAAGTCAGCTTCACTGATAAAATTTCCCACGAAATTATAACACTTATTTTGCAAAAAGCAAATGCTAGTTTTCATTCATTTCATCAAAGAAAGATTTTACTCCATTGGTTACCGATGGTTTTTGAACGACCTGGCGCTGTGTCCACGTACGCGCCTGTTCTTGTTCCATAATCAAACCAAGTGAGCGATGCAGTGCTTTATTAGTTCTTTTATTTACTGTTGCCGGTCTTTTCTCTGTCTCTCTGGGCGGATAAAGATCAATCAAAATTAAGTCATCCGGAGCAACATACAGTTGTTCCTTGATTTCGCCATAGTCAATTCCGCGTTTCTCTTCCCGTGAATTTGCATTCCAAATGGAAGGGAGTTCCGAAGCTCTGAAGGGACGCCGACTTTTATAATAGGCATACGATTGCTTCGTTTTTTCCCGACGCTCTTCACGTTGACGAATGCGTTCCTGAGAAGCAAGTTCTTTCCGGATTTGCATGTCAGGATTTTCCTTTTGATGGCGTTGAAAAGAATTTTTATGCTCACGCAAAAATGGAACGGAAGGAGTAACACTGTGCATGCCAGACGCAACGAACGATGATGGTTGCTTCTGTAGGCCACCTTTTTCAGGTTCTTTATTATCTGGTGTATTCATTAAATAGTTAGGAAATTTCCCTTTATTTTTGACCACTGCACTTACTCCTTCCTGTTTCATTTTTACTCAAAAAAGGCTTTCCCAGTCTCAGTATCCGAATCAAGTACTAAAATACCTTTTTTACCCGTTGGATTTTCAACTCCGAGCTCTTTAGCGGAACAAATCATGCCATGACTGGCCACGCCGCGTAGTTCTCCTGGCCAAATGACCAAACCATTAGCCATGACAGCACCCGGTTTAGCCACAACAACTTTTTGGTCTTTCTTGATATTGCTGGCACCACAAACAATTTGTAACACTTCGCCGTTATCGACTTCTGTTTGGGTGATGTTCAGATGGTCAGAGTCTTCATGAGGGACACACTCTTTTACGTAACCAACCACAAACTTAGGCGAACGGTCAATTGTAATCGTATCATTGAAACCAACAGCCTGAATGACCGTATTTAGTTTTTCAACTTGTTCATCAGTCAAGAAAACTTGACCGTTACCGTTCGGTTCAAAAGTTTCTGAAATGGAAAAAACATTGTAACTGACTGTTTCCCCGGTTTCCGTTCTGAAAATGCGCGTTACATTTCCTTTTGATTCTGTCGAAAGTTCGGAGCGTGTAATATCTCCATTCGTCAACATCAATGTATCGCCAACTGCTTCTTTGTTATAAAAACTTAACCACATAATCCTAAACTCCCTTAAATTTTTTCGCGTGTTTCTGAAAAATAATTTTCAATTTCTTCTTGTGTCTTGCGATCGCCATTTACCCAACGGCTGACTTCTTCACCATTATTATACGTGATAAAACTTGGAATGCCCATCACACCATGCTCTTGTGCAAATGGCATAAACTCATCACGGTCCACTTCGATGATGTTAAAGTCAGAAAACTGTTCTTCCACTTCAGGCATGAAAGGCTTGATATAGTGGCAATCACCACACCAAGTCGTGGTAAAGAGAAAGGTTGTTTTCTCCGCTTGCTTTAATTCTTGTAGTTTTTCCAGTGTTAATTTTTCCATATTTATACCCCCTAGTTTCGTTCCATGATGGTTTCGTATGTGCTTTTATCGAGTGTTTTCGCCACTTGGATGACCATTTCTTTTGCTGCTTCATAGTCATCGATGTGGAACATGGATTGGTGCGTATGGATGTAACGTGCGGAAACGCCGATGACCGCACTTGGCACCCCATTATTCATCGTATGCGCTGCCCCAGCATCCGTTCCGCCTTTGGAAACGAAATACTGATAAGGAATTTTATGGGTTTCGGCGGTGTCCAATAGGAATTCACGCATGCCCCGCAAGGTAATCATGCCCGGATCCTGGATGCGAAGCAAGAATCCTTCACCCAGATGGCCGAAAGTACCTTTTTTCGTTTTCAAATCATCTGCTGGTGAACAGTCAACCGCAAAGAACAAATCGGGATTGAATTTATTTACTGAACCGCGTGTGCCCCGTAGCCCCACTTCCTCTTGCACGTTGGAACCGGCAATCAGTGTATTTGGTAATTTTTCATCTTTCAAGGCTTCCAACGCTTCCAGTACCACCACGTTTCCGTAACGATTATCCCAAGCTTTGCCGATGATTTTCTTTTTATTGGCTGTCCAGATTGTTTCAACTTGAGGCACGATTGGGTCACCCGGACGCACGCCAAACGCAAGTGCTTCTTCGCTGGAATCAAAACCCGCATCAAAAAGGATATCCTCCACTTTTACTTCCGCTTTGTTCGCCCCGCCACGTAATAAATGCGGAGGGATAGAAGATGAAATTACAGGGATATCTTGGCTACGTGTTTGCAAGGTGAAGCGTTGTGCTGAGACCACATAGGGATTCCAGCCACCTAATGAGACAACTTTCAACATGCCGTTATCGGTAATTTGGGTGACCATGAACCCTACTTCATCCATATGGGCTGCAACCATGATACGTGGCGCTTCTTTGTCTTCATTTTCGCGAATACCAAATACCCCACCTAGTCCGTCAGTTTCTACTCGGTCGACGAAAGGTGTCATTTTTTCATGCATATATTGACGAACGTTGCGTTCATTTCCACTCGTACCTTGTATTTCCGTTAAGTCTTTGATCAGTTGAAATGTTTTATCTTCCACTTTGACAACCCTCCTGTTAATTCTTCTTTTCATTATACATAATCTAAAGAAAACGGGCAATGATGCGGTTTTCAAATCATTAACAAACGAAGTTCTTTTATGCTATACTTATGTTAGAGAATTCACAGTTAGCAATCAGGAGGGATCATGATGTTTTGCAAAGAAAAAGAAACTTTTTATGACCTAAATAGAGAACGCATTCTATCAGGCATCCTATTAACATCAGGGATTGTCATTGGTGCTTCCCTTACCGCTCTTTGCATGGGTAGAAAAAGAAAAGTTAACGGCGACAAGATTCTGGAAACAGTAAAAAAAATGTTCTTGGCAGACGGCCCCATCGAGGGCTCCTGGATTGAATTGCACCCCGTACCACTCACACGTTTCTCTTCCGAAACCGATGTCTACTACGGTGGTATCTCACGCAAAGAAGATGATGAGTTAGTGCAGTATGAATTCATTGCAGACGCCTATACAGGTACTGTTTTGGATATTTATAAACTATAAGTTCGTTCCCATTAAAACGGCCTCGGTAAAACGAGGTCGTTTTTTTCTATCTAGGTGCTAGGTGCGGCGTCCCTGTGAATTTTTTCCGCGCATCGCCGCACTTGGGGAGAAAATGCGGCGTTCCCGTGAGTTGTTTCCTCACATCGCCGCAATTCCTAATAAATCACCACCAAAAAAAGTTCGTCCCACATCAGTAGGACGAACTTTTTTTATTCTGCAGGAAAATGGGCCTCAACACGATAAATCGGTTGGCCTTTTGCTGCAAATTTTTCTTCGTATTCCGTTTGAACATTACCTTCAAAATCAGAAGCATGTAAATCCAACCATACTTGGTCAATGATCATCCCAAATTGTGAGAAGCTGGCCAATGAGTATTCGAACAAGCCCATGTTATCTGTTTTAAAATGAACTGCACCATTTGGTTTCATGATGGTGCGGTAGTTTTCCAAAAATGATTTATATGTCAAACGACGTTTCTCATGACGGAATTTTGGCCATGGATCGGAGAAGTTCAAATAGACACGGTCAATTTCGCCGGCTTCGAAATAATCGGATAGCAAGCCCCCATCCGTATTCAACAACTTCACATTTGGTAAACCAGACTCCAACATTTTATCCAATGCTGTTACTGCTACACTTGTTTGCAGTTCAATCCCTATATAATTGATACCTGGGTTTTGAGCAGCCATTCCAACGATGAACTGACCTTTACCTGATCCAACTTCGATGTGAATCGGCCCCTCATTTTTGAAGCTTTCTTGCCACTTACCTTTAAATGACATCGGTTCTGTGATGACGTACTCCGGATGTTCGGCTAATTTTTCCGCAGCCCACGGTTTATGTCTTACGCGCATAATATCCTCCTTATTCTTTTCAAAAAGAAATCCTACTCCAATGACGACTTAGCGGAATAGGATATTATAAATTTTTATAAAATCTGTCTTCATATGATTTCTTCATTCCTAAAATCTGTTGGTTCATTTTATGATAATCGCCTGTTGTATGGAATCGTTTTGCCAATAGCAAGCGATTCATCAAATTATACCACTCCAAACGAGCATCAATACCTTCCGTACGGGTAATACCATATTCCCTTAACCACTCCGGCCAACCCTCAGGCTCTATATATTGAATCAACAAGAGCGAAATATCAGCCATTGGATCAGCAATCTTAACACTTTCCCAATCCACCAAATATAACCGTTTATTATCAGTCAGGAAAAAGTTTTTCCGGTTCAAGTCACCATGGCAAACCGTATATTTAGCACCTTTCACCAAATACAAGGTCGCTTCCAGATAAGCAACAATCGTGTTCAAAAATGAGTTCGTTGCCAAACTTTCATCCAAATCCAACTTGTACTCCTCCAAGAAAGTTTCGGGGTCGTATACCTCGCCCTTCACTTTCCGGAGCATGCTCAACAAGTGATCGGAATGATGAATTTTATTAATGATATCTGTCACGCCTTTGGAATGCATTTCCTGCCTTGTCAGAACTCGGCCGTTCAGCCACTCCTGCGCGGTCAGGACATCACCATTGCCAATCCGCTTCGTCCAGATGAGACGCGGGGTTATCCCCTCAACGGAGAGCGCAGCTAAAAAAGGTGAGGAATTGCGTTTCAAAAACACTTTTTCCTCAGCCCGAATTCCCATATAAGCATGACCGGTATCTCCGCCGATTGGGTGCAGTTTCCACCCCGAATCCATCTTATAGTCCATTTATTTCAGTCCTTATTTGTTGTTTAAATTAAATAACGTGAGCATAGAAAACGAGATGCGAAAGTGACCTCCCCTTTAAACATTCTACAGGAAAAGTCACTCGGTTCCATGTTGTTCAACTAATTGCTCACTTTTGTAAAAATCGTCCTGAATCCAGAATTTTCCTATTCTGAATACACTACTGTTATTTTAGGTTCATTTTCCGCTTCCGTCAAGGTAAACATACAGATAATTAAACAACTTTAATGACTAAAGACTGACACCACGACGTTTTTTGATACGATTCACCACATAAATTTTTGCAAAAAAGAAGATAAAAACACTATTTACCACCAAAGCAATGGCACCTGTCATCAAATTCGTACCCCAGACGGTAGCCAAAGAAAAAATAAATCCTTGAACAAACAAGATGCCCATCATTAACCTTGAGAATCCCTCTTGTTTCTTTTCTTCCGGCTGCGGATACAAGCGCACCATCACATTTTCCCCAACGTGCCTGAAGAGTGGCAACATCTGAAATCCAGTTAAATACACTAAAAGTACACCTAAAACGATATTAAAAGCGGGCATTTGTGACATCGCCAAAACCAACGTCCCGATCAGTGTCAGCCGGACATAGAGACCGAAATAGCTGCTTCCCCGCATGAAAACTCGTGCGAACAAATATTGATACGGATTCAAAGAACCCGACAAAATCCGCACTACACCGTCCAAATACAAGCGGCGTTTGCTATTTTCTTTTCCAGTCGGAGCATCAATGAATAGATTGATGAAACGGTTGATTTTTGCCATGCGCGTTGTTTCGGTCGTAACCATTTTTTCCCAATCCAGTAAACGAGAGCGTAAGGGACGCATCTGGCTTTCAAAAATGAAAACACCGACCAAAGCGAGCGCCAGGCCCCCTATTGGATGAACGAAGAACGCCAACAAATAACTCGCCACACCCCATCCATACAAAAACCATTTAAAAGATTTCACCTTGGCTATGGTACCAAACCGCAGTGCCACTTCTTCAATGCCGAGGTGCACCCACTTCAATGATAAACCTATGAAAAAAATAACCGTGACATCAGCCAGCGCAATCGCTTGCCCCACAAATATAATCGGCAGGAACACTGCAGTCAGCAATAATAACAATACCCCAGGCACCACCATACTGCGCTTCTTAGCCTCTTTGATGACTGTTTGCCACTCTGCTTCCTGGGTGACCAAAAAGACCTGGTCAGCCGCCGTTGCCATGGTAGCGATTCTGCCGAAAAACAACAGGATTGCCAAAAGAAAAGCGGCCACTATTTTTCCCCAGAAGAAGTCGGGTGTTAAGGTTTTAATGAAGTTTGAATATTGATAAGCCAGAGCACCCAACAAAAACATCAAGGCAATAACGAAATGGTCATTCATGACGTATTTCGCATATTTACTTAATTTTTTTTGATAAGTCGAGCGGCGTTTCGCTAATACTGTTTCCAAGGTCATAACGCAATCACTTCTTCCGTCAAACGGAAATATAAATCATCCAGGCTCGCACCCGGCATATCAAGAGCCGCCTGCATTTCTGCCAATGTTCCGCTTTGGTTAACCTCACCCTTGTGGAGCACCACAAAACGATCACAATCCCGCTCTGCCGCACTCAACACATGCGTGGACATCAAAATGGCCGCTCCTTGTGCTTTTTTCTCTTTGACGATTTCACGGAAAGTGTAAATTCCCAGTGGATCCAGTCCCAAAAATGGTTCGTCAATTACATAAACAGGCGCATCCACCATAAATGCACACACCAACATGACTTTCTGCTTCATTCCTTTGGAAAAATATGCCGGAAACCAATCCAGCTTTTCTTCCAAACGAAAAGCTTTGATGTAGCGAATCGCCTTCGCCATGGCTGCTTCTTTTTCAATGCCATAAGCGAGCGCAGTCAGTTCAATATGTTCTTTAAAGGTTAATTCTTCATATAAAACCGGTGTCTCCGGTACAAACGCAAAAGATTGGCGATAGGCCTTCGGATTTTGTTTAATATTCATATCATTAATGGTGATGGTACCTGCAAACGGCTGCATTAAGCCGATGATATGTTTGATAGTCGTACTCTTTCCTGCGCCGTTCAAGCCGATTAATCCTGTTAATTCGCCTGCCTTTACAGAAAAGGAAATATTATTGAGGACGGGAATGGCTGAATAGCCACCTGTCAAATCCGTTATATAGAGTGTCATAATCTGTAACCACTTCCTCATTTTTTCTTGTTTCATTATAGCATAGCCCTTTTTGGTATGGTAAAGTAAATACAAATCGAAGAAAGAGGGATCCTTAATGACAGATTGTATTTTTTGCAAGATCATTAACCACGAAATTCCAAATTATACGGTTTATGAAGATGAGAATGTTTTAGCCTACTTGGATATTTCTCAAGTGACAAAAGGCCATACATTGGTCATCCCCAAGAAACATGTCGCTGACATTTTCGAATACGATGAAGAGTTGGCCGCTCAAGTTTTTGCTAAGATTCCGATGATTGCTCGGGCTGTAAAAAAACATGATCCGACTATCAAAGGGATGAATATTTTGAATAATAATGGTGCATTTGCGCACCAATCCGTTTTCCATTCCCATGTGCACTTAATTCCGCGTTATGAAGACACATCAATTGACGGATTCGGTTTGAAATGGGAAACTCATGGTGAGGACTATTCGTCCGAAACATTTAAATCTGTTGCTGAGGCAATTCAATCAGAATTGGAGGAAGCATAATGAAAGATTTTACTCAGGGATTACTTTTCGGTGTGATTGTCGGCGGTTTGGTTACGTTACTGAACACACCGCGTAGTGGGAAAGAAAATCGCGTACGTCTACAAGAATACATTGAAGACAATACGGAATCGTTTGAAGTGTTAAATGAGGACCTGGTGCGTTTGAAAGCATCCATCAATCGTTTGACAACGGAAGGTCTTGGCGTCGTGAATACAGCCACACAGGAAATTACCGCCTCAGTGGAGGATTTCACAGCCAAAAATGAACCGCGGATTCGTCGGGTTACGGATCGTTTGACTGAGTTAACGGAAACTGTAGAACGTGAAACTGCGAAGTATGAAATGCCGAAAGCGTAAGTATGACCACCGACTTCCCTGCCCTGCAGGGAAGTTTTTTTAATAAAAAAGTTTGAAGAAACCTTGAATTTTTACCAAATGAAAGTTGTTTGTGATATAGTTAAAAAGGTTATTTTATAAAGAAATGGAAGTGTAGAAACGTATGAAAAAATGGGCTTTATCGGCTTTGACATTTGCAGCAGCAGCTACTTTGGCTGGTTGCGCGGATAACAGTGAAACAGTTGCAACTTCTAATGGTGGAGATGTAACAAAAGAAGAATTATATACAGCAATGAAAGATTATATCGGTGAAGAAACATTACAACGTTTGATTATCGTTGATTTGTTGGAAGCTGAAGTTGGCGAAAATGAGTATCTGGCAGAAGCGGATGCTGAGGCCCGTTCAACAATGGCGAACTACGGTGGCGAAGAACAATTCATGTACATCTTGAGTCAATCAGGATTCTCTTCTGTTCAAGATTATACAGATCAACTTTACATGAATAAATTATTGGTTGACGTTGTGGAAAGCCGTACTGAATTTACTGATGAAGAAGTTCAAGCGTTTTATGATGCAATCGAACCAAACATCCAAGCTTCTCACATTTTGGTGGAAGATGAAGCATTGGCAAAAGACATCATCAAACAATTGGATGGCGGCGCTGATTTTTCTGAATTGGCAAAAGAACATTCATCTGATACAACCGCTGAAAAAGGTGGCGATTTAGGTTCATTCGGTCGTGGCCAAATGGTTGCGGAGTTTGAAGAGGCGGCATTCGCATTGAAAGATGGCGAATATACGAAAGAACCGGTTCAATCACAATATGGCTATCACATCATCAAACGTAACGGAACAGATGAAAAAGAAGCCTTTGATGCAGAAGCTGTGAAACAAAAAATGATGGATGAAACGTTGGCTGACTATGCAAAATTACAAGAAGTAATGGTTGCATTGGTTGAAGAAGCGGACATCAAGATCAAAGATAGCGACTTAGAAGGCGCAATGGATTCTTACAAAGCAAGTGAAGAATTAGAAGAAGGTTCTGATGCAGCGACTGAAGAGTCTGCTACTGAAGAATCAGCTGAATAAAATTTATTTTAAATCCCCGGACTAGGTTCTGGGGATTTTTTGTTTTGTCCTGAGTGGTTCCCGCATAAATCACTGCAAAATCAAAATAATTGTGCAATTCTTCAAATAACAAAACGAGGGTGAGACTTTTGCCTCACCCTCTTTCCTGTATACGAATATCTGTATTCTAAACGTGCGACAAAAGGCAGCCCCGACGCCACTTCACGAATAATGCTCAGATGGTCTGCGACCATCCTGTGCTTATTCGTTCCAGTGGTTCGGTGCTAAACGCATTTTTTCCCACTCTCATCTAATCTTACTCATTTTCTGGTTTTACATGTCCCAATGGTTTGTAGAATGAACGGTTTTCGAGGCCAAAAATACGCTCGCTGAATGTTCCTTCTGTCGTCCGTTGCAAGGCAGTGTCAATCATGTTGATGGAAGCATCCAGCAAGTCCAAGTGATGAATAATTTGAGCTTCCAATAGATGTGGAACCACAGGCGAACCGAATTCCAGCTTCCCATGATGCGCCAGCACGATATGTTTCAACAAAATCACATCTTCGTTGTCTTCACTGATTTTCAAAACTTCACAGGCTTTGGTAATTTCCTCGTCCATCAAAACGATATGCCCAATTAGATTTCCTTTTAACGTATATTCTGTCGACATACTGCCAGACAATTCAATCGTCTTTCCGATATCATGCAAAATCACGCCACCCAATAAGAGCGACTGGTTCACGCTTGGATAATTATTAATGACTGCTTTCGCTAGCCTTAAAATCGACACCGTATGGTAACTTAACCCGCCTGGAAACGCATGATGGTGGCGTTTTGCCGCCGGAAATTCGAAAAATGCTTTGTGATACTTATTCAAAATATGGCGCACAATGCGGTTCACCGGCGCACTCGTAATCTCGAATAAAGTTTGGTTAATTTCCTCTACCATATCTTCCGTCCGCATCGGTGCGCGTTCCATGAACATCTCCGGCGTATAGGGTTCGCTATCTGTAATCGGACGTAGTTTCGTAATACGCAGTTGCGGATTATTTTGATACAGTTCCCGTTTACCGGTCACTTGCACAACGGTCCCGGCCTGGAAACGCGCAATATCCTCATCCTTGGCATCCCAAAACTTCCCATCAATCTGTCCGCTCTTATCCTGAAACGTAAAGGCGATGAAAGGTTTATTATTTTTAGCTTTACGCACATCGGCCCCTTTAATCAATGCAAAAAGTTCCAAAGGCTCATCAATCTCAAATTCATATATTTTCTTGGCCACACTACCGCTCCTCTCTCATCTTTTAACTTAGTTTAGCACACTGATTTGCTCGGACGAAAACTTTTCTGTTACTGTTCGATCAAATGTAAAGAAGAAAACTTGCACCTTATCACTCAACTCACCCAGCAATTCATAAACAACGCCTTTTCGCTTCACATCGAAGTTCACGAAGCCATCATCGACCAATATCGGCAAGTTGGCAATATCCGCCGTATTCTTTATAAACGCAAACCGCATGGCAATGTACAACTGCTCAATCGTCCCTTGCGATAATTCAAACGGTTCGAACACCGTGCCATCTTTTCGGCGAATTTTTAAACCCGATTTTTGGAAAACAATCTGCGTATACGCACCTTCCGTTAATCTTACAAAGTAGGCAATCATGTCTTCCAGGATGTGCGGCAAACGATCCTCTTTACCGTGGCGCAGGGTATCTTCCAACCACTCCGCGGCTACAATTTTCTTGCCCCACTCAACAATCAAGTCATACACTTCCGTTTCCAAAATCGCATACTCTTGCAAGAGACTACTATAGGTCCCACCATCTTCCAGGATACTGATTTCGTGGCGTAAGGACACCTCCTCTTCTTGCAAAGCAGTCCGGTTTTCCTGGAAACTTCTGATTTGACTTTGGTTTTTCAGTAGTTTATTTTCGGCTTTTTGCTTGTCGGGATAGCGTTCGAGCAATCGCTCTTTCCCCGCCAATTGTTCTGCCAGAAAATCGCGACGCTGCTTTTGCTTAGCCTGTTCTTCCTTGGCTTGCATCAATTGGTAGAATTCAGCTTCGTTTTCCACATTGGCATTGTCCAACATAGTTTGGCGCTTGGCATTTATTTCATCCAAACGGTTTTGGATTTCCTTACGTTCTACTTTTAAATCACTGATCTTATCCGAACTATTCTTGGCCTGTGTTCTTTCCACTTCCAATTTACGGTGCAGTTCCGGGAAACGTTCAAAGAACATTTTAGGTTCCAGATGATTCAATTGGAAATGTTCGCGAATAAATTCCGTACGCGTTTGCCAATCGGCTAAAGATAACTCGACTTCTTCCAAACGGGCCACTGTTCGGGCAAGGTTCGTTTCAAGGTTTTCCAACTGGACAGCCGGATTTTCTTCCAGCACACGCCGCAATGAGAAACTCGTTGGATAATGTGCCTCTACCAGCCAAGTCCGTTGTTGCTCCTGGAGCTGCTCCATCTTCGTTTCCAATGCTTCTTGCTCATTCAAAAATTGCAGCAGGCGTTCTTGCGCAGCCTCTTCGTCTTCACGTAAATCACGCAAACGGCTTTCCCGCGTTTGTTGGGCGATATAGGCTTCCGTTTCGGTAGGTGGTTTAGGCTTGACGAACGATGCTCCAACAGCGACCGCCGCCACCAGCAAAGCATATATGCGCAAACTTGGTAACAAGACCGCCACCAGTAAAGCAGCGATGGCAAGGCCCCACCAGGCAAACTTGGCTTTGTTAGTGGGTGTTACTTGGGGTTTGATTGTCTCACTTTTCCCGGTTACTTCCTTGATTCGTTTTTCCAATGAGTCCAATTCGGTATAACAGGTTGCAATTCGTTGATTTACTAATTCAATCTGACCGGCAATTTTTTCTTCTTCAGCCAATAATTCCCGAATGATTGCTTCGTTTTCCGCATCCACTTTCACCATATTATCCCCGAACCCGTATTGGCGTTTGAACATGACCAAGGCGGCTTCTTCTTGATTCATTTGATTGGTTAAAGCGTAGGCATTCGTAAATAAGTCCTGTGTTTTGGTATAAGCGTCCTGCAAAGCATGCCAGTCATGCCGATGTTCGTCGTACCAAATGGCATTCGTAAATGCTGCATACACTTTTTGTTCGTTTTGTATTTGGGCGTTCACTGCGGACAATCGTTTTAAGTCATCCGTAATGGCGGTTTGCAGTCGTTCCCAACGTTTCGCCGCATCCGGTGGCAAGAATCTGGTATCCACTGCTTCAATTTTTTCTGAAAGTTGTAGCCATTCTTGATAGTAATCCCCCAGTCGGATTGCCTCACTCAGTTCACGGTTCTCCCGTTCAAATCCAGTGATTTGTTCGTTGCCCTGTTGCAATTTTTCCTGAATCGATTCCAGCCGCAACAACAAGGTCTGGTATTCATTGTTTTTACGTTTGGCTACTTGCAGCTGTTCCCACAACTTTTCCGTCTCTGCCAGTTTTTTGTTCAACTCAGGATTTTTTCCGGAAGGCTTGAATTCTTTCTGGCCTTCCTTGCGATAGCCGTCAGCTAAATTAAGGAAGAGTTCACTTCCGGTCGCGCCGATCCCCATCAAATAGCGATTGAGCTCTTCTTTTTTTACATGCCGTAAGTGTAGGAGGCGGTCGATTTGAAAGGTGTACAAATCATCGTACGTGGCACTGTCGACCCCCAATAAATAACGCGGCAAGTTCTCGACGATTTCCTGGACCCCGTTTTGATGGGTCAAAGTAGCCCGGTCACGATCACGGTTTTTAATTCGTTCGATGGTCACGTTTCCGAAACGTGTGTTTGATAGCGTGAGACGGCCACCGTAACGTTCGCCCAGCTTTGGTTCATACGTATTCGTGTCTTTTTTTCGACGGGAAGGAAAACCAAAAAAAATCGTATGGATAAAGGATGCAATTGTGCTCTTGCCGGCTTCATTGCTGCCGAGGAAAATTTGTAGATCCTTTAGGTCAGTGAATGTAGCTTGGGTCCATTTGCCATAGCCGTAGATTTCGATTTTTTCAATCTTCATTAATTGATTCCCCCTCCTCGAAAACGATATCCTCGAGGAGTAATTCCTCTGCTTCCTGTAAAATCTTGGTTTTTAAGTGCTTATCTTGCTCCAAATCCGCAAAGCGCGTGCGCACGGTTGGATGTTTGAATAAATCCTGGAGCACGCGGCGATAAGTTTCGTCGTGGGATAAATGCTCCTTGCTGCGGTTGAAACTTTGTTGCATGCGATCGTCCGCAGAAAAGACGAGGCGCTCTTTTTTCGGTGCCAAGGAAATACGGTACAAGTAGACATTTTCCGACTGGGAGATACCAGCCAAGAGGTCCCCGTTGTGGATACGCGTGATAACGTCGTCAGGTAATGCTTCACGGTCATCGAGTTTGAGGGACAACAGAATGGCCTGATCCGGTTTTTCTGCACGGGCAATTTCCTCAGCAATCTTAGTGTAGAGCACATCAAGGGTGTGAATGCCCAACAATGAAATTGTCTTCTCTTTCCACCATATCGGTGCGGTATTCACGAAAGTTAAGGTCGGTTCCATACCTTTTTGTAAAGTGACCAAAAAAGCACCTTTTTCGTCCAATTCGTTTGGATTGCGACCCTGCGTGTTGCCGGGATATACGATAGGTGGTTGTTGGATGAGTACTTGCCGCTTGTGGATATGGCCAAGTGCCCAATAATCGTATTGTTTATTGAGTAAATCAGTGATGGTAAAAGGTGCATAAACGTCTTCGGCCGAGGCAGAACCTTCAAGGTAGCCGTGTAAGAGGCCAATATGAAATTCGGTATTGGCGCGTTTGGGATATTTATCGATCATGCGCTCGGTGACCCAGCGTTTTGGATAACTGAACCCCGTGATAGCTGTATTGTTAAGGTAATGTGTTTCAGGCTGGTTTCCAAAGACCGTGACGTTTGATGGCATTTGCAAACGCGACGTGCCGTTATCCATAAAATCATGATTTCCGTGTGAAAGGAAAACCGGAATTTGGGCCGTCTTTAAACGTGTCATTTGGTCGCGAAAAAATGCCTGAGCCTTGACACTTTGGTTATCACCATCGTAAATGTCCCCTGCTATGACCATGAAATCAACCGCTTCTTGGATAGCAAGCGTCACAAGACGCTCGAAAGCTTGAAATGTCGATTGATAAACCCGATCATATAGTTTTGGATGTAACTGCTTCAAGCCTTTGAACGGACTGTCCAAATGCAAATCAGCAGTATGTATAAAGCGAATCAAACCCTTCCCCCCAATCTTGCATCAATTAAACCATTTGTGCTTCAAAAATTAATCGAAATGGTTTAATAACAGTTAATTAGACCATTTTAATAAATTTTCAGTTATGAAATGGTTTAATTCCAACAAAAAAAGCTTTGTCTCCTTTGATCAGCTGGCTTTCTTGCTACCAACTTTGATCTCGAAAGACAAAGCCCGCTATTTTAATAACGATTAATTTTCATTTCCAGGATTTTGTGCGTACATTTCTTGAAGTGGACGAACAATAATCTTGTTGATATCTTCAATAACCGTGCTCAATTGTTGCTCAGCACTCATCATTTTTTGAATCATTTCGTTTTCGCCGGCACGGCCTGCGATTTCTTGTGCTTTTTGGATGAACTCATCATCCAAGCCTTCACCTGACATTTGTTTCATTTGGATTTGTTGTTGAATTCCTGTGAACTCACCAAACAATGAACGTGCTACTTCATCTGCTTGAACAGCAGTATAAGCTTCCGTCAATGATTTAAATGCAGGTTGCTCGCGCAAGTTACTTTCTAATTCATAAGCAATATCATAAATGTTTTTCATGTCTTCATTCCTTTGTCTTTTACTAGTTCTATTTTAACATTAATACCGTCAGATGCAAAGATTTAATCGAAAATACGTTCGTTTTATCTAAACCAACCCGTCGCCCAGTCCAGGAATTTCTGCGATTCTTCCTCTATTTTCTGACCAAAGTCGTTCAGGTCATCCAGGAAGCCCCCGCTCGTTTCTGCCTGTTCTTCAATGCCCGCAACCGCGAATTCGGTTTGTGGGCTGACGCTCAATAGATTCCCGGTTTCCGCACTGAATAAATCATAGAACATGTTCCCGGTACTGCTCAAGTTATGTTCCGCATCGGTATGGTCGAAGCCGATCCATGTCGCAATCGCGATATCCGGAGTGTAGCCAATCATCCATTTCGTCCGGTCATATTCGCCCCCGTCCCCTTCGGATGTCCCGGTTTTACCAGCCAGCAACATGCCATTATAAGGCTGGGCACCATAACCGGTACCGCCCGGAGCATACGTCCCCATCATCATACTCGTCATTTCATCGGCCGTCTCTGTGGAGGTAATCCGTTTCGTTTTCGGCTTGGTATTATCCACAATGACCGCTCCCGTCGCATCCACGATTTTGGTGATGAAACGCGGCTCAGCCTTCACCCCACCGTTGGCAAATACGGAATACGCACTCGCCATCTGTAAGGGTGACACACCGTCCATTGCCCCAAGAGCAATGTCGCCTAATTCTTTTTCATCTTCTTCACGTATGGTGAAGCCAAATTCTTTCAGCTGTTTGACTCCTTTTTCAATACCCATTTCATTCAATAAATAAGCAGCCGACGTATTCTTACTTTCCACTAATGCCTGATACATCGGAATGCCTTGGTACTCACTATAGAAGTTGTAGTTGGCAACGAAATAATCCTTGTTTTCACCATATCCGATGGTGTCATCATCCATGATCAAGGAATCCACTTCGTAACCATTTTCCAAAGCTGGCAAATACACCGATAGTGGTTTAATCGTCGAAGCTGGTGGCACCCGCATTTGAGTAGCGCGGTTAAAGCCACGGAACATATGCTCACCGCGTCCACCCACAATAGCCATGACATCACCTGTCCCGGGTTCAATGGCAACTGACGCACTTTGAAGCAAGGTCCCATCTTCTGCATCGGTGAAATAGGCTGTTTCATAGGTCAAATCCATTTGTTGCTGGTATTGTTGATCCAGGCCGGTATAAATTTTGTACCCTTTGTTCAACAAATCTTCTTCATCAATATTGTATTCCGCGATGGCCTCCTCGATCAACGCATCGAAATAATACGGATAATTATAGGCATCATTATTGTCGTAACCATCTGTCAAATAAATACCTTCCGCAATCGCTGCATCAGCCGTTTTCTGGTCTGTAAAACCATTATCAACCATCAATTGTAAAATTAAATCCCGGCGCTCGATACTATTGTCATAGTAATCAATCGGGTTGTAGTTTGACGGAGCTTTCAAAATACCCGCCAAAACCGCTCCTTCCGCCAAGGTTACATCTGAAGCGGGTTTGCCAAAATACTTCCAGGAAGCATCCTCAACGCCCCACACGCCACTACCGAAGTAGGAATTATTTAAATACATTTCCAAAATATCGGCTTTTTCATACTGTTTCTCAATTTCTAAAGCCAGGAATAATTCCTTCGCTTTTCTAATCAGTGTTTGATCGAGAGTCAGATAGGCATTCTTCGCTAACTGCTGGGTCAGCGTCGATCCCCCTCCCACGATATTTCCACGGTTCATGACATAACCAACCGCTGCCCGTCCAATCCCAATCGGGTCAAAGCCATTATGGGAATAGAACCGCTTGTCCTCAGTCGAAATTACCGCATCCTGGATGTGGGCCGATATTTCCTCAATCGAAACGAATGTCCCTTTTTGCGCATACAACTCACCGGCTTCCTCACCATAGCGGTCATATACCACGGTTGTCTGTCCCAACCCAGCCTTTAAATTTTCAACATCCGCTGTTTTTGCTAAAAAAACCAAATAAGTGCTACCGATGAGCACTGCTACCAGCGAGAGCAGGACCATCAATTTATTAATGCGGTAACGACGCCAGAAGTTTTTGAGATTTACCATTTGGCGATGGTACCAATTTTTAATTTTTATTTTCCATTCTTCTTTCATATTCATCATTCCTTTACCTTACTGTTAGCTTACCAAAACTTAGGTCATCTGGTAACCCATCTTAGGTCTGATTCCTTCAACATTGCAAAATTGTAAATTTGATTTATAATTTTATCATAGATACCAATGTTGCGTGGAAATTTTTTATTAAGAAAGAGGTGAAGCCTTTGGGACAGAGCAATTCAGACGATTATTCTCTATAGACCAAAAGATTACATCCAAGTTATCTTTTGGTCGCATCCATCGCTTTACCAAAAGTATGCTTGTGACTACCCACTAATAGGAGGCACATATGAGTATTACGACAGGATTAATACTATTCTTTATTATTTTAGCAGTAGCCGCTTTTTTTGTTATGTCAGAATTTGTACTGGTCCGCATTCGCCCTTCGCGTTTGGACTACTTAATCGAAAACGGCAATAAAACAGCTGAATTGTTAAAAACAATGACGGTTAAATTAGATACCTATTTATCCGCAACCCAGTTAGGTGTAACCATCACCTCACTTGCTCTTGGTTGGTTAGGAGATCCAACCTTTAAACGTATTTTTGATACGCTATTTGCGAATTTCGATATCCCGGAAGGTGCTTCAACGATTTTATCATTTGTCGTTTCCTTCGCTATCTTGACAGCGCTGCAAGTTATTATTGGTGAATTAGTTCCCAAAAATCTTGCGATTACCAAGACTGAGAAGCTGGGCATGAAAATTGCTCGTCCCTTGCATATCTGGTACAAAATCATGTACCCGTTTGTTTTTATTTTGAATAAAGCAGCAAATGGTATTTCAAAAGCTTTGGGACTGACCACTTTCGCCGAATCGGACGATAATGTTTCCGAAGAAGAGCTACGCTTGATCATGAGTGAGAGTCTAAAAAGTGGTGAAATCAATTTCGAAGAATATCAGTTTGTGGAAAATGTATTTGAATTTGACGAAAGAATGGCGCGGGAGATTATGGTACCGCGGACGGACATGGCAGTTGTGTGGAGCGATGACACGTTGGAAGATATCGGAATGCTCCTTCAAAAAGAAAAGTACACCCGCTATCCGGTAGTCGAAGGCGATAAAGATAATGTTCTGGGTGTCATCAACGCCAAGGAAATTTTTGGTGCTTATGTGGCCGCTACGCAAGGGAAAACGACGGAAACCTTTAATATCCAGGATTATCTGCGCCCGGTCATTACCGTAATCGAGACACTGGCTATCAAGGATTTATTATTTAAAATGCAAAAAGAACGCCACCAAATTGCCATTTTGGTTGATGAGTATGGTGGGACCAGTGGTTTGGTTTCAATGGAAGATATCGTCGAGGAGATCGTTGGGGATATTTCCGACGAATATGAATCCGAAAACATTCCTGACTACATCCACCTGGGCCAAAACCACTACCGCCTGGGAGGCCGGATGCTAACTGACGATGTAAATGATGTCTTCGGGCTGGACCTTGAAGAAGACACGGTTGATACAATCGGTGGCTGGATTCTGAATGAAAAGTACGATATCAAAGTCGGCGAAGAAATTGCCTACAAGAATGTAATTTTTAAAGTCATTCAAAAAGAAAAAAATTCAATTGAAGCGATTGATGTGTTTTTAGAGACTAATAAAGATACAATTACTGAAGAATAATAGAAGCGCGAACTACTAGTAAAAAGTAGTTCGCGCTTTTTATGTGCCAGATACGGCGATTAAAAATATTTGTTGGGCTAAACGCCACACTTTGGCTCTAAGTGCGGCGTTCCCGTTTCACATTTCTTCTGATCGCCGCATTTTTGGTCCAAATGCGGCGTTACGGCCTCGAGATTTTTCTAAACGCCGCTTTTTTTCAAAAATTGCGGCGTTCCTGCGTTTATTCTGAGCTAATCGCCGCACTTGGGGTATATATTTCGTTTACCACTCAAATCCGGTATTCTCTGGGTCACGGCCGTAGCGGGTTTCCAGATTAATTTTGGCGATGGCTGCTAAGTCTTCATCGTTTAGCTTGAAATCAAATAATTCAAAATTCTCGTGAATCCTGCCTGGGTTCACGGACTTAGGAATCACGATAGATCCGCGGTCGATATGCCAGCGCAAGACAATTTGAGCTGGTGTCTTTCCGTATTTTTCACCGATTTCTGCCAACAAGGGATGCAGCAATAAATCCGATTTTCCTTGGCTCAGTGGGCCCCAAGACTCATGACGGATATTTTCTTTTTCCAAATAGGCTCGTAATTCATCTTGTGGGAAATATGGGTGGGTTTCAACTTGATTCACCATTGGCATGATAGTCGCATATTCTTTCATCGCTTCCAGATGATTAATGGAAAAATTAGAAACGCCAATCGCTTTTACTTTACCCGCTTGGTACAATTCTTCCATTGCACGCCAGGTGTCCTTCACATAGGGGCCATGCCAGTGAATCAAATAGAGATCCAGATAATCGGTTTGTAATTTTTCCAGCGATTCCAAAAAAGCTTGCTTCGTTTTTTCATAGCCCTGCATGTCATTCCAAACCTTTGAAGTCAGGAATAACTCTTCCCGCGCAATCCCCGCATCTTTAAGGGTCTGCCCTAAAACAGCCTCATTCCCATAAACAGCAGCCGTGTCAAAATGACGGTAGCCAACTTTCAAGGCATGCTTGAGGGCCCATACCGTTTCTTCTTCGTCGGTCATCAAAAAAACGCCAAGTCCTACTTGTGGAATTTCAACGCCATTTGTCAATGTAACGATCGGTGTCACCATGTAGCAGCCTCCTTATTTTCTGATAATATTTTCGCGGTCCAAAGCGCCCTGTTCCATGAAAAATGGCATGATTTGCTCAACTAAAGGCGTAATTTCCCCTGCCTTGTCACTTTCCAACGTCCAAACCAACAACGGTTCATGCAGACTCATCCGCAAGATAAACCATCCGTCCGCAAAATTAGCCCGTACCCCTTCTAGATGATCAGGAATCAATTGAATATCAGCCTGTTCAGCCAAAAATGCCTTAAAGCGATCAATCACTGCCAAACCATTTTCCTGAATCGGTTCTTCAACAATCACAAAACGATATTCCGTAGTTTCTTCAGGTTGTTTCAAATCTTTTATCAAAGCCGGTAAGTCCGTATTTGCCATCAATAATTTGGCGACCAAATAAGCCCCGTCATCCAAATAGTAATTTTCTTTCAAAGCGGCATGTCCACTCGTTTCAATTGCCAAAGCCGCGTCAAGTGCGATTGCCCGGTTGATGACGTTGCGATAGCCGGTTAAATAACGATCCTGTTTCCCGCCTAAACCGACGATAAAATCTTCCACATGTTGGGAAGTTGCGGAGTTGGTTACAATCGTTGCACCTGGTTGCTCTTTCAACAACACTGCTGAAATCAAGGCAATCAAGTTATTACGGTTCAAAGCTTGCCCCTGGGAGTCCACTAACGCCGAACGGTCAACGTCGGTGTCAAAAATGATCCCTAAATCAGCCTGATTACTTAAAACGGCATCTTTTAAAGCTTGCATGGCAACTTTGTTGTCGGGATTGGATTCATGGTTCGGGAACATCCCGTCTGGTTCAAGGAATTGGCTACCTGTGGTATTGGCACCCAGTGGCTGCAATACTTTCTCGACAAAGAAACCACCTGCCCCATTTCCGGCATCCACAACAATGTGTTTACCTTCCAAAGGCTTAAATCCTGCATCAATGCCCTCGCGGATTTTTCCCACCAAATCTTCGGCATAAACCGTCAACAAATCTTTTTCTACAATCACAGCCTGATTACCCGCTTGGAAAGCAGATTCGGTAGCCAGTTCCAGAATTTCGTCGATGTCCTCGTGCTCGGCCCCGCCTGTTGCCGTAAAAAACTTCAAGCCATTGTATTGAAACGGCAAGTGACTCGCAGTGATCATAATGGCACCGTCTACCCGGAAATCATCATACAGAGTTGCCATAAACATGGCAGGAGTCGTTGCCATCCCACAATCGATAATGGTGACAGCGGCATGCGCCATCCCCTCGAATAATGCTTGTTTCAAATCTGGACCGGAAATGCGGCTATCCATTCCGATTGCGACAGTTAATTCCTTGCCCGGAACCCGTTTTTGCAACCAAGTAATGAAAGCTTGACCAATCTTTTTCGTTCTTTCCACCGTTAGGGTTACTTCTTGTTGCGGTGTTGAAATAGCGATTCCGCGAATATCGGAACCGTTTTGTAAAGCCAGCATTGCTTGTTTTTCAGACATACTCATATGACCTCCTAAGGAAATGTTAATTACATTATAACCTTTTCGCCATACCATTTCACTGCCAACCTGTATAATAGAGGTAAGATAAATATTTGAAGGAGGTTCACCATGGCTTTAACAAAAGAACAACTTCAAGCAGTCCGGAAAGTCCACCTGCTAATCGAAACGGTGAATGCAATCATTATCGGAAAAGAAAACATTACGAAACTAACCATTACCGCGATGTTGGCAGGCGGCCACGTCCTTTTTGAAGATATCCCCGGCGTCGGCAAGACGCTCTTGGTAAAAACAATTGCTACTTGTATGGGGGCCGATTTTTCGCGGATTCAATTTACCCCCGATCTCGTGCCAAGTGACATCATTGGTTTCTCGATGCCGCAACGTGGAGCAGAAACGTTCCAGTTCCGGAAAGGGCCTTTATTTTCTTCGATTATTTTAGCGGATGAAATCAACCGAACTTCCCCACGTACCCAAGCTGCGATGCTGGAAGCAATGGCTGAGCATCAAGTAACAAGCGATGGGGTTACTTATGATTTACCAGATCCCTTTTTTGTCCTGGCAACGCAAAACCCGATCGAGTATGAAGGAACCTATCCCCTACCGGAAGCACAATTGGACCGTTTTTTGATGCAGTTGTCCTTGGGCTACCCAACCCCTCAACAAGAAGTCAGGATGTTGGCGGCACCTGATAACCGAGAAGCTTTGGCAAATTTAGAACCGATTTTGGATAAACAAACCTTTCATCAATTAAAAGCACTGGTACCTACGATTCATGTGGAAGAAGCCTTGCTTGACTACATCGTCCGATTGGGAAATCAAACGCGGGAAGACCAACGGATTCGTTTGGGAATCAGTCCCCGTGCCAATCAGTTTTGTCTGCTTGCGGCCAAAGCCTATGCGCTTTTGGAAGAACGCAACTACGTGATTCCAGATGACATTTTGGCCGTTTTGCCAGCCGTATATCGCCATCGTTTGTTGTTTTTTGAAAATTTGACGACAAAACAAATTGATGATTATATCGCATCTCTGGTGAGGAAAGTTCAACCCCCGATGAGGAGGTCTTAATATGGTTTACAGGAGAATGGCCAAGCAAATCGCTATCCTCTTAGGCTTCTTCATTCTGTTTATATACACAATGGCATTTCCCGGAACAACTTCCTGGTTTATTTTATTGTTTTTTAGTTTGGTGGTCGTAGTATTGTGGCTATCGACCCTGATAGTTTGGCAACGGGTGGAGGCTGATGTGAATCGGCTCCGCTTGGTAGCGGTCTGGCCTTTATTTTTACCGGATTTAAAGATTCGGGTGGAAAATATGGAAACGCAAATGTCCGCCCTCCTCCGTCGACGCTTCGATTTGGCGATGAAGTTACCACGGGGGCACTATGATACGTTGACAGTGGAAACAGCGGGAGACGATTATTTTGGTTTTTTCCGGCATCGGGTGCTTAAGCGCGTACCAGTAAATTTGGATGTTTATCCAGACATCGTGCCCATTCATAAGTTATCCCATCACCCGGAAATCAGGCGTTATTTGAAATTAAGCGCACCGGAAATCCGGCAGATCCGGGATTATTTGCCACAGGATCCTTTGAAACATGTGGATTGGAAGGCTTCGTTCAGACGAGAGAAATTGATGGTCAAGGAATTTGAAAAAGAAGTGGAACCCCGTTTGCATCTGGTGTTTATAGGATTTCAGACACCGCGTTTCGAGCAGCTATTGGCGCTTAGCTATAGTGCCAAAAAGGAATGGCAAGAACAATTGGCTGTGCGGGTTGATTTGATTGGTGGGGATTCATTTTTGACGATTCAACCGAGTTGGGACAAAACGGCTTTGTTGGCCCAATGGCAACAGCTTGATTTGAAGCATGGCAAGGCGATTGTCTTTGTTCCGGAAGCACTGGTTGATGAGCTCCGCTTGAGTCGCCATGAGCCATTTATGATGGTGACGGAAGCAGGTGAAGCGCGATGAAATTTGTGAAACGCCTGTTTTTGGCAGTCGGGTTCGTGGGGTTGTTTTACCCTGTTTTGACGGTTTATGTACCTTTGAGTGAGTTTAGTGACGTGGGCGGCATTCTCTATTATTTGGTGGGAACAGCCTTGGTGACTTTATTATTGCCGTTTTGGTTTACGTGGATTCCATTTCAAATTGGCTTGGTGATTGTCTGCTACCGGTATTATCTGCCCTCGGATTTATCGGGAATGGCCTGGTTTCAGAATGAAATTTCACAAGTTGGAGCGAGTTTGGCGCAATTTTTTACCGGTGCTTCCGCAATTTTTCCAACCAACGTGAGTTTGGTGATGATGCTATTGTTAATCGCATTGTCGGGATATTTGCTGATTGTGCATTTGCGACCCGTAGCTGGAATCATGGCGGCAATGATTTATGTGATGATTTTGCAGGTCTTTACCAAATACGATTATTTTGCAGCGATGGTCCAAATTTTGGGTATGGGACTTTTTGTACTGGGGGTTTCGCGGATTTCAACGACAGTGGGCTGGAAAAAAGCGTTGGGCTCCTTGTTGATTGTCACCGGTATGAGTGCGGGCTTGACCCGGGTGGCGGTTTGGGCGACCGAGAGTTTGGTCCCGCAACAACAATGGGTTGAAAACCAAGCGAAAAATGTCAATCGGTCGCTGGATGAGGCTGGGCTGTTCGATTTGGTGGATTATTACAATTCCGGGGGTAGCTTGACTCGGATGGGCTATGATGAGGATGATTCCCAATTGGGCGGTCCTGTGCAACAAAATTTTGACCCCGCATTTGCGGCGTATGATGATGAACCGCATTACTGGCGTATTTCAACGCGTTCGGTGTATACCGGCGTTGGCTGGGAAAATCCCGATACGTTAAATTTGCTGCCGGTTGAGTATGGGTTTGTAGAATCAACCGGGGAAGAAGAGACGGTTGAAATAACGATCGATCGCGAAAGTGATTTCCCTTATTTCCCCTACACCTATCAGATGGTGGGTGCAAATATCGAAGGGGGTGCGTTTGAGTACGTAGTGCCTTCGAACGAATTGTACGTTGAGAATGTTGGGGGTGTGGTGCCCTATTCATTGACGTTGGTGGACGTTGAGATGGATTTTGCCGGGTTGAATAATGTTTCGATTACGGATACATTGGGATTGGAAGAGTATTTGGTGGTACCGGAAAGTGTGCCGCAGCGCGTGTGGGATTTGGCAGCCGAGTTGACGGCCGGTCCGGGAACGATGTACGAAAAAGTACGGGCGTTAGAGCAGTATTTGAGCTCGGACGGCGGCTTCCGGTATAGTTTGCGGGAAGCATCGGTGTTGCCGGACGGAGCGGATTATGTGGACCATTTCTTGTTTGAATCGGGCGTGGGTTATTGTGATAATTTTTCCACGGCGATGGTAGTAATGGCGCGGATGGCTGGAATTCCGGCACGATGGGCAAAGGGATTTAACAGTGGAACAGCGGCGGTTGACGCGGATGGTGTCGCTTATTATGAGGTAACGAATGCAAATGCGCACTCATGGCCGGAGATTTATTTCCCTGAACATGGATGGGTGCCGTTCGAGCCGACACCTGCATTTAACCAACCGCTTACTAGTGTGGCCAGCAATGAAGATGCGGTTCTTCCGGATGAGGACGATGTTTTGAATCCGGATGAAGTTTCAAAGGAGCCTGAAATGCCTGTTTCCGAGTCTTCATCGCGCGAAGTGCCGGAGAGTACCGAGGTTGGTGAAGAAGCACGTGCTACTGAAGAGCGATACCTGCCGGAATTAGTTGGTGTGTTGCTGTTGGCAGGGATTATAGCGGTCTATTGGTGGCGGCATAAATTATATCCGTTAGCGGCCGAATGGTTGTTGCAACTCCCGCGTATGGATAAGCGTCGGGTGATTCTGTGGCTGTTTGAGTTGGAGCAACCACGTGCCAGTGCGCAGACGTTAAGACAGTATTTTGGCGAAATTGAACGTCTGGCACCGATGCACCGTGCGGTTATTGAACGGTTTGTGGCATTGAATGAAGCAACCTTGTATGGACCTGACGAAACGATTATTGAGGATGATCAAATCTACGAGGATATGATTGCCGTGTATCGGGATATCCAGAAAATGAAAGAGAAGAGTAGTTTTTAAATTGAAACCCTCGCAGATGGAATTAAACCATTTGCGAGGGTTTTTTAAGTTGAAATGGTTTAATTAATCTTTATTAAACCATTTCAACGATATTTTTGGGTCCAAATGGTTTTATTATCACTAATTAAACCATTTCACTCGTTATTTTAGGGGCAAATGGTCTAATTATGAAATAAGCTCCCTTGGTCGTACCCATTTGCTCAAAATGTTTACGCAAACTTCGATGAATCCTTCTAACTTCAAACTGATTATCACAAAAATCACCCACTAGCCTACTCGTCACTTTCACTTTCGGAAACAACAACTGCAATTCCACTGCCCACCTCACGATTGCAGTTTCTGCCCTTTCTTCGCAACCACACTCAAGGCAACGAACCCGCTGCCCAGCTACTCTTGTCCCAAACCCGCCACAATTCTGACAGTCCATTCCTTTCTTCAATTTCTTAAATGTATACACAGGTAGCAAATCATAGTCGACTTTCGCGGGGCAATGACGAGCAACCAACAGTTCACCCAAGCGACGATGCGACTCCCCAATCCAACCATCAAAGCGATTCAGGGCTTTTACCCATTCATTCAACTCGGGGACAAATAAAAATGGCAAACCAATCGGGGCGTTGTACAAATAAAAAGTCGGATCGATAAACACTACCCGCCCCACCACTTCGAAATCAAACCCCCAAGTCTTTAATAAATACTGTAAATTCACGACACAACGATTTAACTGCTCGCGCGGATTTTTGTAGGGCTTGCCCGACTTTTTGCTCACAATCTGTCCATCCGCATATTCAAACGCACCACCCCAATTTTTCACCTCAAACACAATCACTTGTTTGCCCGTCAGCAACAACGCATCTATTTGAAAAAAATTTGCATCCAGACGTAACCGTACATCACGCAACAACACATGCGCACACGTCAACCCTTCCAAAACCTCTCTAAAGCAATCTTCCCCACCTAACCCCCGATCCAAATTTGCCAAATAGGACTGTAACTCCGTCGGCAGCACAAACCGCCGTTCTAACGCATGCAAAATTTGATGTATTTCCGTCTTTACGCCATTAACCAAAAAAATCACCCCTTTCTACATATATATATATGCAAAAAAAGGCGAAAAGTTTTATTTTAATTTATCTTTTTCATAAACATGCGTTTTTTCCAAATTTGGGAACCCTTGTTGACGCAATGCCTCATAAACAATCATGCAAGCCGTGTTAGACAAATTCAATGAGCGTACGTGTGTATCATTCATTGGAATCCGTAAGCAATCCTCCCGGTGCTCCTGCATGAACGTTTCCGGCAACCCAGTCGTTTCCTTACCAAATATAAAGAAAACATCCTCGTCCGCAGTAAAATCAGCATCCGAATAAACGGTCTCAGCAAACTTGGAAATCAAATATAATTTCCGGTCGCCCAAATAGGCCATGAACGCATCCAAATCCGCGTGTTTCACAATATTAACATCGTTCCAATAGTCAAGCCCAGCCCGTTTCAAATGCTTGTCATCCGTCGAGAATCCCAGCGGCTCAATCAAATGCAACGGCGTATTCGTCGCCGCACAAGTCCGGGCGATATTTCCCGTATTCGCCGGGATTTGTGGTTCAAATAAAACTATATGATTCGTCATCTATTCCGTTTCTCCTTCAAGCTTCGCGAGCGCCATTTCCATTTCCGCCCGCGCTTCCGCGTCTTCTTCTTTTTCAATGCATTCCTGGAAAAAGGCCAACAGCTCCGCATTCACATCGCGCACAATCTGACCGATGGCCCACGCTGCCGTCCCTCTTAAAACCGGCCGCACGTCCGTCTCCATCACGCGCAGCAATTCCGGCACCGCACTCCGATCGCGGTAGTTTGCCAACGCAATAATCGCATTCCGTTGCAACGGCTTTTTCCCACGCCACGAGCCGGCCAAAATACCAAACTGACTCTTAAATTCCTTATTCGACATCGTCAACATCGGCTGCAGAACCGGTGTTTCCCGGTCCGGCTCTGGTTCCATCTCGGGATGCAGATGGAAATTTTTCCCCGCATTATATGGACACGCCTGTTGGCAAATGTCACAGCCATAAATCACATGCCCCATCTTCCGGCGAAACTCAAGCGGCATATTCCCTTTTGTTTGCGTTTGGAACGACAAACAAACCTGTGCATTCAACCGACCGTCCCCCAACAATGCTCCCGTTGGACATGCCGTCACACAACGATAACAATCCCCGCAACCAAACACGCCCGGAGCATCCGGAGCAAGTTCAATATCGGTGATAATTTCGCCTAAATACACATAGGTCCCAAACTCTTCTGTTATCAACAACCCATTCCGGCCGATAAACCCGAGCCCGGCCCGTTGCGCTACCACCGTGTCCATCAATTCACCCGTGTCGACCATCGGCTTAAAGCGTGCTTCCGGCATCTTTTCCGCCATGAACGCCACCAACTGGTCCATCTTTTCACGTAAAATGAAGTGATAATCCACTCCCCACGACGCACGCGCGAAAGAACCGCGACGCACCCCTTTTTCCCGCTCCGGTTTTACGAGCGGCTTGGAAGGATAAGCGAGGGCAATTGAAATAATCGACTTTGCCCCGGGGAAAATAAGTTCTGGATACAGCCGTTCATCCAACACCTGATGTTCAAAACCCGATGTATGACCGTTGGCTTTTTGTTCTAACAATGATTCTTTCATGTCATCAAACGGATCGGCAGTTGTAAAGCCAACTTTATCGATTCCGATTTCTTGACACGCTTCGATAATCTGTTCTTTCAAAGTTGCGTTTACCACCCTGCATTCCTCCCTTTGTTTTGACTAAATTATAGCATAAAAAAAACGTATAGACTCGGTGGCTAGCACGGCGAATCAATACGTTGGATAAGATCATTTCGACTAATATAAAATGGCAATGATATACTCCCAAAATGATACATCTAATATAACACCGTTATGTTTATTTGTAAACCTTTATGGGTCCACTTATCAACAATGAAACCGCAACAGAAATTGTTTTCAATGGTTTTTTCAGTATTTTTTCGATGTCAGCATCGGTTGCACCCCATGTGAGTGGTGTCATTTCAACCAACCAACGGAAAGTTGACTCGGTGAGCTCTACTTCATACCTCACATGTTTATGTAATGCTTCCGGATATATTTCTTTGAAACGGTTCACCACATCCTGATTATTATAGCTACGGTCCCCATATAATAATTCACGTAGCTCGATCAAATAATCCGCATCCGGTACAACTTTGTACACCCGTCCATCCGGTTTTAAAACGCGATTAAATTCCTGGTAATGGGACGGCGAAAAGATATTCAAGATGGCATCAAATTGCTCTGCCCCAAAAGGTGACTGGGCCAAATCCGCCACACACCAAAAAGCATCATCAAAGAAGTGGGCTGCTGCCAGTTGAATCGCATCCTTGGAAATATCAAAACCAATTTTCTCCCCTGATAAACCTTTTTCGGTCAAATAATGTAAATGCGAGCCTTCGCCACAACCAACATCCAAAATCGTCCCTTCTTTGGGGATATGATTCAAGATGGCATCCAAAATCGGATGGAAAAATCCCGTATCTGCCAACGCTTTACGACTCGACAACATTGCCTTATCATATTCGTTTTGGCCCCCTTTTAACAATAAATGAAGCGTCCCTTTTTTGCCCAAATCAAAGCGGTGATTATTGGCACACACCACACCTTGACCTGACACGTCCTGGAACGCTTCTTTACAGACTGGGCACTGGAACAGCGCCAGATTTTCTTTTAAGAATACTGCACTACGTTCAATTTTTTTCACGACTCACCCTCCAACTTTATTCTATCACATCAAGTCCTTGACCGCTTGTGGCAATTCGAATCTCTTCATCTGTCAATTCCACCAAAGGCCGCATCATCGTCAGAAAATAAGCGATTAAAGCCGCCACCACCATGCAACTGATGGCAACAAATAAATTCCCGGAATCATCCACAAAGGCAGGCAATGAAGTGATATTTGGATTGACAAATTGATAGATCCTTAAATCAAACAACCCGGCCAACAATCCTCCGGCCCCACCACCGATCATCACATACCACAGCAAATTCTTTAAAATTAATTCGCCCCCATACATTATAGGTTGAGTTACACCCAAGAGTGACAATACAAATGATAGCCCCGTATAATAACGATAAAGTTTTTTCCGGCTCTTCATGGTTAATGCGAGTGCCACCCCTGCATGGGCAGCATTGGAAATGAGCATACCTGGTCCCAATAACATATCATAGCCGGTTGATTCAATCGCCTGAGTCGCTGCCTCAAAAAAGGAATAATGCGACCCCGTCAAAACGAATAACGGCCCCAAAAAGCCCATTAATGCCGTTGCCAAGAAAGGGATTCTTTCCGCCATCATGATGAACAACGAGACGGAGATATGACTGGCCAAAGCCATCAATGGCAACAAAATGATGACGCCAAAAATCAGACCCAATCCCATCAGGATACATGGTCGGATTACAGGCAACAGGGTCCCAGTCATCCGTTCAGTTAGCTGACGATTAATATAGGCTAAAAACGGAACCAGAATCAAAACAGGTAGAATCGTGTTGAACTGGTGGTTTTGGATAAGAGGGAATTTAAGGAACTGATTTAAAATTCGGTCTGCAACAAAATTGGTAATGGTTGGCTGGATCATAATCCCTGCGATTGCAGCAGCTATATAAGGGTTTGTTTTAAAATAGCGGGCACTGGAAAAAGCAATGAGGACAGGTAGGATCATAAAAACGAGGGTATAAATAACTGAAAGGGTTTCGGTGGCGCCTACAGCTGATCGGTAAATGGCGAATGACAATAACAAGACCATAAAGCCCTGTATGACGCCACCGGCCATAATCGTAGATAATAGTGGAATAAACAATTTACGCAAGAGATTTGTAAGCTTAAACGGCGGATCTTCTACTTCCATCCTGCCGGTTTCTGATAAACGTAACCCTGAAACCAACGCTTGGGCTGAACCATCATTTGTCAAGATACTGACACTGGTCAATCCAATTAACACTTCAGACACAAATGGTGCTGCTTGAATACGTTGGATTTCTACATATTCCATATGAGCAACACGAATGACAAGAAGCTGTTCGCCTGCTTCCATTCCGACAATGTTATCAACACCACCCAAGCTAGCGGCTAGCTTATTTGCACGAAGCTGAAAATTCATTGATGTCCCTCCTCTCAGCCTATTTCGTCTCTAATATAACATTTTTGAGTAAAAAAAGACACTGACAGTAATCGTCAGTGTCATGGATATTAGTGAATAGCGCCGCCAACACGCTTTAAATCTTCTTTGTCATGGAACTCAACCATTGCTTCAATGGCAGCTGTCAGACCTTTCGCCATGTCTTCCAAACTCATTGCTGGTTGATTTGGTTTATTAACCACTTGCTCCGGGATATATGGGACATGGATAAATCCGGCCTGGATGCCGCCCAATTCCTTCTCCGCTAAATAGAGAGCGTGATACATAATGTGGTTGCAGACAAAAGTACCTGCCGAGTTGGAAACAGCTGCCGGCACTCCCGCTTCTTTTATTTTTTCAACCATTGCTTTAATTGGCAAAGTTGCAAAATATGCAGGTGCTCCGTCTTCCTTGATGACTACGTCGATCGGTTGGTTGCCTTCGTTGTCTTCGATACGGGCATCATCTTGGTTGATCGCCACGCGTTCAGGTGTGATGGCAAAACGGCCGCCCGCCTGCCCGATACATAAAATCATGTCAGGTTTAATTTCCAAGGCTTTTTCACGCATGACATCTGCTGATTTGTGGAAGACAGTCGGAATTTCCAACTTCACAATTTCTGCGCCGGCAATTTCGTCTGCCAACAGTTTTACGGCTTCAAGAGCCGGGTTAATTTTTTCGCCACCGAATGGGTCGAAGGCTGTTACTAAAATTTTCATCGTATTATTCCTTTCTTTTCCTAGAATGCCCAGAAATACATCAGTGCGATATGTACCACGATTAAAATGAGTGCCATTGGCGTTTGTGCTTTAATCACGCCGTTTGGATTTTTCATTTCCAATAATGCAGCAGGCAGTGCGTTAAAATTGGCTGCCATTGGTGTCATCAAGGTTCCACAGAAACCAGCTGTCATCGCAAGGGCACCTGCAATAACGGGATCGGCACCTTGTGCGATCACGAATGGAATCCCGATTCCAGCTGTAATAACCGTAAAGGCAGCAAATGCATTCCCCATGATCATTGTAAAGATAACCATACCAAACACATATGCCAAAACGCCAATCAAACGATTGCCTTCAGGTACGAAACCGGAGATCAAGTCAGCGATAACATCGCCTACTCCAGCTGTCGTGAACAACACTCCAAGTGCTGCCAGTAGTTGCGGTAAAATACCAGTCGTACCAACTTGTTGCACCATACGATCGGATTCAGCCAATGTTTGGTTTGGTGTTGCCCGGAAAATAGCCATAGCAACAATAAGTGAAAGGACTGCTGCGGCTCCGATACCCACTTGACCGCCGAAAGGTGTGAATTGAGCGATTAATACCGCTGTTAAAGCCAAAAGGATAGCCGGGATGAATATTTTATTGCCAAAACGGTTTGCATGCGCTGTTTGTTCCTCTTCGGTGTTGGTCTCGATTTTACCGATTTTCACTTGTTTAAAGAGCGTCAAGAGACCCATGATCAACAAGAAAACCCCGCTGAAAACTGCAGGCATAAAGTTTCCAAACCCAAATACCACACCTAACAGTGCCCAGAACAAAGCAGTTCCGAAACGAGTCGGGTGATCCGGTTGTTTCAACACGCGAAAAGCTGTATAAAATAACTGAAGTCCGATAAGCAAATAAAAGAACTCAAGAATCATAGGAACGAGCGTTTCAGTAATGTAAGCTGTATCCATTATTTACGCCCTCCTTTCTTCCCGTATTTACGGTCCATTTTTCTATCCGTCAAAATGTTGCTACCTGCGGCTAATGCCAAAGCAATTAACGCTACTGGAATAGAAGCAGATGCTACTGCAACAGGTGAAATTTCATAGCCCAAAGACTCCATTGTTCCTGAAATCAACAAAACGCCAGATGCCGCAATAAATGTATTTTGTGCGAAGAAATTACCAAAGTTTTCAGATGCTGCAGATTTTGCTTTCAACATTTCCACGTCATCTTCATCAATCTCATCGTATTTCAGTTTTGCCGCAGCTTGCACCATTGGGTCAACAATCGGACGTACAAACTGTGTTTGCCCTTGTACCCGAATGGAGAAAAAGGCCGCAATCTCGCGGATGAATTGATACAAGGTCAACATTCTTCCGGATGTCAGTCCTTTTAATTTTTGAATCAAATTGGTAGCCTGCACTTTTAGTCCAAAACGTTCAGATAAACCAATCATTGGTAACGTCAAGAAGAATAACGTTACTAAACGGTTATTCACAAATGCCGATCCCAGAATTTCCAAAATTTCGACAAAAGAAATGCCGGATACCAACCCTGTTACAACTGCAGCAATTAAAACAACCGCAATAGTATCCAGTTTAAGAACAAAGCCGATGACAATAATAGCAATACCAATCAAACGTATCCATTCCATTGTTTATCACTCCTAATAAGTATTTTATAATCAACATATTATATCAGAAAGTAGTGCATTATAGTAAAGATATGTTGCTGTATCTGGGGAGCTGAGTAAAAAAAAATTACGTCCTTGCCTATGTGCGGCGTTAAGCAGGTGGTAGCATTTTAATCGTCGCACTTTATGTCCCTAGTGCGGCTTTAAGCGCCTGGACGAGCGCAGAAAGCCGCATTTAACCCCCGTAGTGTGGCGTTCCCATAAAAATTCGCAACGGAACGCCGCATTTTTCCGGAAAACGCGGCGTTTATGTCTAAAATATATTTTAATCGCCGCACCCGGCTATACGTGTGAGCATCAAAAAAGTTCTTGGTTATCTGGTGTCGGTGAAGGAAATGCCCTTCGGGATTTCCGCGAAGAATACCTACCAACACCATAAATAATAGAATCCAAAAAAACACCAACCTCTCGGAAGAAAGATTGGTGTTTAGTATACCGGCGGCCGGGGTCGAACCGGCACGCCCTCGCGGGCACTGGATTTTGAGTCCAGCGCGTCTGCCTATTCCGCCACGCCGGCATAACGAGTATGTAAATGAGGTTGCAATTTTTTTATTCTTTTCAATAAGGCGGTAACCGGATTTGAACCGGTGATGAAGGTTTTGCAGACCTGCGCCTTACCACTTGGCTATACCGCCATAATCAAAAAACTGGGGTAGCTGGATTCGAACCAACGAGTGACAGAGTCAAAGTCTGTTGCCTTACCGCTTGGCTATACCCCAATGGGGCGACTGATGGGAATTGAACCCACGAATGCCGGATCCACAAACCGGTGCGTTAACCACTTCGCCACAATCGCCATAAAACTAACAGGGGTAGTAGGATTCGAACCCACACTGACGGTTTTGGAGACCGTAGTACTACCATTATACTATACCCCTAAAAACAAAAAAAGATGGAGGGGGGCAGATTCGAACTGCCGAACCCGAAGGAGCGGATTTACAGTCCGCCGCGTTTAGCCACTTCGCTACCCCTCCATGGTGGCTTGGGACGGAATCGAACCGCCGACACCTTGAGCTTCAATCAAGTGCTCTACCAACTGAGCTACCAAGCCATTTTAAAAAATAAAACTACGGTTCCGACGGGATTTGAACCCGCGATCTCCTGCGTGACAGGCAGGCATGTTAACCCCTACACCACGGAACCAATGGAGGTTGACGGGATCGAACCGCCGACATCCTGCTTGTAAGGCAGACGCTCTCCCAGCTGAGCTAAACCTCCATGTATTATAAAAATACATCGCTGAAATATGACCCGTACGGGAATCGAACCCGTGTTACCGCCGTGAAAGGGCGGTGTCTTAACCGCTTGACCAACGGGCCATGATAATATTCTAGAACGGAGAGTAAGGGATTCGAACCCTTGAGACGGTTACCCGCCTACACGGTTTCCAACCGTGCTCCTTCGGCCACTCGGACAACTCTCCAGACATTGCTATTAGACCTCTTAAAAAAGAGAACTCCGCAAGTAGGACTCGAACCTACGACATCTTGATTAACAGTCAAGCGCTACTACCAACTGAGCTATTGCGGAATAATGTTGATGCGCGGCAGCGTCCTACTCTCACAAAGGGAAACCCTTCACTACAATCGGCGCTAAGAAGCTTAACTTCTGTGTTCGGGATGGGAACAGGTGTGGCCTTCTCGCCATCGCCACCGCACATCTATT